>SXTU01000260.1 GCA_005791875.1 Verrucomicrobiales bacterium
CCTTGTCCGCCGTGGTTTGCAATCTTGCCACTGCCGTCCATTAACATCGCACCCAGCTCATGACCCCGAATCCTGAACCGTCCCCCTCACGCCGCGAGTTCCTCAAGTCCACCGCCGCCACGACCGCCGCCGGCGTCGCCGCCGCAGAGATCGTCTTCCCCTCGATCCTCCGCGCCGCGCCGAACAGCGACAAGTTGCGCATCGGCTTCATCGGCTGCGGCGGGCGCGGCTCCGGCGCGGCCGCCCAGGCGCTCCGGGCCGACAGCAACGTCGAGCTGTGGGCCATGGGCGATGCCTTCCCCGAACCGATTGAGCGCAGCCTCAGTTCCATCAAGGCGCAGGTGAAGGACGACAAGAAGTTCAACGTGACCGCGGACCGGAAGTTCGTCGGCCTCGACGCCTACGAGAAGGTCATCAAGAGCGGCGTGGACCTCGTCATCCTCACGACGCCGCCGGGCTACCGCCCCGCCCATTTGCGCGCCGCAGTCGAGGCCGGCAAGCACGTCTTCACCGAGAAGCCCATGGCCACGGACGCGCCCGGCGTGCGCTCAGTCCTCGAATCGGTGCGCATCGCCAAGGAGAAGAACCTCGCGGTCGTCGCCGGCTTCTGCTGGCGCTACGACTACGCCAAGCGCGCCGTCTTCGGCAAGATGCTCGACGGCTCCATCGGCGACGTGCGGGCCGTCTATGGCACCTACCTCACCGGCCCCGTGAAGCCCATGCCCAAGGCCGACACCCGCCCCGCCGGCATGAGCGACCTCGAGTGGATGACGCGCAACTGGTATAACTTCACCTGGCTCTCCGGCGACGGCCTCGTCGAGCAGGCCATCCACACCGTGGACTGGATCATGTGGGCGATGAAGGACAAGCCCCCGCTGAAATGCACCGCGACCGGCGGCCGCCAGATCCCCGCCAACGGCGGCAACATCTTCGACCACATCTCCGTCGCCTACGAATGGCCCGGCGGTGTGCGCGGCTTCATCCAGCAGCGGCAGATCACCGGATGTTTCGGCGAGAACGCCTTCTACGCGCTGGGCACCAAGGGCAACGCCTACATCTCACGCGGCGCCTACACCACGGACCTGAACGGCGAGCGGAACTGGAAATACGAAGGCCCCACGCCCGACATGTATCAGGTGGAGCACGACGAGCTCTTCGCCTCCATCCGCGCCGGCAAGCCGCTCAACGACGGCGACCGCATGGTGACCAGCACGATGGCCGGCATCATGGGCCGCATGGCTGGCTACACCGGGCAGGAAGTCACGTGGGAAATGGCGCTGAACTCGAAGGAGGAAATCGCGCCGCAGACCCTCCGCGACTGGAACGGCAAGTTGGAAGTCCCGCCTCTGGCGATGCCCGGCCGCACGAAGTTCATCTGATACCCGTTCCAGCTCCAAGTCGGTGATGTGCAGTCGGTGATGTGCAACCCGGACGTCACGGAGCCCGCCTTCTCCCTTCCTCGGAGGAGGGGAGAAGGTGGCCGAAGGCCGGATGAGGGGTGAGGCCACCAACGCCGACGCATGCAACCCCTCACCCCGGCCCTCTCCCCTCATCCAATGAAAGGAGAGGGAGTCAAAGCGCGTCGTGGTTTCCGCCCAAACCCACCGCATCACATTCCGAATTGGTATGGGCAGCAGCGGAGCGGACGCACCCGCAAGTCACGGCTGAAGGCCGGACTCCGGACCAGCGCAACTCGCAGCTCTGCGCCGCCTACTTGGTCGGCGGCTTCGCGGCGGCCTTCGGCTCGGTGGGCTTAGGCTCTTCCGGTTTCACCACGAGCAGGTCAGCGCGGCTCTTGAGCACGCTGTCGAGGGTGTATTTCGAGACGAGGTAGGTCCACTTCGAGAACTTCGCGTCGGCGGCCAGCTTGTCCGCGAGCTTCGTTTGCGCGTCGGCGAAGTCCTTGTCCAGCTTCGCCTTGTCCTCGGGCTTCTCGTCCTTCGCAGGTGTGCGGGCCTTCGGGAAGTTCGCGGTCGCGGCGATGGTGAAGGGATAGTTGTCGCCGCTCGCGGTGCCGGCTTTCGCCGTGTAGGTGAAGCCGTCGAAGGTCTCCAGCACGAGGGTCGCGGGCTTGTCGAGGCCAAGCTTGTCGGCTTTCGGGTCGGCCACCACATCGCTGAAGCTGGGCGAACTCAGCGGGCTACCGAGGGCGGAGAGCTTGTTGGTGTCGGCCTGCTCGGTGGGCTTGAGGCCGGCGAGTTTCCACTCCGCACCTTCGGTCTCGCGCGTGACGGTCCAGCCGGTCGCGGCGTTGGTTGCGTAGGTCACGGCGATGGATTTCACGCGCTCGACCTTGAGGAAGTCTTTCTCCAGCCAGTTCTCCGGCTTCGGCTCGGCGTCGGCGAACTGCTCGGTGGTCACGATGACGGTGTCCTTGCTCGCCGTGTCGCGCACCCAGCGGCCCACGGGAAACTCACCACCGCCGAACGGCCCACCCTCGGATTTCTTCGTCAGCTTCTTGCCAAGGACGACGGCCTTGAGCGCCTTGCCATCCTTGCCCTTCAACTCGACGAGCGTGCCCTTGCCCTCGCCCTCGCCGGGGGCCTGCAGCTCAAGGCGCGCATACTGCGACGCGCCGACTTGCTCGGTCTGCACGGCCTTCACGTCGGCGAACTTGCGAATGAGGTCGGCGATGGTGCCGAAGTTCGCCGCGTAATCGCCGCGCTCCTTCACAACCCAGGTTTCACCGGCTTTAACGAGGTTCAGTTCGCCCGCGCTGGCCTTGAGGGTGACGGTGGCGACGGCGTTCACATCGAGCGCAGCGGCGAGCTTCTGGCCGCCGCCGGAGGAGGACTGCTGCCAGTCGCCCTGGCGGCGCTGGTTGACGAGCAAGCCCGCGCCGCCAATGACGGCCACGAGGACGAGAAGAATGAGGAGCTGCTTGCGGTTCATGGGAGAGAAAGAAACGGAGTGATGGAGTGGTGGAGTGATGGAGCAATGGGCGGAGCGGAGTCAGCACTCCAATACTTCATCACTCCACTACTCCGTTTCTCCGAGACGTTCATGCTTGAGTAGGCGGGCCGCTCATCGCGCCGCCGTGCGTTTGCGTTTGAAGACGGCCAGGCCGATGCCGCCGATGGTCACGAGCAGCGGCATCCCGGCGATGTTCGCCCACTTCAGCCGGTTCTCCATGGATTCGACTTCCTGCCGCAGGTCGCGACGGAGGCGCTTCAGCTCGACCTTCACGTTGGCCTCCTGCTTGCGGAAGTTCTCCAGCTCCTTCTGTTGCTCGGGCGACATCACGAAGCGCTGGCCCTTCTCCTTGTTGCGCTGGAGGTCGTTCAGCTTCTTCTGCGTCTCCTGCAAGCTGGCTTCCAAGCCCTTGATTTTCTCGCGGTAGGCGTCCTCGGCCTTCAACTGCATATCGCGCACGCGGGTGAACTGGCGCTGCACGATGGCCCGGCTGCGGGTGTTCATCAGCGCGGTGTCGCCGGAGAGCTGCTCCACAAAGTTCTGCGCGAGGTTCACGTTGCCGTTGCGCGGGATGACGACACGCTGACCGAAGAAGTCTTGAATCTGCACGCAGAACTGGTCGAAGAGCATGTCCGCGTCGCCCACGAGGATGACGTGGTTCTCGGCGGCGGCTTCCTTCAGCGCGGTGGGCGGGGCATCGGGCTTCTTCTCCTCGCCGGGCGCGGGCGGAGCGGACTCCGGCTTGCCGTTGGGGAAGGCAGTCTTGAACTTGCCGCTCAACCGGATGGCCAGCGCGTATTCCGTGCTGCTGGGCTTGAAGTCCTTCACGATGGCCTCGCCGGACATTTGCGCGAGGAAACCCTCCACGAGCTGCGATTGCGTGGTGGACTTGAGCAGCACGGTCTTCTTCAAGCCTTCCGTCGGCGAACCGGTGAACGCGCCGCCGAACAGGTAGAGCAGGCTGTCCACCTGGCTCGTGGAAATGTCTTCGCGGTCAATCGCGTCGGGCGTGAGCGAGAGCACGGCGGGCTGCTGCTGCGGGCCGCGCTGGCCGCCCATGCGCGAGACGTATTTCATGTCGGCGACGCACTTGGACTTGTCGAAGCCGACGCCCCACGCGCCGAGCAGCTTGTCGAGCGATGAACTCGTCGGCGGGCCGCCACCCATCATCGGGTTGCCGCCCTGCTTCTGCTGGTCAATGACCGACACCGTGTCGAGGTAGGCGATGAGCTTGCCGCCGCGCAGGATGAACTGGTCAATTGCGAACTGCGCCGCATCCGAGATGTCGCGCGGGTGGATGACGAGGAGCACCTTCACGGCGGCGGGAATCTCCGTGGCCGTCAGCTCGATTTGCTGCACATCGAAGTCGTTCTTCAGTTCGCTGATGAGATACCACGGGGGCTGCTGGCCGCCCTGCTGGCCCATGCGCATCATCATCGGGTTCATCGGCGTGCCGAAGACGGGCAGCGCGGACATGACGCCCACGACAGGCTTGGTCGGGCTCGCGATGCGTGCGATGGCGCGGGCGAGGTCATACTCCAGCAGCTTCTCGCGCTCCGGCGAGAGGAACGGCAGCGCGACCTTCTGGTCGAGGCAGTTGATGGAGATGCCGAGGTAAATCTTCTCGCCCGTCTGCGTGGGCTGGCCCTCGACGCCGTCGAGGTTCGCGGAGTCCTCGGCGTCGGAGTCCGGCTGCGGGTCGAGCTTCTCGATTTCGATGAACTTAGAGTGCTGGCGTAGCTCGGTCAGCAGGTCTTCGACGCGCTGGGCGTAGGTCTTGAGGAAGACCGGCATCGCGTTGTCGCGCTGCGAATAGTAGAGGCGGATTTTGACCTTCGTATCGAGCTTGCCGACGATTTTTTTGGTGCCGTCGGAGAGCGTGTAGAGCTGGTCGGCGGTGAGGTCCACACGCGACCGGAAGGTCGCGGCGATGTAGTTCACGGCGACGAGGATGAGCGCCATGGCGACAATGCCGACGGCGGAGTAGAGGAGGGTTTCGAGTTTCTTCTGTTTCATGGGCGGGGAAAGGGGAGAGACACGGATTGCACGGATTGGCACGGATTGAGACGGGCTCTCACTAAATCCGTGAGGATCCGTGAAATCCGTGTCCAAATTTTGGCTCCGCGTCGCTTCATGTTCGTGTTTAGGAACGCAGGCCACGCAGCGCGACGCTGGTGCTGAACAGCGAAAAACCAATAACGGACAAGAAAAACAGCAGGTGCCGCGAGTCAACCACGCCGCGCTGGAAGTCCTCGAAGTGCGTCATCACGCTGAACGCCGAGACCAACTCGACAATCCAGCGGTTGTCCGGGAGGGCCTTGGTGAGGATGTTCGTGACCGGCGGCCAACCCGCAAGGATGAGGAAGAGGCAAACCACCACGGAGATAATGAACGCGATAACCTGGTTGCGCGTGAGCGCGGAGGTCAGGCAAGTGATGGCCAGATACGCGCCCGCCAGCAGGAAGCTGCCGATGTAGGCGCCCGCCACGACGCCGAGGTCCGGGTTGCCGAGATACTTCACGGTGATGACGACCGGAAAGGTCAGCGCCAAGGCCAGCCCGAGGAACGCCCAACTCGCGAGGAACTTGCCCATGATGGCCTGCCACGGGGTAATGGGCATGGTCATCAGCAATTCGATCGTCCCCTGCCGACGCTCCTCGGACCACACGCGCATCCCAACCGCTGGCACGAGAAAGAGATACAGCCACGGATGCCACAGGAAGAACGCGGTGAGGTCCGCCACGTTGCGCTCGAAGAACCCGCCGACCATGAAGGTGAAGAACCCGGTCAGCAGCAGGAAGATGACGATGAAGACGTAAGCGACCGGCGACGCGAAGTAGGCGCTGAGTTCGCGCTTGGCGATGGTGGTGATGTTGCCCATGAGGAAGTTGAGAGTTGGGGAGTTGAGAGTTGAGAGGCGGCCGTCGGGCGCGTCTGTTAATCGTGGAGCTTACTCCTTCGCGGTGTCCGAGGCGGTGATGCTGCGGAAATACTCGTCCAGCTTGCCTTCCTCGACGTGCAGTTCCTCGACGCGCCAGCCTTGCACGGCGGCGCTCACGCCCTTGCGGAACTCGCCGTTGGTCGAGGACTTCGGGAGCACGCGCACGGTCACGGTGCCGTTCTCTTCCTTCACGAGTTGCACGCGCTCGGTGCCGTCCACCGCGCGCAACTTGCCGGTCACGACCTCGGCGGCGACGCCGTTGACGCGCAGCAGAATCGCACCGGCGTTCGGGGCCTTGCGCTTGAGCTCCTGCGGCGTGCCGTTGGCTACGACCTTTCCGAGGTCAATGATGATGGCCCGCGTGCAGGAGGCCTCGACCTCTTCGAGGATGTGCGTGCTGAAGATGATGGCCTTCTTCTCACCCATGCGCTTGATGAGCTGCCGGATTTCGTGCTTCTGGTTCGGGTCCAAGCCGTCCGTCGGCTCGTCCATCACGAGGATTTCCGGGTCGTGGATGATGGACTGCGCGAAGCAGGTGCGGTGGCGGTAGCCCTTGGAGAGCGTGTCCACGCTCTGGTGCAGGACGTTTTCGAGGAAGCACATCTCCACCGCACGATGCACGGCGGTCTTCTTCGCGTCGCCGCGCAGGCCGCGGATTTCCGCCGCGAACGACAGGAAGCCATGCACGGTCATGTCGCTGTAGCACGGCGCGGACTCGGGCAGGTAGCCGATGAGGCGCTTGGCCGGGACGGGGTCCTCCAGCATGTCGTGTGTGCCGATGGTGACGCGGCCGGCGGTGGGCGGGAGGAAGCCCGTGACCATGCGCATGGTGGTGGACTTGCCCGCGCCGTTCGGCCCGAGGAAGCCCAGCACCTCGCCGCGCTGGACGGTGAAAGAAACGTCGTTCACGGCCACTTTCGGCCCGAAGGTCTTGGTCAGGTTTTCGACTTTAATCATGTGCTGCTTCCGGCTGCCCGGTTCTGTGACGGCGCGTATTGTGCACGACCTGTCAAGGTTTCCGACGATTTAGACAGAGTTGGGGCCATTCGTTCAAAGATTTTTTTCCGCTACGCCGGGTGAGCGAAGCGGCAGTGTGCCTTCGGACGATGCAAATGAACGAGAACATTCGGGCGCTCTGGGCTGAGGCAGGAGCGCCTTCCGGGGGACGCGCCACCTCACTTCTTCACCGGTTTGGTTTCCGTCTCCCTGGGGCTTGTTGCTGCCCTGACTAGTTCGTGCGCCTTCGCTGCGAACGCGTTCTCGATGCACTCCACGAGGCTCTTAAGACTGACGGGCTTGGACAGGAGCGGTTAGCCGGCTGTCACGGATCCTTCCGCTGCCTCTTTCTTCGTCACGGTGCCGGTCAGAAAGATGACCGGGATCTGCCTCAACACGGGGTCTGCCTTGATGCGCCGGGCCAGCTCGCCGCCGTCCACGCCGGGCATGATGACATCGAGCAGGATGAGGTCTGGCTTGAATTCGCGGGCCCTGGCCAGCGCGTGAATGGTCTGGTTCTCCTCGCGCACTTGATAGCGCTTGGTCATCTCCAGTGTCAGCCGGATCATGCGGTTCATCGAGGGTTCGTCGTCAACGATCAGGATGCGTTTCGGTTACATGGTCAGCTCCTTTCGGTTCGCAGCGTGACGGTGACCCGCGCTCCGCGCGGGGTGCGATTCTGAATCTGGATGGTGCCTTCGTGCAGCTCGACGATCTTCCGCGACACCGTGAGACCCAGGCCCGTGCCCTTGCCGGCGGCCTTGGTGGTGTAAACGGCTTGAACATTTGAGCCGTGCCGGCACCATGCCCGACCGTCTCAGTGGATTGCACGGGGCATCGCCTGCGGGACCGTAGGGCGCGCACTCGCCGCGACCAATTGGAAACTCGGCGACGGACTTCAGCTTAACTTGCAGCCGCCGGTGCTTCCACTTTCGCCGCCGGCACGTTGTCCTTGAACAGCACGGCGAACACAAAGATCAGCACCGCCGACATCACCGCCGGCACGAGCCAGATGCCCGACCAGTTGTGTGTCGCACCACCGGCGTTGGTGTAGTGCTGTCCGACCACGCCAGAGAGCCACGACCCGACGAACATCCCCGCGCCGAGCGTCACGAACGCGTGAAAGCCCTGCGTCGCCGCGCGGATGTCCTCGCTGGCGCGGTTGTCCACATACATGCGGCCCATCACGAAGATGTAGTCGTAGCACATGCCGTGGACGGCGATGGCGACGAAGAGCATCCATGCCGCGTTCGTCGCCTGCGGAAATTGCGTCAGCAATCCGAAGCGCACCGTCCACGCCACCATGCCGAGGATGAGAATGCCCTTCACCCCGAGCCGCTTGAGCAGGAACGGCAGCAGCAACAGGAAGACGACGTCCGACACCTGGGCGCCGGTCATTTTCATGGCGGCATTCTCAATCTTCAGTTCGCCCATGAAGACGTGCATCCAGTTGAAATAAAAACTCAGCGGCACGCAGATGAGGAACGAGCAGATGATGAACGTGCAGAACGAGCGGTCGCGCATGAGCTTGAGCGCATCGAGGCCCAGCATGGTGCGGGCGTTGACCGGCGCGCCCGCGCCCTTGGGCGGCGTGTGCGGAAGCGTGAACGAGTAGAGGCCCATCAGCAGCGCCGCGCCCGCTGCGAGCCGAAACATCCCAGCGTTGTCCTCGAACTTCAGTTCGCTGACCGTGAAGCCCGCAACGATCCAGCCCACGCTGCCCATGAGCATCACGAGCGGAAATTCCTTCGCCGGGTTCTTCGAGTGCGTGAGCGTGAGCGCGTTCGTCAGGCCATGTCCCGCCATGTAGCTGATGGTGTAGGCGATGAGCACCGGGTAAAACTGCCCGAAGGTGGTCAGGGTCGAGACGTAGTAGAGCAACGCCGCGCCGATGAGGTGCAACGTCCCGAGCAGTCGTTGCGTGGCGAAGAACCGGTCCGCGACGATGCCGGCAAAAAACGGCGAGACCATCGCGCCAATCGCCGTGCTGCCATAAGCCAAGCCGATTTGCCCGCCCTCAAACTTGAGCGTCGAGTGGAGGTAGGTGCCCATCGTGACATACCAGGTGCCCCACACGAAGTAGTGGAGGAACACCATGAGCCAGAGGCGGAGGTAGAGGAGTGGGGACATATTGTTGAGCTTTGGAGTCCATCAACGGACTTCGCGCGGTGGGCGGCCATTCAAGCAGGCTGCAAACCGCAGAACTCAGCGGAGCGCGGCGTTCACGCCGCAGAAAGCAACGGGCGCAGGGTTACGCTCCCGATTGTCCAAATGGTTCCCTCGCTAACCTCCCTGCAGCGGCGTAAACGCCGCGCTCTCAGCGCTACGCCGCCTTGAAGCTCACCTGCTCAGCGGCAGGCGCGGCGAGCCTGGCCTTCGCCTGCGCGACGGTGTTCTCGACAGTCAGGCCGTATTTGTTGCGCAGATAGTCCACGCTGCTGGCGTGCTCGATGAAGGCGTCTGGCCAGCCGATGCGCGCGACGGGCGTGGTGATGTGCGCGTCGGCGAAGTGCTCCAGCACGGTGCTGCCGTAGCCGCCCATCAGGACGTGGTCTTCCAGCGTGATGACGAGGTCGGCGGCGCGGCCAAAGAACTCGTGCGTGCCGGCGTCAATCGGCTTGGTCCAGCGCGGGTTGATGACGGCAACATCGAAGCCCTCGGCGGCGAGTTGGTCGGCAGCTTTCTTCGCGATGCCGTGCATCTGGCCAAGACCGAAGAGGGCAACCTTCCTCCCGCCGCTGTTCGCGAACTGCCGCGTGATCTCAGCCTTGCCGACTTCGAGCAACGTGGGCGTTTCCTTGATGGGCACGCCCTCGCCGTTGCCGCGCGGGTAGCGGATGAAGGTCGGGTGTTTCTGAAGCGTGCAGGTGAACATCATGTCCGCGAGTTCATCCTCGTCCTTGGGCGCCATCGCGATGACGTTGGGCAGACAGCGCAGGTAGGAGATGTCGAACAGGCCGTGGTGCGTGGGGCCGTCGTTGGCGCTGAGGCCGGCGCGATCCATGCAAAAGATGACCGGCAAGTCCTGCAAGCACACGTCGTGATGGATGCAGTCGTAGGCGCGCTGGAGGAAGGTCGAGTAGATCGCCACGACCGGGTGGAAACCCATCGTCGCCATGCCGGCGGCAAAGATGACGGCGTGCTCCTCGGCGATACCCACATCGTAGTATCGGCTGGGCATTGCCTTCTCCAAATGCTTCAAACCCGTGCCCGTGGGCATCGCGGCGGTGATGCCGACCAAGGTGGAATCCTTCTGGCAGAGTTTGACGAGCGTCTGACCGAACACATCCTGATAGGCGGGCGGCGTGCCGGGCTTGGCGGGCGGCGTCGCGCCAGTCTCGGCGCAGTAAGGCCCGAGGCCGTGGAACTTCTCCGGGTGCTGGAGCGCGGCGTCGAAGCCCTTGCCTTTCTTCGTGAGCAAGTGAAGCACGATGGGGTAGTCACACTTCTTGGCGAACTCCAGCGCCTCGACGAGCAGCGGCAGGTTGTGCCCGTCAATCGGACCGAGGTAGCGCACGCCCAGTTCCTCGAAAATGAGGCTGCTGCCGAAACCGCCGCGGCCATCGTCCTCGCTGCTGGTCGGATTATGTCGAAGCGTGAGCTCCTTCACGACACCCTTCACCGCCTCCTCGACCTTCTGCCCGAGCTTGTAGGTGATTTCACCGCGCGGCGTGCTGCGCATGAAGGACTCGAAGTCCTTCTGGAGCGCGTTGTAGGTCGGGTTGGTGATGAGCTTGTTGAGGTAGCCGGAAATTGCGCCGACGTTCTTCGCGATGGACCACTCGTTGTCGTTCAGGATGCCGATGAACTTCTTGGTCGTGTGCGCGATGTTGTTCAGGGCCTCGAAGGAAACGCCATTGGTCAACGCCGCATCGCCGAAGACGCAGACGACGTGCTCGTCGCTCTTGCGCTGATCGCGCGCAGCGCACATGCCCAGCGCGGCGGAAAGCGCCGTGCCCGCGTGGCCTGCGCCGAAGCTGTCGTGCTCGGACTCCGAGCGCAGCGCGAAGCCGTTCAAACCACCGGTCTGGCGGATGGTGTGGAAGCGGTCCTTCCGGCCCGTGAGCAGCTTGTGGACATAGACTTGGTGGCTCACGTCCCAGACGAATTTGTCCTTGGGCGTGCTGAAAACGCGGTGCATGGCGATGGTCAGCTCCACGACGCCCAGGTTCGGCCCGAGGTGGCCGCCCGCCTTGGCCAGCTTGGTGATGAGCTCATCCCGAATGTCCTGGGCCAGCACCAGCAACTGCTCCGGGGTGAGTTTCTTAACGTGTTCAGGGCTGTCCACCATGTCGAGGTATCGGTTCATAATTCGCAATCGAGAGTAAAACGAAAAGAGAAATTAAGAGCAAGGCCGCGCAGCACGCCAGCCCTGGCCCTGCAAATCCTAATCCTCCGCCCCCACCGCCACCGGCTTGAGTTCAAACTCGCCGCCGGGCTTCTGTTCAAGCTGCTTCACCTTCAGCTCCGCCTCGGCGAGCTTGGCCTGGCAGACCGCCGCGAGCCGCGTGCCCTCCTCGTAACGGGCGAGCAGCGTCTCCAACGGCAGCTCCTGCGACTCCATCGCTTCCACGATGGCTTCGAGCTTCTGGAGCGCCTCCTCGAAGGGCTGGTCCGCCGCCGGGGGAGTCGCCGCACTGGCTTTGGCAGCTTTCGACATCGGGTAAATCTTAGGAGAAACGCCAAAACACGTCTAGCTCATATCCACGCACCGAAGGTTGCT
The DNA here is from genome assembly GCA_005791875.1 of Verrucomicrobiales bacterium. Lineage (GTDB taxonomy): Bacteria > Verrucomicrobiota > Verrucomicrobiia > Limisphaerales > SXTU01 > SXTU01. The sequence goes on from SXTU01000260.1 coordinate 11,574, forward strand.
TGGGGATTACACGGATAGCGCGGATTGAACAAAAGCGAGTTGTGCTCGTGCGAAAATTTTCCATGCGTGTAATCCGTGGGCAACCTTCCCTTTTCCCTCGCCTCACCCGCTCGCCGATTCCCATAGTTCGCGTGCGCGTGATTGCCGCCATTGAAAACCAGCCCGCCGGTTCCGGCATCGACCTCGCCCAGCAGGTCGCGGACATCTTTGGCCCCACTGGCTTGCTCTCCAAGGCCAGCAACTTCGAGTTCCGCCCTGAGCAACAGCAGATGGCCGTCGCCGTGGCCCGCGCCCTCACCACCCGCGAGCACCTCGTCGTCGAGGCCGGCACGGGCGTCGGCAAGTCCCTCGCCTACCTCATCCCGGCGATCCTCTTCGCCCTCGCTGAGAAGAAGAAGGCCGTCGTCTGCACGCACACCATCAACCTCCAGGAGCAGCTCACGCAGAAAGACCTGCCCATGCTCGCCGCGGTGCTGGGCGCGCTGCCCACGCCGGTGAAGTTCAACTACGCAATGCTCAAGGGCCGGGCGAACTACCTTTGCTCCCGCCGCCTGCACAAGGCCCTGCAGCACGCCGACCAACTCTTCACCTCGCCGGAGATGGAGGAGCTGAAACGCGTGGCTGATTGGGCCAAGGAGACGAAGGACGGCAGCCGCTCGGACTTCGAGCTGGAGCCGGACCCGAAGGTCTGGGCGCAGGTCTGCTCCGAGCGCGGCTTGTGCTCGCCGAAGATTTGCGGCCACCAATCCGACTTCGCGAAGGACCATGGGCTGTGCTTCTTCCAACGCGCGCGCAAGAGCATCCTCGCCGCCGACGTGCTGGTGCTGAACCACACGCTGTTCTTCACGCTGCTCGGCGGCGTGGACGAGGAGCAGGAGGGCGGCATCCTCTTCAAGAACGATTTCCTCATCTTCGACGAGGCGCACACGGTCGAGAACGTCGCGGCCCGGCACGTCGGTTTGAGCATGTCGAGCGGCCAGCTCCGCTTCGCGCTCAACCGCCTGTGGAACCCGAAGTCCGGCAAGGGCCTGCTCGGCACGTTGCGCCAGGGCAAGTCCGTGAAGCTCGTGGACGAACTGCTGACCGAGTCCGAGACGTTCTTCCACAGCGTCGAGCAGGTCTGCGACGCGTTGAACGCGAAGGGAGCGGAGGCCGGCGGCAAGCGCTTCGGCACGGGCGGCGATGGCGTGCGGCGCGAGTGGAAGGAGCTGCGCATCCGCGAGCCCGACCTCGTGAAGGACAACGTGACGTTACCCATCCAGCGCCTGCGCGAATCCGTGAGCGAACTGATAAAAACCTCCGAGGACAAAGACACCGGCCAAGAGTTGATGGAATGCAACCGCCGCCTGCTGGAGCTGCGGCAAGCCGTCGCGACCTTCCTGACGCAGGGCGGCGAAGACTGCGTTTACTGGGTCGAGCGCGGCGGCAAGACGCAGCGCAACCTCTCGCTCAACGCCGCGCCGGTGAATGTGGCGGACTATTTGCGCCGCCGCTTGTTCGAGAGCGACACCAGCGTGGTGATGACCAGCGCGACGCTCGGAATGCGGAGTGCGGAATGCGGAGTGCGGAATGAAGGCACTTCGGAGGGGACGCACTCAGCCAAGTCGAAGGCCGCATTGGCTTACTTTCAAAAACGCGTCGGCGCGGAGCAGGCCACCGCGCTCCAGCTCGGCTCGCCCTTCGACTACGAGCGGCAGATGACTGTTTACGTCGCCAACAAGATGCCCGACCCGCGCGACGAGGGCTATCGCGACGCCTTGGAGCATTGGGTGAAACACTTTATCCGGCAGACGCACGGCAAGGCCTTCGTCCTCTTCACCAACTACAAGCTCATGCAGGAGCTGGCGGAGGGAATGCACTCGTTCTTCGAGGAGCTGGGCCTGGAATGCTTCGTGCAGGGCACCGGCACGCCGCGCTCAACGATGCTGGAGAACTTCAAAGACAACGTGGACAGCGTGCTCTTCGGCACCGACAGCTTTTGGCAAGGCGTGGACGTGCCGGGCGAGGCGCTCTCGAACGTCATCATCACGCGCCTACCCTTCGCGGTGCCGGACCACCCACTCATCGAAGCGCGCATCGAGGCCATTGAAGCGCGCGGTGGAAATGCCTTCAGCGAGTTCAGCCTGCCCGAGGCCATCTTAAAATTTCGTCAGGGCGTGGGCCGCCTCATCCGCACCAAGACCGACACCGGCATCGTGGTCGTGCTGGACAACCGTGTGCTCAACAAGCGCTACGGCCAGGCCTTCCTCGACGCCATTCCCAAGTGCCCGGTGGAAGTGGTGTGAGACCTCCCTTGACGCGCCGGTAGCCTCCGGTTAGGCCAGTGGCTTACAAGCACCCAACAAAACTTAAACAACAAACCTGCTGGTGCAGAAAAGGTGGCGGCTGGGATCTGTGGAATTCTTCTGGGTGCGCTGGGCATCCACAAGTTCATCTTCGGCTACCCCAAAGAGGGCGTCATCATGCTGCTGGTGAGCGTGCCGACCTGTGGACTGGGCGCTTTCATCATGGGCATCATCGGCCTCATCGAGGGCATTCTCTATCGCACCAAGAGCGACGAGGCCTTTGTGGCGACCTACGTCACCAGCAAGAAGGGTTGGTTCTAGCCAACCCGCCGCCCAATCGGTCAAAGCCACCGCACTGAGATGGACGCGGCGCTATTGGAAACGAAAAAGCCGCCGGCACGCGCCGGCGGCTTGAGAGTGAAGCGGCGTTACGCCTTCGGCAGCAAGTCGGCGACGAGGGCTTTCTCTTCCTTCAGCTCGTTCTCGGTCGCGGTGATTTTCGCGCGGCTGAACTCGTTGACGGGCAGGCCTTGCACGATTTCCCACTGCTTGCCGTCGGTGCGAATCGGGTAGCTGAACATCAGGCCCTTCTCGATGCCGTAGCTGCCGTCCGAACAGACCGCGACGCTGAACCAGTCGCCTGCGGGCGTGGGCGTGGTGAGGCGGCGGACGGTGTCCACAACCGCGTTGGCCGCGCTGGCGGCGGAGCTGAGGCCGCGGGCCTCGATGATGGCCGCGCCGCGCTTCTGCACAGTGGTGATGAAGTCCTTCTCCAGCCACTCGCGATGCCCGATGACGTCGGTGGCGGGGCGGTTCTGAATCTTCGCGTTGAAGAAGTCGGGATACATCGTGGAGCTGTGGTTGCCCCAGATGGCGAGGTTGGTGATGGACTCGACGGGCGCGCCGGCCTTCTTGGCGAGCTGGGTGCGGGCGCGGTTTTCGTCGAGGGCGGTCATGGCGAAGAACTGTTCACGCGGCACGCCGGCGGCGCTGTTCATCGCGATGAGGGAGTTCGTATTGCAAGGGTTGCCGACGACGAGCGTGCGGACGTCGCGCGCGGCGTTCTTGGCGATGGCCGCACCCTGGCCGGTGAAGATTTTGCCGTTGGCGGTGAGCAAGACCTTGCGCTCCATGCCGGGGCCGCGTGGGCGAGCACCGACGAGTAGCGACCAGTTCACGCCGCGAAAACCTTCGCTCAAATCGCTGGTAGGCACGCAGCCCTTGAGCAGCGGGAATGCGCAGTCTTCCAGCTCCATGATGACGCCGCCGAGGGCCTTGAGCGCCTTCTCGTCGGGGATTTCGATGAGGTGGAGGATGACGGGTTGGTTCGGTCCGAACATCGCGCCAGAGGCGATGCGGAAGAGGAGGGAGTAACCGATTTGACCGGCAGCGCCGGTGACTGCGACACGAATGGGTGCGTTCATAGTTTCAAAGGCGCGGAGTATGGAAACGTGCTGGGGGCGTGGCAAGCGTCGTGTCAATTACCCGCGATAACGATCCGTTCAAAAGATGTTATTCGTCGCCCAGATGTTGTTCACGTTGTTCGAAAGATCGAGATATGTGAGCGGTTCGACATGGCCATCGAAGAAGAGCGCATCGGCCCGCAGGTTGTGACGCGGACCGACCTGATGGCCGCTCCCATTGCCTTGTGCATAGTTGGCCCACTGGTCAGAACGCCAGACCGCAAACCACGTGGTGAAACGACAGTGTGGTGGCGGCGGCCCGACCTGCGGCACTCCGGTGTCTCCCATCAACCAGACCTGGCTTGGCCGATTGATTTCCGTCGTGCGCCGACTTCCCTCTGGCAGCCCCGTGTTGGAGTTGGTCGCGTATCGGATGATGCTCCCCTCAATCACGCCAAAGCCCAACTGGCCGCCGGGATTTATGTCCTGATCTTTCACGGCGGGACAACGCCAGATCACATTTGCTCCGTTAGTCGAAGGCAGATATTTCCCCTGAACCATGATGTCGAACCACCAGTTGCCGGCATTGTTGATCGTGTATCGGTGCCGGTTGAGCGGGACGAGGACATTTTGATAATCGTCGGCGTAGGTGATCATCGCGATACCAATCTGCCGCAGGTTGTTCACGCATTTGATGCCGTGCGCCTTCGCCTTGGCCTTGGACAATGCAGGCAGCAGCATCCCGGCGAGAATCGCGATGATGGCGATGACAACCAGCAACTCGATCAGGGTGAAGGCCAACAGGCGGAGCGAACGGTTGGAGGCGGACAGTTTCATTTGGGGTATTTGGGGTTGTTTTGCTGCGGGGGGGGGTATCCCACTATCGAAGCGACAATGGACTGGTCGGTGTTACTTGTCATTCATCCTCTTTCACCCCCGCCAGCCGCGCGGCAGTGGCCCGGCGGTCTGTGACGATGGCGCGGAATTGCCACGTCGCGCGCGGTTCGAGCATCTGGCGGTAGTCGGTCGCGGTGCCCACCTTGTTGGCCGCCGCGTCGAGGAGGTCGAGTTCCACGCGCACGCCGAAGCGCTGGTGGTCGGAGTCGTTCTTCAACGCGCCGGTGACGTAGACAAGGCGGCTGCCCTTCGCGCCCTTGGGCTGATCGAGCGCGACTTGGGTGATTTTCAAATCGCCGATGAGCTTGGGGCCTTTGGGCGTGGTCGCGGCGGGAACGGGACTCGGGGGTGGAGCAGTTGGGGACGGTGCCGGAGAAACCGGCGGAGTGCCTTGCTTCGCTGCGGGAGGTGGAGCAACGGGCGAGGGCGGCGCGGTGTTTGGCGACGGAGCGGAGTTTGCCTCGCCACCCGACGACGGCGGACGGTTCTTGAAGTGGTTGCCCACGACGATCACCACCGCGAGCACAATGGCTATGTTCAGCGTCCACAGGCAGACGCGGAGGAAAGAGCCTTTTTCCGCAGCGGGGACAGGAGTGTCTCCGCCACGAATGCTGGAAAGCTCGACGCGCTTGACGCCGGCGGGTGCGGGCTTGGCGGTGGGCGGAGGTGGTGAAGGTCTTTGCGCGGCAACCGGAGCGGGCGCAGGTGTGGGCTTCGCGGCCGCCGGAGCCACGGGAGCGGGTTGGGTCGCAGCCGCCGCGCGCGGGAGCATCACTGTCTTCCCGCACTTGCCGCAGGCGCTCGCAGCCCCGCCAGCGTAGTCAGGATACGAAACCTCCGCGCCGCAGTGGGGGCACTTGCACTTGAGGTATGTTTTGCCGACGCTCACGGAGTCGTAGTGAGGCGAGCTTACGGCAGCGCGCAAAGGCGCGGCAAGGCCCGGGCTTATTTCACCTCGCGCACCTGCAGGTTCCTGAACTCCATGGGCGTGCCCTCCGCCTGCAAGCCGATGTGTCCGCGCGCCGGCGTCAGGCCCGCGCCTTCCCATGCGAGCTTGCCGTTGCACCAGAGCGTGACCGCCGAGCCTTTCACCAGCACGCGCCATTCGTTCCATTCCCCCGTGGCCTTTTGCAAGGTGGGCGAGGCCTTTGCGCCGGTGAGGGTGCCGGCGAGGAACGCGCCTTCGAAATTCTTGTCCACGCGGATTTGATTGCTGCCCGCGTCGGCCTTGCTGCGGATGTAGAAGCCACCGTTGAACTTGGGCACCAGCGCACGCCACTCGAACTTCATCTCGAAGTCGCCGAACTCGCGCGTGGTGACGAGGTGCGGCCGCATCGCGCCGGTGAGGTAGATGACGCCGTCCTTGATCTTCCAATTGTCCGGCCAAGGGTCGCCGGTCTTCTGCAACGAGCACCGCCAGCCGGTGAAGTCGCGGCCGTTGAAGAGCGCCTCAAATCCATCATCCACGGCGGCGGCCGAGATGACCGAAAGGAGCAGTGCCCCCAGTGCGAGTAGGCGGCGCGGTGTTTTTTTCATGGACGTTCGACGGCGTAGCAGCTCACCACTTCAACTCCTGCAACCGCCGCGCAACCTCCTCCGCATTGGCGCGGCTGTTGAAGCTGCTGATGCGGAAGTAGCCCTCGCCCTTCGAGCCGAAGCCGCTGCCGGGGGTGATGACCACGTTGGCGTCGCCGAGAATCTTGTCGAAGGCCTCCCAACTCGTGACGCCCTTGGGCGTGCGGACCCAGATGTAGGGCGCGTTCTCGCCGCCGAAAACTTTCAAGCCGGCTTTCTTCGCGCCTTTGCGCAGGACGGCGGCATTGCCCATGTAGTGCTCGATGAGCGCGCGGACCTGCGCCTTGCCCCCGGGCGAGTAGAGCGCCTCGGCCCCGCGCTGGGTGATGTAGGAAACGCCGTTGAACTTCGTCGTCATGCGGCGCGACCACAGCGGGTGCAGCGGCTTGAACTCGCCGGTCTTGGTCTGCGCCAGCAGCGTCTTGGGCACGACGGTGAAGGCGCAGCGGACGCCGGTGAAGCCACCGTTCTTCGAGCAACTGCGGAACTCGATGGCGCACTCGCGCGCGCCGGGGATTTCGTAGATGGAATGCGGGATGGCCGCGTCGCTGATGTAGGCCTCGTAGGCGGCATCGAAGAGGATGACGGCCTTGTGTTCCAGAGCGTATTTCACCCACGCCTCAAGCTGCGCGCGCGTGGCGACTGCGCCGGTCGGGTTGTTCGGCGAGCAAAGGTAGATGACATCCACATGGCGCTTCGGTGGCTCGGGGACGAAGCCGTTGCTGGGGCGGCACGGGAGATAGGCAAGCTTGGCGTAAGCGCCGGCCTCGTTCGCCTCGCCGGTGTGCCCGGCCATGACGTTGGTGTCCACGTAAACAGGATAGACCGGGTCGCTGATGGCGATTTTGTTTTTGCCGCCGAGGATGTCGAGGATGCTGCCGCAGTCACACTTCGAGCCGTCGCTGACGAAGATCTCATCGTCGGCCACGTCGAGGCCGTGGGCGCGGTAGTCGTTCTGCGCGATGGCGGCGCGGAGCCAGTCGTAGCCCTGCTCGGGGCCGTAGCCCTTGAATGTGGCGCGGTCGGCCATCTCGTCCACGGCCTTGTGCAGAGCGGCGATGACGGCGGGCGGCAGTGCCTCGGTCACATCGCCGATGCCGCAGCGGATGAGGCGCTTGGCAGCCTCTGGGTTCGCCTCACAGAAGACTTTCACGCGCCGGCCGATTTCGGGGAAGAGGTAGCCGGCTTTGAGTTTGAGATAGTTGTCGTTGAGGAGGGCCATAGTGCGTTCAGCATTCAGCGGTCAGCATTCAGCGCGTGAGCCACAGAATTCAAGGGGGAGACGGTAACGAGGGAGTTCGTTTTCGCAAGCGGCAAAACCGACTTTACAGGGCGAGCAGCGGCAGGCCAGACTCGCGGCACTATGCGCAAGACACTGCGGCTCGGCGGATTGATGGCGGCGGCGTTGCTCGCCGGCTGCGGGACGACCTCCACCATCACGCAGCTTTCCCCTCGCACGCAGACGCGCAATGCGGAGGGGCTTTACCCGGTGGAGATCGAGTTCCGCAGCAGCATGCAGGCGCTGAAGAAGGAGACGCTCAAACCCTACCTCCAGGTCGGCGAGAACAACTACCCCATGCGCCGCACACCGCGGATGGAGCACCGCTGGGAGACCCTCCTGCCCGTCCCGGCCTCGACAAACCGCGCTGACTACCGGGTGAAAGTAGACTTCGAATACAACGCCATCCCCGCCCCGAAACCCGACAGCGTCCTGTCAGCACCGTATCTGTTGCAGATCCGGGAGAAGTAGGGCGAGTCGAATCCCCCTCGGCAGCCGATTCGCCGGCCACCCAACCGCCCGTCGCTCACGGAAGGATGACCCGATAGTAGCGGTTGGATCGGGAAGCTGTCGTCGCCGTGCCACCCGCCACGCCAGCAATATCACTTGTGGTCAGACTGAAAGTGAACGTGGTGGGCGTGCGAGTAGTGACGATCCAAGTGCCATTCAAGACCGCGCCGGGATCGCCAATCCCCGCCAGCGTGACGGTGCCACCCACTTCCAAGTTGTGATTGGCGACCGTCGTGATTGTGGCCACGTTCGCAACCAGTGACGCGTTCGCGACGTCAACACTGGACGGAACGGTGAGCGCCTGCGGGTCCGTGAACTGGATGAGTCCGTAAGGCGCGTAGTTCGTGGAGATCGTCACCCAGTTTTCCAGGTCGGGGGAGGCCTGCACCTCGTAGACTTGGTTGGTCAGCCCCTCGACGCGAAACTGAACGCCCCCACCACCTACCAAGTGGAACGAGTTGGTGGTTACCCGGGGCCTCGACTCCAGAGCGTTCCGGTCCACCGCCTGCACCAGCGGCAAGTCCACATCGTCGAGGAAAGCCGCGTCGAGATTCGCGCTTTTCGAACCGTCCTTGATGTAGCGCCATTCCAGAGTGTTTGTGCCGGCGGCAACAGTGAATGCTTGTATCTGCCAACCGCTCTCGCCGTTGATCCGCAACTGGCGGACTCCATTTAGGTAGAACTCAAGGAAGTCACCAGAAGTGGGACCGAATTCCTCGCTGCTCACGCGATAGCCGAAAGAGGCCGGGCCGGGACGGCAGTTCGCCACCAGCTTCAGAACAGTCGTCTGGCCGTGAGTGATGGTGCCAGAGCGGACATGGAATCCGCCGCCAGTCGTGGCATTCGTGGCGAGGCCGCCGGCAGCCCCGACGAACCACGGGGCGATGCCCGCCGCATTGTTCGTGGCCCAGCCGATGTTCGTGCGGAGCGCACCAGCCTCGAAGGAATCCGCGATGAGCACGGGGGCGAACACGGCCGTGAGCGAAGTATCTCGCGCGATGGTGCCCGTAGCAGCGACCTGCACCAGCGCTCCACGGGTAACTGAATACGTAAATGTCGTGGGGTTGAGCACAGTCACGGCGGCACTGACTACGTTGAATGTTGGGTCCGTCGCGTCGTTGACGGAGACCGTTCCGCCGTTCGCCAAGTTGTGCGCCGCAATCGTTGTAATCGTTGCAGTCGTGACACCATTGTGAGCATGCGTGGCAATGACGGATGGGATGATGGTGACCCGGAGCGGGTTGTCGAGAGACAGCGAATCTCCGCCCCAAGTCACGAAATTGAAGCCGTTGGAAGCAACGGCGGTCACCTGGACCACGGAACCAGTGCCAGTGGGAAATGAACCGGAACTGGGGAACACCACCCCGCCCGCCGACGCGGTGACCGTGAGTTCATAGATGGGGATATTTGTGAAGCTGTATTCCAGGAATATCTGGCCGGAGGAGCCAGCCAGGCCATCCACGGCCACGTAGTAGCGCGTGCCGGAGCGGACTGCCTGGGTCAGTTCGCTGTAAATGCCGAAGCCCGTGGGCGTGTCGTCATTGGCGTTGAGCGCGGTGAGGCGGTCCACCCGCGTGCCGGTGTAAATGGCCAGCAACGTGTCGAAGTTGGAGTTGGTGGTGGTGATCGAAAGCAGGCCATCGCTGGGCGCGGTGAAGAAATACCAAACGGACTTGCCGCCCTGCTTGCCCACGTGCAGCGGCTCGCCCGGCTCGCGGGTGGCATTGAGGTTGTTGGTCGTTGTCGCCCCGACGGTGCCGGCCAGTTCCAGCGCATTGGCCAGCCCATCGTTGAAGGGATCAAACGCGCGGTAGATCACCTGAAACGAAAGAGGGACGGAGGTGTTGCCGGAAAAATCTGTGGCTGCAACCTGGATGACATTCGTGCCGGGTGTCAGAAGGAGCGGGATGGTCCAGCTGTTCGATCCCAATGCCGTTGTCGAAAGGCCGCTGTTGAGGCGGATGAACACCTGGCTCACACCGATCGCGTTGGTGGAGGGATCAATGGCGGTGCCGGAAAGCGTCAGCCCGGCGTTGGTGACGATCAGGCCGCTGGGCGGGTTGGTCACCGACATCGGGCCGCTCACCAGATTGGTGATCGCCACTGACGGTGCGGTGGTGTCCGGCACGCCGTTGAACTGCACGCGCAGCCGGATCTGGCCCACGGTGTTGGTGGAGGCGCTTGCCACGGCAATCCGGTAGGTGGTGCTCGCGACGGCGGTGAAGTTGATGAAGCCCTGCGCGATGACGCCCACGTCATTTGTCGCCGCGATGAGCGTGAGGTTCGTCAGGGCGTTGCCAGTGTAAACGGCCACCACGGTGTCGAACGAACTGCCCGCGGTGTCCACCAGCACGGGACCGCTGTTGCTTGGCGACCAGTTCCACCAAACCGAGTTCGCCATGTTGGTGACACCCGCGTGCGACGGCTCGCCAAATTGAGTGGAGCCAAAGGTGTTGTCGCCGAAGATCACGGCACCGGGATCAGGCACCTTGGCGAGCGGGGGGAAATTGTCGTTCGAAGGAACGGTCGCGGAGCGGTAGGGGAAGGTGGCGGTGAAGTTGGTCTTGCCCGGCGCGGTGATGTTGAGCGTGAGCACCAAGTTCGTGGCGAACGCTGGCACGTTGAAGGTGAAAACATGGCGATTGTCATTTGCGACGGCGTCTGGCAGGACGCCGTCGTTGAGGAACAGTTGGTTGGTGAAGACGCCCGGCATGGTGCCGATGACGGTCGCATTGTTCACCGGCATCAGGTCGTTGACCGTCACCGTCAGCGGCACCGTCGAGCCGGCCAGCAAGGTGGAGCCGGCTGGCGGCGAGAGAAGCGCTTCCAGCAAGTTGTCCCCCACCGTGGTCAGCGCGCGGTAAGCGTTGACCCTGCCGCCAAAACTGGTGTTCGTGGCCAGTGCTGCCACCGGTGTGGTCGTGAAGAGGATGCGGTTTCGCACCTCGCTGTAGGTCATGGTGTTGGTGAGGGAGAACACCAGCGCCGCCACGCCGGACACATGGGCCGCCGCCATGCTCGTGCCGTCCTGCAACGAGCGGTCCAGCGTGGAAATGTCGTAGCTGTTGTCGCTCTGGAAATACGTGGAGGCGATCTCCACACCGGGCGCGCCAACATGGACATTGTTGCGCCCGTAGTTCGAATAGCTAGCCAGCCCGTCCCGCCGGTCCAGCGCCGCCACCGAGATGATGTTGTCCAAGCCGAACGCAGCCGGATAGGCCGCGAACTGGTCAATGTTCACGCCAAAATTTCCCGCCGAAGCCACGACCAGAACCCCGTTGGACCGGGCGTAGTTGAAGATGGCGAAGAGCTGGGGATCAAAGGAGTAGGTTTCGAAGCTGCAGTTGAGCACCTTCGCTCCGTTTCTCACGGCGTAGTCCACGCACCGGATGATGGCGCTGTTGCGGGGGTTTCCGAACACGTCGGTTGCCTTCAAGGCCATCAGGCGGACGTTCCACGCGACGCCGACGTGGGACCGGCCGTTGTTGGGCGCGGAGCCGATCACACCCGCCACGCGCGTGCCGTGGCCGTTGTCGTCGTTAGGATCCCCGGAACCGGTGATGCCGTTGATGCCGAACACATCGTCCACGTAGGTGTTGGCGTCGTTGTCCTGCGCGTCGCCGACGACCTCCGCGGGATTGCGCCACATCTGGGCGGCGAGATCGTTGTGGGTGTAGCGGATGCCGGAATCAATGATGCCGACGATGACGTTGGTGGATCCCACGGTGATGTCCCACGCGTTCGTGACGCCGATGTCCGCGCCCGCCACGCCGCCAAGCTGCCCCTGATTTCTCAGGCCCCAAAGTGTTCCATCCTGAAAGAAGGTGTCGGTGGGCACCAAGGACAGGCGGCCCACATAATCCGGCGCGAGGGTGGAAAAATGACCGGACTGGCGGAGCTGTGCCATGCGGTCACGCAACTCCGTTGGAGCGTTCGCCGCCGTCGGGCGCGCCTCGTCCGGGTTCAAGTCGAGCATCACCAAGCCAGGAACGGCCGCTGATTCCCACACCACACGCATTTTTGCCGCAGCGAGCGCCGCGCGCGCGGTGGCCACTGTTGCACCTGGGCGGAGGCGGGCCGTCATCGCAGTCGGATGCACACGCTGGCCGTCCAGCATCACGAAGGAAACTCCGGGTAATTCCGCTGCGAGAGCGCTGCCCAAACCCAAGAGCAGGACCAGCATTACCATCCACCGCGACGCGCACCGGCACCCGGCCAAAAGCCAGAGCGCACCCGGCATTGACCGCCGATGACGATGAAGAATTGCTGCCATGCGCCTGCTCAAGGTTGATACGAAACGCGGAAATACCGCTCCGCCGCGCCCACCGGCACCACGTCGGAGAATGTGACCACGCGGTTCGTCGTGGCGGAGTTGGTGAAGTTAGACAGGAACTGCCAGCTTCCTGCGAGGAGGTTTGTGTTCACCTCCACCTGATACACAGTCTGAGCGGCAGCCTCCCAGGTGAC
>SXTU01000261.1 GCA_005791875.1 Verrucomicrobiales bacterium
CTGGAGCAGTTCAAGGACGCACGGCCCGCCAGCCTCGACCAACCCGGAGCCAAGGCCGGCAAGTCCAAGGCGAAGAAGAAGGCGATTTGAGCGGCTGTTTGCTGAAAGTATCCAGTAACTGACCCCTTTACGTGCGTTGGCCAATCACTCGTTTGAAACACACCCTCCCACTCCTCACCGTCCTGCTGCTCGCTTCGCTCGCCGCGTTGCATGCCGCTGACGCGCCGAAGCAAAGGCCCAACATCATCCTCTTCCTCATCGACGACCTCGGGTGGAAGGATCTCGGCTGCCAGGGGAGCACGTTTTATCAAACGCCGAACATCGACCGGCTCGCCGCTGCGGGTGCGCGCTTCACCGACGCTTACGCGGCCTGCGCGGTGTGTTCGCCGACCCGTGCGGCCATTTTGACCGGCAAGTATCCCGCACGGCTGCTGCTCACGGACTGGTTGCCGTCGGGCCGCTGGGATTCGAAGGCAAAGCTGCGCGAGGGGCGCTTCCTTCGCGGATTGCCGGTGGAGGAGGTTACGCTGGCGGAGGCCTTGCGCGAGGGTGGCTATCGCACGGCCAGCATCGGCAAGTGGCATCTCGGCAGCGAGCCGTTTTCCCTGCCGGAGCATCACGGCTTCGAGGTGAACATCGGTGGCAATGCGCACGGTGCGCCGGGCAGTTACTTCTTTCCGTATGCGGGGAATTGGAAAATCCCCGCCACCGGCCAGCGGGCCGTTTGGAACGTGCTGCCCGATGGCAAGGAGGGCGAATACCTTACCGACCGCCTGACGGACGAGGCGGTGAAGTTTATCCGCGATACTCAAGCAACGAAGAACCTGGAACCCGCAACCCAGAACACGGCGCAGCCGTTTTTCCTCTACTTCCCCCACTACGGCGTCCACACGCCCTTGCAGGCTAAAAAGGAAGTCATCGCGAAATACGAGCGCATCCCCGAGGCGCAGCGAGCGGGAAAACCGGAGTATGCGGCGATGGTCGAGAGCATTGACGACAGCGTGGGCCGCGTGATGGCGACGCTGAAGGAACTGAAACTCGACGAGAACACGGTCATCGTCTTCACGAGCGACAACGGCGGCTTTTACAACGCCACGAGCAACGCGCCGCTGCGGGCGAACAAAGGCGCGTATTACGAAGGCGGCATCCGCGTGCCTTTGATCATCAAATGGCCCGGTGTCGCCAAGCCCGGCCTCGTGGTGAGCGACCCCGTCACCAGCACCGATCTCTATCCGACCTGCCTGGCGGCGGCGGGTCTGCCCGCGCTGCCAAATCAGCATCAGGACGGCGGCAATCTGCGTCCGCTGCTCGCCGGTGAAGGTTCGCTGGCCGCGCGTTCACTCTTCTGGCACTATCCGCACTACAACGAGCATCCCTCCAGCCTTCCCAGCAGCGTCATCCGCAAAGGCCCGTGGAAACTCATCGAGACCTTCGACCCCGAGGGCATCGAACTCTACGACCTCACCGACGACCTCAGCGAAACCAAGAACCTCGCCACCACCGAAACCGCCAAGGCGGATGAACTCCGCCGAGAACTCGAAGCCTGGCGAAAGGAGGTCGGTGCCGAGATGATGAGGCCGAACCCGGACTACGATCCGAACGTGAAGCCGGCGAAGAAGAAAAAGAAGGGGGACGCCGAATGAAACGCCTCATCCTGCTCCTCATTCTTCTGTCCCCATTCGTCTGTCGATCTGCCTCGTCCGCAGACCAACGCCCGAACGTCCTCTTCATCGCCGTGGACGATTTGCGCACCTCTCTCGGCTGCTATGGCGACACGCTGGTGAAGTCGCCTCACATCGACCGCTTTGCCGCCTCGGCGCGCCGTTTTGATCATGCCTACACCCAGCAGGCTGTGTGCGGCCCCTCGCGCACCTCGCTCCTCACCGGCCGGCTGCCGGACAACACGGGCGTGTGGCACAATCGAAACCTCTTTCGCGACACGCAGCCGAACATCATCACGCTGCCGCAGCTTTTCAAAAAACACGGCTATCACACCCTCTCGCTAGGCAAGATCTTCAGTGGCGACGAGCGCGAACTCGATCCCGACTCCTGGTCCGAGCCGGAAATCCTGAAGCAGAAGGGCTGGAAGAACTCCGCGCTCGGCGATTCCGGCGGCAAGGGCAAAGGCCCGGCCTGGGAAGCCGCCGATGTGCCCGATGAAGGCTACGCGGATGGCAAACTGGCGCGCTTGGCGGTCGAAAGGCTCACCGGCCTGCAAAAAGGCGGAAAGCCGTTTTTCCTCGCCGTGGGCTTTTTCAAGCCGCACCTGCCTTTCAATGCCCCGAAGCGTTATTGGGACCTCTACGATCCCGCCACCTTCGATTTGAAAGACGACAGCCAGCGCGTGAAAGGCATCCCGGAGCACGCGCACCACAGCCATCGCGAACTCGGTGGCTACCGCGACATGCCGAAGGACGAGCACCTCGACGCCGCCACCACGCGCACCCTGCGTCACGGCTACCACGCCTGCGTGAGCTACACCGACGCGCAAATCGGCAAACTCCTTGCCGCGCTCGATCAGCTCGGCCTCGCTCAGAACACCATCGTCGTGCTCTGGGGCGATCACGGCTGGTCGCTCGGCGAAAAAGACCGCTGGGGCAAGGGCACCAACTTCGAGCGCGACACCCGTGTGCCGCTGCTCATCCGCACCCCCGGCCTGCAAGCGCCCGGAGCCGCCGCCGCTGGCCTCGTGGAGCTGGTGGATGTCTTTCCCACGCTCGCCGAACTCGCCTCGCTGCCCGCGCCACAGGGTCTCGATGGTCGCAGCCTGGTCCCGATGCTCGCCAATCCGCAATCACCCGGTCGAGAAGCCGTCCTCAGTCAGTTCGCCCGCCCCTTCAGTGCAAGCACGCCCGAGTTCATGGGCTACTCGCTGCGCACCGCGACCCATCGCTACACGCGCTGGATCACCTGGCCCGCCCGTGAACTCGTCGCCGAAGAACTCTACGACTACACCACCGGCCCCAGCACCCGCCGTGAAGGCGCGTTGTGGATCGAACACCAAAACCTCGTCGCCGAACCCGCGCAGGCCGCCCTCCGCACCGATCTCAGCCAGAAGCTCGATCAAATGCTCACGCAACGCATCACCGTTAAGCACGATGCGGAGAGCACTCCGAACCAGAAACGAAAGAAGAAACAGCCATGAAACACACACTCCTCACCACCCTCCTGCTCGCGCCGCTGGCCGCGCTCGCTGCTGCGGGCACACTTCCCGCCGCCGAACCCACGCTCGGTGCGGACTACACGGTGGTCTTCGACCACCACGCCGGGATTCCTATGGAATCGGGCTACATCTACAGCGGTGCGCCGTCCTTGGCCAGAACATCCGACGGCGCATTGCTCTGCTCGGTGCCGTTGAATATCCGCGGCAAACCGCGCGGCGCAGTGAAAACGCTTCTGTTCTTCCGCAGTGATGACGGTGGCGCAAGCTGGACACGATCGCCGGGGGAAAGCGATGCTACCCACGGGACGCTGTTCTCGCACGGCAAGGCGTTGTATTTCCTCGGCTTCGGAAAGTATGTTAACAATCCTCCAGACTCCGGCCTGAAGATCATCCGCTCCGACGATGACGGGCAGACATGGACGGCCCCGGTGACGCTGTTTCAAGGTCCCTATGTCAACACAGCCGGTTCCTACGTCATTCGCAACGGACAGTTCTACTGGTGCATGGACGATGCTGGAGGCAGCGCGTGGCAGAAACCAGGCAATACCTATGTCATCGCTGGCGATCTGTCGAAAGATCTGCTCGACCCCGCCTCGTGGCGCATCTCCGCGCCGCTGCCCATGCCCGAGTTGCCTCCATCCATGAGCCGTCCAGGAAAAAGCGGTGGAGCCATCCTCGAAGGCAACGTGGTCGAGGTCAACGGACGGCTGCAGCTCAGTTGGCGCTACTTGATCGCCGAGCGCGACAGTGTCGGAATCGGCGTCATCTGCGATTTGAAGGACGACGGCAAAAAGCTCGACTACCGCTTCCGCCAGTTCCACGCCCTGCCCGGCGCGCAGTCCCAGTTTAACATCGTGCACGATCCCGTCGGCGGCCTCTACTGGATGAACGCCAACCTGCCGACCCGCACCCAGGACCAGGACCCGGCCTGGAACGCGCAACTATCAAAGAACCCGAACTACAAGTTGCCCGCCGGCCATGAGCGCCGCATCCTCGCGCTCTATTGCAGCTTCGACGCGCTCAACTGGCTGCCCGCCGGCTACATCGTGGTCTGGCCCGAGGTCCGACAGGCCTCCCAATACTGCGGCTTGCTGATTGATGGCGACGACCTGCTGGTGGCCGCCCGCACCTCGCGTGCCGGGCGCAACCAGCACGACAACGACTTGACGACCTTTCACCGGGTGAAGAACTTCCGCGAGCGTGCGGCATTTCTGCTGCCGGGCAAGAAATGAATCCTCACTACACCACCGCATCCCATGAAGCCCACACCTGTCTCCCGCCGAACGTTTTTCACCACCGCGCTCGCAGGCAGCGCCGCGAGTCAGCTCCCGCTCCACGCCGCAGAGACCAAACCCGGTCAATTCAACGAGCCGGCGCGTGACATTCCGCTCGCGGCAGACGCCGATGTCATCGTGTGCGGCGCGGGTCCGGCCGGAGTAACCGCCGCCATCACCGCCGCGCGGGCGGGAGCGAAGGTGCGGCTCTTCGAGTGGCGCGGCTGCCTCGGCGGGATTTGGACCGCAGGGCTGCTCGGGTATTTCCTGGACTTTGACAAGCCCGGCTTCGCCAAGGAACTGCGCGAAAAGCTCGATGCACGCGATGCACGGGCAGGGTCCAAGAGGGCGACCGATTTCAGCTACCACCCAGAGGCGCTGAAACTCCTC
>SXTU01000262.1 GCA_005791875.1 Verrucomicrobiales bacterium
GATGCCCGTGGCTCCGACATAGCCGCAACCCGCCCCGCACGTCAGGTCCGCTCCGGGCACGGCCGCGATGGTGACCTTGCCTTCAAACTGGCGGAAGGGATTGGGCTTCCGCCCGGTCAGGTCGGCATACAACTGCCAGCCTGCGTCGAGACGCGCAACCCACTTTGCCATCAAGTCCGAGTCCAGATTGGCGTTCGTGGTCAGGAAGATCACGTTCGTGCCCGTCCAGGGAGCCAGTTGCAGGCTGAGGCCACGCTTCTCCCAGGACTTAGGCTGGAAGGCGTATTCCGTGTAGTCGAATGAGGTGCCCGGTTTCAACTGGCCGCGACCTGCGGCTGGCTTCTCCTTCTCCGCCAGCGCGCGGACAATGCCGTCGCTGATCAAATTGGCGAGGAGTTCGTTGCCTTTCGCCGCGGGGTGAACGCCATCGTAAGTGAGCACGCCGGCGGGCACGAAGTAGAGACTGCCGTCCACGCGCAGTTCGGCGTTGTGGTTGCGCAGATAAGCGAGGTAAGCCCGGCGGAGGTCCACCAGCGTCGTTCCGGTCGCCGCCGCGACTTTGCGCGTGAGCTCGGCGAATTGGTCAATCTTCGCATCGTCGCTGTTCCGGCCGTCCGGCAGCTCGCCGCGAACCGTCAGTGTGGCGAACACGAGCCGGGTGCGATTCGCCTTGGCCGCCGTGTGAAGCTCGTGCAGCGCCCGCTCGAAAACCTCCGGCTCCGTCTTGCGCCACCACACGTCGTTGATGCCGATGAAGACCACCGCGACGTCCGCCTTCTCCGCCGCGATGACCGCCGCGAAGGATTTCTGCGTGCTGCTGCCGGGATAGGCGCTGTTGGTCGAGCCGTCGCGAATCTGCAGCACGCCGCCGCCGTTGATGCCGCGATTCACCAGCCGGACGGTTCGGCCCTTCGCGCCTTCGCCGGACTTCAGCGCCTTGTCGATCTGCCCCACAAAACCATTCTGCCAGGTGATGGAGTCGCCAAAAAAAACGGCCGTCATTCCGTTCCGGAGCGGGCTGTCCGCGGCGGAAAGGGCGGCGAGTCCGGGCACGTCGTAAATCTTCTTCCGCGCCGCCACGGCATCCGCTGACACATCGAACGGCGGCTGCGAAGCCTGGACCACGGTGCCGGGGCCGAGTTGCCCATCCGTCCCAATCCGCGCTGTGTAGAGTCCCTCCGGCATTCCCGCCGGAGACGCAAAGCCCACGCGAGCAAGCTGCGCTGCGCTCAATCCCTGCGCATCCTTGCCGAAAGCGACCTTGTCCCGCCCGGGCTTGAAGCCCCGGATCGTCAGTGTCTTGGCGAGGTTCCACGGCCGACCGCTGCTGTCGCCAATGAGCAGTGCGGCCGGCGTTTCTCCCAGCGAAATCACCCCGTGAGTCGCCAGCGTCAGCGACGCGAACCTTTCGTCGTGCCCCTGTAGTTCAAGGCTGCTGACGCCCGCCCCACCGAGCGTCACGTGCGCCAAGTCCTTGATTTGGTGTGCGCGGTTGAGCTTCGCCATCGCATCGCCCTTGGTTCCGATGACGAAGTCACCGGGGATGGCATCCACCCCGGCCGGCTTGTCCAGATCGAGCACCCCGTTGACCAGCGTGAACGGGCCTTTGAACGTGTTCGGCGCACTGCCACTGAGGATGGACGGTGCCACCTGCGGCACGCTGCCACCCCGCCATTCCACCGAACCCGTCCCGGAGATCGCGCCGCTGAAAACAGTCCGGTTGCCGCCCCCGGTCTCGACGGTGAGGGCGTGACCGTTGAGGTCGATGTCGCCCCCTTGCGCGCCGGTCTTCCAGCCGAAGGTCGCCTTGCCTTTGAGCTGGTAGTTCACGTCCCTGCCGAATTGCTCGGTGGGATTGAGAATCTCTCCCGCTACCTCGGCGGCGTGCAGGCCAAGCTGGCCAGCCAAGAGCAGTGCGGAGAGGAGAATGAATTTCGCGGTCAAAATATTTGGACAGGGTCGGACGGCAATTGCCCCATCGCCTTTCAGAAAATCAGGCGTGCTTGTTGCCGTGTAAATTCCCGGAGGCTGCGGTTTTCCATCGAGCGTCAGTTTGCGGAGGGTTATCTGTCCTTTGAAGTTCACCTCCAGCTTGGCCCCGCTCGCAATGGCGATCTCGGTGTTTGCGCCGACACTGTCCTTGACCTGACCCCACAGTCCCTCGATGGGGTTGAGCTCCGGACTGTAGGCGGGCAGCCGCGTGCATGGCGTTCATCTGGCGATAGGTCAGATACCAATCCTTCCGCGTTTTGAACGAATCGAAGTCGCAAACGTAGATGGTGCCGCCAAAGCCCAGTTCCTTGAGAATCGGTGCCACCACCGTCGCATGGCTGGCCGGGGCATCGTCGAAGGTCAGCACCACCAGCTTGTCAGGCAGGGGCTTGCGCAGAACGCCGTGCGAATCCGGGTCCACCGGCGGCGACGCGGACAGGCAGCAGGGCAACAGCAGGAGGGCAAGGAGGGCGACGCGGATGAGTTGCTCCTGAGAAGTTGGGCACAAGCAAAGATGCAGGCAGAAACTGGTTTATACTTGGCGAAGCGGCGGGAAGGACTTGCCGTTGACCCGCAGGGGTAGGTTATTTGGCCGGCTGCGTCTTGGGGCCTCCGCTGGTGGCGGCATCACTGCGCGCCTGAGCCTTGCGTTTGATTTCTGCCTTCGCGTCTTTAAGCCGCTCCGGCCAGACGAAAGTCGGCGCTTTGGCTGGGTCATAGCCGGCCATGTGCCCGGTGAGGCGCGTGGCGGGCTTGGTGTATTTCAGCATCGTGTCCCCGAAGACCTCGCGGCACATCGCGGCGAGGCCGGCGTCGTAGGCGAGCAATTCCGCGCGCGTGTTCACGTGGTTGTGGTCGTGGTCGTTCTCGCGGTTGTCGTCGAACCACGACTGCACGCCCTCGGCGAAATACTCGTGGTGGTTCACGCTGGCGTATTTGCCCTTCCACAAGCCGGCCTTCATCGCAGCGGCGTAAGTCGCCTTGAGTCGCGTGTCGAACGTCGGGTCCACGTTCGCCAAGCCACGCAGGTGGATGTTGTGGGCGAATTCGTGGATGAAAATGTTCTCCGTCGAGTAAGGGTCGCCCGCGTAGCCGAGCAAATTCTCCTCGCCGCAGGAGCAGAACGGGTCGCGCTCACTCCCGCCGAGGCCGCGCGCGCGGGCGTCCCAGTAATCCTTGGCGGCAACGCCGGGGTAGCCGGGCATCATGCCTTTGCCGAGCCGAGTAAACTCTGGCTGGTCTGTTGTGAACTCATTCCAGGCAATGATGCACAGGCGCGCGCCGCTCTTAACCATCGCCTCCCGGATGTCCGGGCGATGCGCGAGCATTTGGTCCACGAGGAACGCGGCTTCCTTCAAGGCGTAGGGATTTACCTTGGCCGAGGCGACGATGGGGAAACCCTTCGCATGGGCGCGCTGCGTGTAAAACGCCGGCACGCCGTCCTTGCCCGCCGGGTCGAAGCGAAACCCCTGCACCTGCACCTCGCTCGTGACAGTCGCCTCCGCCTTGTCCGCGCGGCCCACGATGACGAACCGATGCCCGAGAGTCGTGGTGATAATCGTGTCCTTGCCCGCCTCCAGCGAGCCATTCGCCACACGCTCCGTGGGCGTCTTCAGCCAAAAGATGTCCGCCGCCTGCGTGCTGCCGTTGATAATTTGAAGCTGCGGACGGTCCCCGTCCTGCGCAGTGGCGGACACGGCGAGTAACAGACAGAGAGCGGAAAGCAAACTTTGGTAGTCGTGACCGGGCTTCAACATATAGTAAGTGCGAACTCCGAAACTACCCTCGTAACGCAGGGAGGGCTGCCCGTGCTACGGGTTGGTGCATTCAGAGCATTGCGGGTGAGGCTCATTTCTCGGACAGCAAATGAATCGTCCCGTGCAGCGCGCGCTCGATGGCCGCACCGTCGGGGGCCTTGAGCGCCAGCTTCAGCTCGTAGCAATGGGTCGGCGCGAGCGTCGGGACGGTGAGTGTCACGGTGCGGCCGTCGGCGCTGAGGCGCGCGGCGGTGATGGGGAGCGCGTGTTCATCGTGGTGCTTCGAGCCGTAGCTCTTTGTCCGCTGAAGCGACCACACTTTCAGCGCGAAGGCGTCGGGCTTCACGCTGTTGGCGGCGAGTGGTTCGCTGAAGGTGACGCTGAGCGCGCCTTTCGCAGCATGGATCGCGAGCGGGACGTGCGCGGGCTTTTCGCTGCGGCGGATGCGATGAAAGCCGCCGGGTGCAGTCGCGTTTCCGGCCCACGCGAACATCCCGCACGTGTAGAGCCCGCCATCCGCAGCGAAGCGCCCGCGCATGATGCCGGTGGCAAAGGCGGGCATCGGCAGTTCGCACACGGCGCCCTGCCACTGGCCGCCGACTTCCTCATTCGGCACGATAAAGGCGCGGCCCGTGCCGTAGCTTAGATTCAGCAGCGCGCCGCCGAGCGAGCCCCACGCATTCCTCGGCACGGACAGTAGTTCCGCGGGGCTGCGGTCCTTGTTGTTCGTGATCCACACCATCGGCTGCTGCATGGCGGAATCGGCGGTGTCGGTGGCGCTCGTGTAGCCAAACATGTTGCCGTAAAAGCCGCCCTGCTTGACGCGGTTGATGCGGTTCTTCGGCGTCCAGTGACCCTCCTGGTCGGTGACAAAGAACGTGCCGTCGTCGTTGAGGCAAACGCCATTCGCCGCGCGGAAGCCGTTGGCAAGTATGTCCGTGCGTGCGCCGTCCGCGCTCACGCGCAACAGCGTGCCGTGGTGCGGCACGATGGCGGTGAGCGCGTGCCGCGCGGACTTGGCGTAGTAAAAATTCCCCGCCGCATCCGTCTGCAAACCCATCGCGAACTCGTGGAAGTGCTCGGTCACTTGGTGGTCGCTGTTGAAGTTCTCGATGAAGTCCGTCTCGCCGTCGCCGTTGAGGTCGCGCAGCCGCACGAGCTGGTCGCGGCAGGTGATGAAGATTTCGTTGCCCCGAAACTTCACGCCGAGCGGCTGGAAAAGTCCGGTGGCGATGCGCCGCCACGTCAGCTTTGCGGGTGCGCGTTCCATCACGCCATCCACGCGCCACACATCGCCATTCCACATCGCGACGATGGCGGCCTTGCCATCGGGCGTGAAATCAAAGCCGCCGGGGCGCATCCAGCTCTCCCACGGGTTTTCCACGGGCAGCGGAAAGTTGTCGGCGATGAACGAGCCATCCACTTGGCCGGCCTCCGAGGTGGTCGTGACTTCCTGCGGCCAACGTGCTGGCCCGCCACGCGTGAGCGGCTCCAAGTCCAGCGGCGCGATGATGGTTTTCGCCAACGCAGTCAACGACGCCGGGTCAGCGCGCGAGATGAAGAGCCGCGTCTTCGCCGCACTGGGAAGCTCCGCGACCCAGAAGCCGCCGTCCTTGCGCAACGCGCCGTCGCCCGTGAGCGCGACGCTCACCGAGTCGGGCGCGACGCGGAGCAGCAGCGGCTTCTTCGCCGCCGCCACATTCAGCGTGCGGGTGAAGACCGGCGTCGTGCCGTAATCGAGCCAGCCCGGCGATTCGAGCACGCGCGTCCCGCCGATGCTCGCCGCGATGACCGCGCGCCCGCCGTGCTGGAACATTCCCTCGTAGCGCGCCCACGTGCGCGGCAGGGGGCCGTAGCGTTTGCCGTCGCGGCCGATGAGCCGCACGTCGTCCCACTTGCCCTCCGGCGACGCCCAGCCGGGGCCGTCGGGATTCACGAAGTGACGGTCGCCCGTGAGTCCCGTGTGCGTGCCGTGGCTGCCGTCGAAGGCGATGCCTTTCCAGTCCACGAAATCGCCCGTGGTCGCCGCCGCCACGCGCATCGTGTCGTGGTCATACACCATCCATGCGCGGCCTTTGCTCACGCCGCCGGGGCCGTCGTCGAGGCGGATCGCGAGGCCCTTCTGCGCGATGTTTTCCGGCGCGACTTGATACGTCCAAAACAGCGCCGGCCCGAAATCCATCCGCCGATACTGCGGCAACGTGCGGTCGGCCCGCTCGGCTTCCGCGCGCACCAGCGCCTTCGGCAGCGAGGCCAGATACGCGGGCGTGACGGCGGTGAATTGCTTCGCGTTGTGAGGCCGCAGGAGTTCCTCGCGGATGTATTGGATGACCGCGTATTTCTGCACCGTGGTGTATTGGCCTTGCGGCACCATCTGGCCGAAGCCCTTCGTGAGCGTGAGATACATGGCGAACGGGTCCGCGCCGTTCTTGAACTCGCCCTCCGTGAAGCGCAGTGCCGTCGGCAGAAAGCCCGCCTGCTCCTTCGTGCCGTGGCAGACGACGCACAGCTCCGTGTAAATTTTCCGTCCCTCTTCGCGCGTCGCGTCGTTCCAGCCCGCGACCAACTCCGCGTGGTCCGCGCGCTCGAGCGACTGCACCCACGCCGCGCGCACGCTCACGCCCGCCGCCGGCTCAATCACCGGCCGCCCACCGCCGCGCGCCGGTGCGTGGGTGAAGTCCGCCAAGCTCGCGCCCGCGCCGTCGCCCTTGAACAGCAGCCGCACCTCCGCATCCGGCAACGCGCGCGCCCACACGCGCACGCTCGCGATGCTGCCCTTGGTGAAATCCCCGCCGAGGTCCGTCGCCGCGCGACCGACCTTGAACACATGACCCGCCTCATCCGCCTTCGCGAACTTCTCCTTCTCCGCGACGACCTTGCCATCGAGCCACAGCCGCGCCGTGCCCTCGCGCAAGGTGAACGCCGCCGTGTGCGGCTTGCCATCGTCCACCTTCGGTCCGCCCGTCATTGCTCCCAACCAGCCGATGTCAAACACGAGCCGCCCGCCGCGAATGAACAGCGCCTTCGCATCCGGCGACCACTTGCCGGTGGGCGCGCACTTGGAAAACAGCGTGCCGTCGCCGCTGGCCTCGAACTTCGCCACCGCCGTGAAGTCCGCGCCGAGGTTGACCTTCGCCTCGGGAAAATCCTGCGCTCCGTTCTGCGAAAGCCCCGCGACCTCCTCCGGCCCGCGCACCAGTTTCCCGCCCGTCCACACGCGCAATACCGGCGCGCCCTTGGCCGGATGTTCCAGCGCGACGTCGTGCTCCGTGCCATTCGCCAGCGGCACGACGAAGCTCTTCCCCAGCCGCACCGCGCCGCCGCCCGGCGCGGAGAACTCGACGTGCAGCCGGTAATTCACCGGC
>SXTU01000263.1 GCA_005791875.1 Verrucomicrobiales bacterium
CTTATGCCTGAAGTCACACGCGCGCCGGAGACTGTGAGGAGGTGGGGTGGCCGACGGGATTCGAACCCGCAACAACAGGCTCCACAAGCCTGGACTCTACCATTGAGCTACGACCACCAGTCGCGCGTGCGGCAAATTAGGGACTCACCCTAGTCGGGTCAAGTGCCAGCTCACTTGCCAGTTCACTTCACACGTCCACAAGCAGGCCGGGGCTGGGCTGGATCACCCGGATTTTCGGATGCCGCTCCGCGATCTGTTCGGCGAACCACTCGCGCGCGACGGCGTCGCCGTGGCCGAGCAGGACGGTGCGCGGGGAGACTTCGCTGACGAAGTCGAGCAGCTCGTCGCGGTCCGCGTGGGCAGAGAGGTCGAAGTCCTTCATCTCGCACTCGCGGGTCAGGTGGCCGGTGCTGGGGCTGAAGAGGAACGGCTCGCCGGGTTTGCTGGACTTGAGATGGCCGCCGGGCGTGTCGGGGTCCGCGTAGCCGACGAAGAAGATGCCGTGGCGCTCGTCGCCCATCATGCGCGCCGCGAGGTCGTGCGCGGCGGTGTGCTCGCTCATCATGCCGGCGGTGATGACGAAGATGCGTCCGCCGGTGAGCTTCATTATCTCGGCCTGACCTTTCTCGAGCACGATGAGGTTCAACGCCTCGTGGAGCTGGAGATTGCTGTGCAGGCGGTGGGCGCGGTGGGCTTCCAGGTCGTAGATCTCGGTGAAGACACGGCCGAGGCCGCCGATATAGATGGGCTGGTGCCTGAGCTTCCCGGCTCTGGTCGCGAGCGCGAGTGCGGCGAGGATTTCCTGCGTGCGGCCTAGGGCAAAGGTCGGGATCAGGACGCTGCCCTTGCGCTTGAGCGTCTCGCGGATGGACTCGACGAGCCGCGCAAGCTCGGACTCGCGGCTGAAGGTGGGAGGCACGGCGCGGTTGCCGCGCGTGGTCTCCATGATGAGCACGTCCGCCTTCACGTCCTCGAAGCGCGCGCCCTTGAGGATGGTCTGGTCGCGGAAGCAAACGTCGCCGGTGTAGAAGAGCGTCTCGCGCTTGCCGCGCACGAGGACGCCGGCGGAGCCCAGCGCGTGGCCGGCATCGAAGAACTCCAACGTGGGCGAGTCGCTGGCCACGCGGGTCTTCTGGAAGGCCCAGGGGATCTCGCGATTGTATTTGTAGCCTTGGAAGAGCGGCGCGATTTCATCCAGCTCGTCGTGTGTGTAGAGCGGGTAGTCATTTATGCCGGACTCCTCGCGCTGGCGTTTCATCACGTTGACCGAGTTGTGCAGCACGCGCTCGACAAGGAAGTAGCTCAACTCCGTCATCAGGACATGCGCCCGCCGGTGATGGCGCACCGCGACGGGCAGCCCGCCGACGTGGTCGTGGTGGCAGTGCGTGATGGCGATGGCGTCCAGCTCGGTGTCCTTCACGAGGTCAAGCAGCGGCAGGCTGTCGCGGCCCTCGCGCTTGGGGTGGACGCCGGCGTCCATGAGCAGGCGGTGGCCGTCGAGTTCGAGCCACCACGCGCTCGCGCCGATGTCGGTGTCGGGGTTGAGATTGCGGATTCGCATGAAAGGAACAGAACAGTTTCGGCCGGGTTTGGACACTTGAATCGCCGGCTGATGGGCGGAGCGGAAAATTTTTTCGCTTTGGGAAATCTTTTTGAAGCGAGACCGCAGAGGCACGTCAGTTAGGGCGAAGTTGGTTTGGTTGTTGGGGTTGGAAGCGGGTGGCGAGCAATCGCTGCCCGCTTCTTCTTTTACCCCCGAAGGTTTTGCCCGCCAATAAAGCGGATTGTCAGAAGACGGGACGATGCAGTCGGAGCGCCGCCTTCCAAGCCGGCTTTGCGTGTTCGGATGATGGAAGGCCAAGTCTGGCAGACGGCATGGAGCTGCAACCAAGCGAATGTCAGCAGCATCGCCGCTGAGATTCCTTCCCATCCGCGTGATCCGCGTGATCCGTGGGCAGCTCCTACTTCAACCCGCCCGTGATGCCACCGAGCGACTTCATCGCCGCAGCCTGGATGACCGTGCCCAGATCAGCCTGCTTGGCGAAGCCGGCGGGCACGGCGAAGTAAGCCGCGTCCGGCTGGCCGAGCTTGATGTTGCTCAACTGGAGCCGGTAGGTCTGCCTGTCCTTCGTGATCGCGATCTTGATCGGAAGGTTTTGCAGATTCGTGGCCTGCCAGACCGTCGCGGTGCCGTTGTCGCCGGGAACTTTCACGGCGTATTTCACGGTGGGCTGACCAGCGATGTTCTCGCGCCCAATCTCCTTCTTCTCCAGCCGACCAATTTTTTCAGCCGCCTGCTGCTGGACGCCCTCGGTCTTGGGCATTGCCATCTCGACGTAGGATTTCATGCCGGGCAGCGCGAGCGTGAGGGGCTTGCCGGGGAGGTAGAGGAAGAACATCCGGTCCAAGCCCATGTCCTTGATGCCGACGATGGACTCGGGCGGCAGTTCGGCGCTCTTCACGTTCGCGAGGTTCAGTTCCCAGCGCATCTTGCCGTCCGCCATCGCGACGCCGAAGGGCAGCTTGAGCGACTCGCCTCCTTCCGTCGCCGGCAGCGTCAGCTCGACGCCCGCCGTCAACGCCCGCGTGTCGCTGAAGAACTCCGACAGCGCGGCGGCCAGAAACGGAGCCTGCGAGTTGATCGCGGGAAGCCCGGTGGCGTTCTGCGCTCGGGCGACTGGCGCGGCGAGCAAGAAGACAGCAATGAGAGCGAGGAAAATTTTCTTCATGGTGGATGCAGGTGAAAATTATTTGCCCGCTTCCTTCTTCGCCATGGCCCACTCGAAGGTCAGCTTCACGTCGTCGCCCGTCTTGATGAGGCCGATGGCGGCGGTGGGCGACGGCGGCGTGATCTTGAAGTCCGTCATCTTCATCGCCGTGGCCCCCGAGAACGTGACGCGCGAAGTGTCCACGCGCCGCTGCATCAGCACAGGGAAAGTGATGTCCTTAGTCACGCCGGAGACCGTCAGCGTGCCTTTGGCGTCGAAGTTGACGGCGGTGCCCTTCACGTCCTTGAGCGTCAGCTCAAGGAGCTTGAAGGTGATGCGCGGGTTTTCCTTCTCCTTCATCGCCTCCTGCATCACGGCGTCCATCGCCTTGCCGCTGCTGCATTTGAGTGATCGCACGGCGACGAACGTCTCGCCCTTAGCGCCCACCTTGCCTGCCTTTACCTTGTCCGGCGCTTCCACCAGCGCGGCGTCCAGCTCAAGGAACCCGCCGATGAGCTGGCTCTCCGCGTGCCAGTCGTGGATCGTCGAGGTGCCGTCCATGCGCATCTTGCTGCCGGGCTGCGACTCGAAACGGACGAGCGTCTGTGCGGACGCGGCAGCGGCGAGGCAGAGCAACGCGGCGCTCAGGCCGAGAACTTGGGAGCGGCGATTCGTTTTCATCAAGGTTGTCTTTTGTGACCGGTGGCGCGCGATTGCACCGTTTCGACGCGACGCCGTCAAACCCCATTCGCCCGCGCGCTTGCCAACGCCCCGGCACTGCGGGACAAACGCGGCGTGACCGTCTTCCTCAATGGCCGCTTCGTCCCCGAAGAACAGGCGCTCGTGTCCGTCTTCGATCGCGGCTTCCTCTATGGCGACGGACTCTTCGAGACACTGCGTGTGATGAACGGCGTGCCGCTGCGCTGGGCAGCGCACTGGCGTCGCTTCGCCATGGGAATGCTCCGGCTCGACCTCGCCGTGCAATGGCAACCGGAATACCTCCGCGCCAACGCCGCGGACCTCAGCCACCACAACCACCTCCCCGACGCCATCCTGCGCCTCACCCTGTCGCGCGGCGTCGGCGAGCGCGGTTACTCGCCGCGCGGTGCGGACTCGCCGACCTTCGCCATGTCGCTTCACCCCGTGCCGGTGCTGACAGCCGAGGCTCCAAGAGTAAAACTCCACACCGGCTCCCTCCACCTTCCCGCAGGCGACTGGCTCTCCGCCTGCAAGTCCGCGAACAAACTCCTGCACGTCCTCGCCCGCGCCGAAGCCGAGGCCGCAGGAGCCGATGAAGCCTTGCTCCTGAATCCGTTCGGAGAAGTCGCCGAGGCCACCAGCGCGAACCTCTTCTGGATCGAGGGTGACGCCTTGCACACTCCGCCGCTCTCATCCGGCGCGCTCCCCGGGGTGACGCGCGCTGACGTGCTCGCCTGGTGCCAGTCGCGGGGAATTGCCACGCACGAGACCACGACCGACCTCGCACGCCTGCTCCGTGCCGACGGCTGTTTCCTCACGTCGAGTGCCAGCGGCGTGGTCGAGGTCATCGGCTTGGAGAAGCAAACGATTTCCTCCTCGCCGATGACTCATCGCATCCGCGCCGCGATCCTTGATTCATGGCGGGCGGAGTCAAACCGGGTTTAGCCACCTCTCATTAGCAGCCGGCTTCAGCCGGGTGATATGCGCCAGCGAATTGGGAAACCGTTTCAACGGTTTCGTTGACCAGTGCGGACAAACCGTTGAAACGGTTCGCCCACCTACCCCGTCCGTGACACCCGGCTGAAGCCGGGTGCTAACGAGAGTTCGCTGATGGACTCATTCGCGTCGAATGGATCCCCGACTCCGCCGCGTCAAGTTCTCTGCCAGCATCTAAGCATGAGCCGCACACAACACCCCACGCTCCTCAGCCGCCGCGCCGCGCTTCAGCGCTCCGCCGCCGGCTTCGGCTGGCTCGCCGCGTCGTCCCTGCTCGCGGAGAAATCTCCATCTCCCATCTCCCATTCCCTATCTCCCGCAGCCGCAAAACCCCCGCCCGCCGCCCCGCGCGCCAAACGCGTCATCTTCCTCTTCATGAAGGGCGGCCCCTCGCACCTCGACACCTTCGACCCCAAGCCCCTCCTCGACCGCGACGACGGCAAGCCCTTCCCCGGCGCGAAACCCCGCGTGCAATTCGCTGCCACCGGCGAGCTGCTCAAGTCCCCGTGGAAATTCTCTAACCACGGTCAGTCCGGCCTGCCCGTCAGCGAGCTGTTCCCGCACGTCGCGCAGTGCATTGACGACCTCTGCATCCTCCGTTCCTGCCACGGCACGAACCCCGCCCACGGCGGCGCGCTGCTCAAGCTCCATACCGGCAGCGACAACTTCGTCCGCCCCAGCATGGGCGCGTGGGTCAACTACGGCCTTGGCTCCGAAAACCAAAACCTTCCCGGCTTCATCACCATCTGCCCCACGCTCGCGCACGGCGGCGTGAACAACTGGGGCGCCGCCTTCCTCCCCGCGTGGACGCAAGGCACCCCCATCGGCAACGCCGC
Organism: Verrucomicrobiales bacterium; assembly: GCA_005791875.1. Taxonomy (GTDB): domain Bacteria; phylum Verrucomicrobiota; class Verrucomicrobiia; order Limisphaerales; family SXTU01; genus SXTU01. The sequence continues at coordinate 5,240 of SXTU01000263.1, forward strand.
CGTCCCCTCGGACAAAGCCCTCGTCCGCCACATCATCCCGCGTCTCGCGCCCGGCGAACAACGCCAACAGCTCGACCTCATCTCCGCGATGAACCGCGACCACCTCGCGCAGACCGGCCCGAACCACGCCCTCGAAGGCCGCCTCAACTCCTTCGAACTCGCCTTCCGCATGCAGATGGCCATGCCCGAGGCGCAGGACCTCTCCCGCGAGACCGAGGCGACGAAGCGGCTCTACGGCCTCGACGACAAGGTGACGGAGAACTTCGGCCGCCAATGCCTCATGGCCCGGCGCTTCGCCGAGCGCGGCGTGCGCTTCATCCAGGTCACCCACAGCGACGGCGACGTGCAATGGGACCAGCACGGCAACCTCCGCAAAGGCCACACGAAGAACGCCGCCGAGGTGGACCGCCCCATCGCCGGACTGTTGAAGGACTTGAAAGCCCGCGGCCTCCTGCAAGACACGCTCGTCCTCTGGGGCGGCGAGTTTGGCCGCACCCCCGCCGCGCAGGGCGGACGCGACGGTCGCGACCACAACCCCGAGGGCTTCACCATGTGGCTGGCCGGCGGCGGCGTGAAACCCGGCACCGCCTACGGCGCGACCGACGACTACGGCTGGTTCGCCGCCGAGAACAAAATCCACATCCACGACCTGCACGCCACGCTCCTGGCGCTGCTGGGCATGGACCACGAGCACCTTACCTACCGCCACGCCGGCCGCGACTTCCGCCTGACGGATGTCCACGGGCACGTGGTGACGGACATCTTCGCTTGAAACGCCTTCGGTAGCTAAGGCCTGCGGTTCGGCGGAAGCCGCGCGGCAGCGCGGCCCTACCACCAAAGGGTCAGTTCGTATCCCGCTACCAGTGCATCACAAACCCGCCGTCCACGTTGAGGGTCTGGCCGGTGACTTGGGCGGCGCGGTCGGAGGAGAGGAAGATGACCATATTCGCGATGTCCTCAGGCGTCTGCCAGCGGCCCAGCGGGAGCAGGGCGCGGATTTTCTCGCCGGCCCATTCCTCGTAGGTGCGGCGTCTGTCCGGCGGCTGCTGGTCGTGCCAGGCGCGCCAGACGGATTCGTTCAGCGGGGTTTTCACCATGCCGGGGCAGACGGTGTTCACGCGGATGCCGTGCGGCGCGAGGTCCTTCGCGAGGCATTGGGCGAAGTTGATGTTCGCCGCCTTGGACGCGCTGTAGGGCGGGTCGGTCTGCGATCCAATCTGCCCGGCGACGGACGCGAGGAAGACGAGCGTGCCACGCTTCCGCTCAACGAGGCGCGGCGCGACGACGTGCGCGAGGTTCACCATGCCCATCACGTTCACCTCGAAGACGCGCGGCCAGTCGGCGGGCGTGAGGTTGGTGAAGGGAAAGCCGAACTTGCCGGAGCCGATGGCGGCGGCGTGGGCGACGTGCTCGATGGAACCAAGTTCCTTCTCCGTCGCGGCCAACGCGGCCTCGATCGTCTCGCGCCGCGTCACGTCCACGACATAGCCGAGCGCGGGGACTTGGTGCGCGGCGGAGAGTTCGCGGGCAACGTCAGTGACAATCGGCGACACATCCCACAGCGCGACCTTGCAGCCCTCGCTGGCGAAGAGTTCCGCGATGGCGCGGCCGATGCCACTGGCTCCGCCGGTGACGACGGCGACGTGGTCGGTGAGGTTGAGTTGCATCGCCGCGAGTGTGCGCGCTTCAAGCCGGCTTGGAAGCCGGCCGCTCCCGCCGCAGGCTAGCCGCCCAGCAGCAGCGCCGGGTTGTCGCGGTCCTGGCCGAGCTTGTAGCGGGGGAATGCCTTGAGGTTGAAGGTCACGCCGATGGTGTAGTCCTGCGAGCCGTTGCGCAGGTCGCGGACGCGGAAGGTAAGCGCGCCCACCCAGCTCCGGAAGTCGCGATAGAGGGTGTAGTATTGCTCCTCCATCCGGCCGTCGCGCGCCTCGAAGAAGTGCCGCGTGCGCAGCGCGTAGTCCTCGTTGATGCGGTAGTAGAAGCCGGCGGTGACGAGGTTGTTGCCGGGGCCGCCGAGGAGGAGCGCGTCGTTGCGCACGTAGCGGTGGCCCAGCGCGAGGCTCCAGTGATCCTCGGGGGCAATCGTCGCGCGGTGGTCGGCGATGCGGAAGTGGCCGCTCTCGATGTTGTAGCGCGTCTCGGAGGTGAGCGTGAGCCAGTCGCGCGGCTTGAAGTCGAGATCGGAGAAGGCGTCGGCAAAGGTTCCTTGGCCGACGCGCGGCTTCACGCGCCAGTCGGTGTAGAGCGCCCAGTTGAGCAGCGTGTCTATCTGGTCGTTGCGCTTGGTCTGGACTGTGTTTCGCAGGCTGAAGCGGAAGACATTCTGGCTGTCCACGGCATCAATCGCGTTGTAGTCGGGGAACTCGATGGGCAGCAGGCGCAGGCTGGCCAGCTCGGTGTCGAACTGCGGCAGCGTGGGCGGCAGGCGGTTGGGCGAGGGGACGAAGGCGTAGTTGACGCCCGGCTCCATGATGTGGCGGATGCCCTTGGCCTGGAGCCACGGGATTTCCTTGTTGGGCTGGGTCGTGTGCAGCTTGAAGGTGAACTCGACGCCGGTGTTGAACACGCCCCGGTCCGCCTCGGTGGTCGTCGCGCCGAAGCCCTCGGTCTCGGTGTAATGCGTGAACCGTCCGCCGACGCGCGGTGTGACGTTGAGCCAGCCGAAGAACTGCTGTGGCAGCAGCACCTGATGATAGGTGTCCGCCCGGCCCGCCGCGAAGCTGTTGGCGGCGTTGGCGGCGAACTCGTGCTTGTAGTAGCCCACGGAACTCTCGCTCTCGTAGAAGAGCGGCGTGACGCCGATCTGCTGGCGGAAGCCGGTGAGCTTCACGTCGGGGAGGCGCTCGACGGTCTCGAAGAAGTCGTTGATGCGCGGCTGCGCGAGGATGTTGAGGCTCCAGTTGGACCAGAGCTGGTTCAGCTCGATGAAGGAGCTTGGCTGCGTGTTGCGCTGATACTCGTGCTCGATGAAATCGCGGATGATGAAGGCGTCGCTCTGCTCGCGCACGACGGCCTTGACGATGAGGTTCGTGCGGATCTCGACGCGGTGTGAGAAGCTGATGCGGTGGCGGTCGTTGTCCAGCGGCCGGCCGGTCGGCCCCGCGCCGGCGGTGTCATCGTGCGCGTAGTAGCCCTTGAACTCTCCCTTGCCCCAGCGGCCTGCGTCGTAGTTGAAGTCCGGCCCGACGCCGATGCCGCGCTTCTGCCGGTAGTCGAGGTGCAGGTCCGTGCTGAAGTTCGTTGTGAACTGGTGGTGATAGGTGCCCAGCACATACGGGCCGTAGAGGCTGCGGTAGCCGGGCGTGACCACCCAGTAATCTCCGTGGGTCTTGAGGTTGCGGGAATACTTCGGCCAATACATCACCGGCACATCACCGATGTAGAGCGTCGCCTCCTCGGCCTCAAAGCTCTCGCCGGGGATGATGGTCAGCCTTCGGCAGCGGATGCGGTAGCCGGGCGACGCAACGTCGTCGGTGGTGACGAACGCATCGGTCGCGCTGTATGTGTGGTTGGTCTGGGACGCCGTCAGCGAAAGCCCGCCGAGCAGGAACAGCCCCGAGCCGGAGCGGAACTCGTCGGCCTTGAGCACCTTCGTCTTGAAGTTGTAGGCAAGCCGCTCGCCGACCCAGAGATGGCCGTCGCCGCGTAGAAAGACTGCGCCCTCGGCCTGCGCCTCGCCGGTGGCCTGGTTGAGCTGGATGCGGCTGGCCGTCAGCTCCACATCCTTGCCCTGCTCCGTCTCGTAGCGCACGCGCGCGCCGCCCTGCGCGGTCATCAGGCCGGTGTTGAGGTTGAGGGACTGCGAGGCGTCCTTGGAAAGCAGGTCGATCTTGAACTGCCCGCGAGGCTCCGCCGCGTCCGCGCCCAAGCCGGCCAGCAGAAACCAACAGACCAGCCAGTGGAGGGAAGCGCGACATTTCATGCGTGCGCCGAGTGAAACAAACAGCTGCGGCACTGCCAAGCGGATTCCCCCCTACACGCGGCCCAGCGTGAATTCCAACCCGAGCGTTGGCGAAGGATTGCTGGCGAAGAAATCTACTACAAAGGAATTCATTCCCTTGCCTCCAATCCCATGCCATCGCTTCGTGGATACGCCCTGGCGATTCCGGCACATCGCAGAATCGTTGGGTTCCTAAGCTCCTTGATAGCAAAGTGAATCGGGACGACAGGATTTCAAGGGCTGAATTCAAAGCGGTTTTGTTGGGGTTTTTGGTGGATTCTGATTTGCTGCCGTCCCGCTGCCGTCGCAGAGGTTGAATTCACGCGCCTGCGGCACTGATTCCAAGGGGGGACTTCGGCCAGCGGCACGGCCTCGCGCCGGGTTTCAGGGATTCACCGGGAGGGAGGTTTCCGACCCTCGCCGCACTGGCGAGGATTGAAAACCCGGCGCAGTGCGGAAGCTCGCAGTGGAAGGAAGGAATACCCGGAAACTGCGGGTTTCGTCGCAATTCACAGGCGGAACGCACGGAAAACCGCTTCCTGTTCGCTACCGGGGCTATCCGGGTTTGCCTTCGCCTTGGTTTCCGAGACGGAGTGGCGCGAGCGCGCAACCGCTGGCAGGCAAGGTTTCCGCCAAGGCGGACAATCAATTTCTAAGCGAGGTAGTTTTCAAAGTCTTGAAACCGGACATTCTCCCTTGGTTTTCAAACCACAGGCGGATTCCTCTCCCTCCTCTCCCCGGATTCGCTTCCGGCGTCCGGTCTAGTTCCGACGCGGGAGCTATCACGGGCGAGGCGTCCGCGTGAGCGCGTCCCGTGGTGGGTCGCGCCTGAACTCAATCCCCAAGAACACCTGTGGGACGAGCTGCGGGAAAAGGAATTTCCCAACCGGGTGTTTTCAGACATGGCCGGGTGGTGCGAACCTTGCAAGCAGGCCTGCCACGGCTGGCGGCGGACCGGAATCGCGTGCGCAGCATCTGCGCCTAGCCTTGGATAGTTAGTCTCACCTTGAACGCGAACTAGAATTAGCCGGGGAGCGGAGCCAAGCGCACGGCTAGCTTGGGCAACTGCCTGACGTGAATGGCGCGATTTGACAACGATTCTTGGGTGCCTGGCCCTTGGCTTGGCTGGTGAACAACTCCCGGTTGACGGATTCCATACTATGCTGCCTATTTGAGCAGCATGTCCGAGTTGACCAACCGCCAGCGCCAGATCGTCGAGTTCATCCAGCTCAGCCGGGAACGCTCCGGCATAGTTCCAACGCAGCAGGAGATTGCCGATCATTTCGCCTTCCGCAGCACCAACGCCGTTCGCCAGCACCTTCGACTGATCCGGCAGAAAGGTTTTCTCGAAGCCAGTGACGGGAAGGCCAGGGCGTTGAAGGTGGTTTCTCCGCTGCAACGGTTCCGCCAGCGCGTCGCAGATATCCCCGTATTTGGCTCCATCCCCGCCGGGTTGCCCCAAGAACGCACGCAGGAAGCGAAGGGCTGCGTGTCCATCGACATCGGCACGCTCAATTTCAAACCAACGCCCCGAACCTTCGCGTTGGAGGTGCGCGGGGATTCGATGGTCGGCAAACACATCATCGCTGGCGATCTCGTCGTGCTGGAGCATGGCGCCACCCCCAAGCCCGGCGATGTGGTCGCGGCGCTGATTGACGGGGAGAGCACGCTGAAGACATTTCTTTTGCGTGGCAAGAAGCCTTACCTCAAGGCCGAGAACCCGAAATACTCCGACCTCCTCCCCGCCCACGAACTCGTCATCCAAGGCGTGCTCAAGCTGGTCATTCGGCGAGCGAGGTGAGGCAGAGACAGCGGTTGTCCGACCCACCGTGCTATCCCGGTCTCCGCAATGCGCACCATCGTCCACTTGGACGCCGACGCTTTCTTCGCCTCCGTCGAGCAGGCGGCGGATGCGCGGTTGCGCGGGAAGGCGGTCGCGGTGGGCGGGGAGAAGCGGGGCATCATCGCCTCGGCCAGCTACGAGGCCCGCAAGTTCGGGGTGTTCACGCCGATGCCCACCGTCCGCGCGCGCAAGCTCTGTCCCAAGCTCATCGTGCTGCCGGGCGACTTCGAGAAGTATGAGGACTTTTCCCGCTGGATGTTCAGCTACGCCTACGACTTCACGCCGGACGTGGAGCAAAGTTCCATCGACGAGGGCTACTTCGACCTGACGGCGATCAGAAAACCCGCGGTGGAGGTGGCCGCCACCATCCGCGACGCCATCGGGCAGGCGCTCAAGATCAGCGTCAGCGAAGGCATCGGCGTCAACAAGTTGGTCAGCCAGATTGCCTCCAAGCTCAATAAACCGGCTGGGTTCACCCACATCCCGGCGGGTGAAGAAACCGCCTTCCTCCATCCGCTGGCAAACAAGTGGCTGCCCGGGGTGGGGCCGAAGAACGCGGAGCGGCTCAACGCCGCCGGTCTGGCGCGGGTGGGGCAGATTGCGCAGACCCCGCTCGACCTGCTGGAGCTGCTCATGGGCCGGCAGGGCATTGTGTTGCGGCAATATGCCAACGGGATTGATGACCGTCCGCTCCAACCGGCGAGCGTCGCAGCCAAGTCCTACGGCGAACAGCAAACGTTCGCGGCGGACCAGACAGATGAGGAGTTCATCGCGGCCACGCTGCGCCGGATGGCGGACCACCTGATGGCCAGCATCCGCGCCGAGGGCAAGACCATCCGCACGCTCACGGTGAAAGTGCGCTACAACGACTTCGCCGAGGACCAATGTGGCGAAAGCCTGCCCGAGCCGACCGACCTCGAAACGGACCTTTACGGCAAGCTGCACACGTTGCTCGGGAAGGCATGGCGGCGGCGGGTCAGCCTGCGAATGGTGTCGCTGAAGCTGTCGAACGTGTATGACGGGCTGTTTCGCGCCGAGCTGTCGCTGGACGGTTCGGTCCGGCAGCAGGAGGCGCGGCGCAAGCTCGCGGCGGCGGTGGATGAGTTGCGGCAGAAGAACGGCCCGGGCGTGCTGCTGCGCGGTCATGATTTCGTGCTCCGGGGCGTGAAGCGGGTCGCACCCGCCGCCGCGCCGCGCCCCACGCTCAACGTCGTCGTCCGCAAGCAAGTTGGCACCACCTGCATCCCGCTCCACGTCCACAGCCACTACTCGTTCCTCGATTCGACGCTGTCGCCCGAAGCCGTGGTGACGTTGGCGAAGGAACACGGCCTGCCTGCGGTCGCCCTCGCGGACCCGAACCTACATGGTGCAGTGGAGTTCTGCGCGCTGGCCAAGCAGTCGGGCATCCAACCGATCGTCGGCGCGGAACTGACGGTGGCCGGACAGCCGCTCTGGCTCTACGTGCAGAACCGCACTGGCTACACGAATCTCTGTCGCGTGCTGTCGCAGCCGGTGAGACGGCTGGAGGGTTTGACCGACGGGCTGCTCGCGGTGAGCGCGGACGAGTCCTTGGCGGCGCAGTTTCCCGAGCGATTCTATCGTGCCGTGACGGACCCGACGCGGCCGGTGCGCTCGGCGTTTCCCTGCGTGCCGCACCTGGCCGTTCATCACGCCACGCCGGGCGACCGGTGGAAGTTCGATGTGGTGCAGAGCATCCGCACGCTCACGCTGCTGAAGCAGGCCCATCCGGCGAAGCGCGCCGGCGGGCAGTTTCATTTCCACACGGGCCGGGAAGTGGCGCAGTGGTTCAGCCCGGAGCTGTTCCGCCATTCGCTGGAACTCGCGGAGCGGTGCGCGTTCACAGTGGAACCAGCCAAGCCGCAGTTCCCGGCGTTCAAAACCCCGGATGGCTCCCCGCCCCGTGAGTTCCTGCGCCGGTTGGTGCATGAGGGTCTGCGTCGTCGTTACGGGGAACGCCACGGGCTGCACCAGGCGCAGGTAGAGGAGGAGCTTCGCATCATCGCCGATGTGGGCTACGAGGAATACTTCCTCGTCGTTTGGGACATCTTGCAGGAGTGCCGGCGGCGCGGCATCGAGTGGATCACCCGGGGCAGCGCGGCCGACTCGCTGGTCTGCTACTGTCTGGGCATCTCGGACGTATGCCCGATCCGCTTCGACCTCTACTTCCCCCGCTTCCTGAACCAGGACCGGATGGCGCTGAACAAGCTGCCCGACATTGACGTGGATTTTCCGCATGACCGGAAGGATGACGTGGTGGACCTGATCTTTGCCAAGTATGGCGCGGAGCACTGTGCGGTGGTGGGCGGCTTCTCAACCTTCCAAGCCAGGAGTGCCTTCGCCGAGGTGGCGAAGGTGCTCGGTGTGGCGGAGCGCGAGGTGCGCAAGTTCACCGAGCATTTTCCGTGGGGCTTTGGTGGCGGCTGGGTGCCGGATGAACCCGCGCCCAAGAGCGGGGCCGGCCTCATCGAGTTGCTGCGTGCGAACCCGGAGACGCGGGAACTGCCGCTGGACGAGGAGCCTTACCGCTCGGCGATTGAAATGGCCGCCTGCCTAGATGGTGCGCCGCGCTACCCAAAGATGCACCCGTGCGGGGTGGTGCTCTCGCGTGAACCCATGCACGCGCTGACGCCGACGTTCACATCGGGCAAGGGTTATCCCACCACGCACTTCGACATGGACAGCGTGGAGGCCATCGGGCTGGTGAAGATGGACATCCTCGCGCAGGGCGGTCTGGCGGTGATGCGCGATGCGCTGGAGTCGTTGCGGCGGCGAGGCATCACGGTGGACCTCGGCACGTTGGAGCCGTGGGAGGATGCGGCGGTGTGGGAGATGATCGCGGGCGGCGGCGCACGGGCGGTGCATCACATCGAGTCGCCGGCGATGATCAACCTATGCCGCATGACCAACGTGCGGGAGATTGATGGGCTGGTGGCCATCGTGAGCGTCATCCGGCCCGGCGCAGCCAACGAGTCGAAGAAGCTGTCCTTCACGCGCCGTTATCAGGGCCTGGCGCCGGTGGTGTATCCGCACCCGTCGCTGGAGCCGTGCCTGCGCAGCACGTTTGGCCTCGTGGTGTATGAGGAGCACATCTTGCAAATCTGCGAGGCGTTCGCGGGCCTGCCGCCGGGCCGGGCGGACGTGTTGCGCCGGGCCTTGGTGAAGCAGAAGCGCGCCGTGGTGGCGGAGATCGCGCAGGAGTTTCGGGCGGCCGCGAAAGCGAAGGGCCACGACGACGCGAAGATCACCGAGGTATGGGAGCTGGTGACCGGGTTCAACGGCTACGCGTTCAACAAGGCGCACAGCACGGCCTATGGCGTGGAGGCGTATCAGGCGGCGTGGCTGAAGCGGTATCACCCGGCCGAGTTCATGACGGCGGTGCTCACCAACGGCAAGGGGTTCTACCAGCCGCTGGTCTATGTGCTGGAATGCCACCGGCTTGGGCTCACGTTCCTCCCGCCCTCGGTGAACGAGCCGGGCCCGGCGTTCGTGCCGCACGGGCAGTCCATCCGCGCGCCGGTGACGCGGGTGAAGGGGCTGACGGAGAAGACCACGGAGCGGCTCCTCGCCGCGCGGGCGCAAGGGCCGTTCACCTCGGTGGCGGACTTCTTCCGGCGTGTGGGACCAGGTGGCGAGGAGTTCGAGGCGATGATCCGGGCCGGGGCGTTCGATGAGTTTGGCGAGACCCGCACCCGCCAATACTGGCAGGCGCAGCATCTGGCCCGGACGTTCGGCGCGCCGACGGAGCCAGGCCAGGGCTGGCTGCTCCCGCCGCCGGGGTTGGAGCAGTTCCCCGGCGTCCCGCTCAACGAGCCGACGCGCTTGGAACGCCTGCGCTGGGAGACCGAGCTGTTTGGCTTCGCGGTCAGCGGACATCCACTGGAACTGTTTCCCGACATCGCGTGGGACACCTACTGCCCGGTGCGCCGGCTGGGTGAGTTTATCGGGCAGGAGGTGGTGATGTGCGGCCTCATCATCGAGCAGCGCACGCACCATCAAGTCACCGGCGAGCCGATGAAGTTTCTCACGCTGGCGGACCGGACGGGCATGGTGGAGACGGAGCTGTTCGCCGACACTTATCGGAGCCACGGACTGGCGACGGTGCGCTACCCAGTGCTGGAGGTGATGGCGACGGTGGAGCCGTTCGAGAACGGCCACGGGTTCACGCTGCGCGTGCACCGGGCCGGCAAGCCACGCACGACATGAGCAGCAACTGCGCCTGCTGCCAGCCCCGAGGCCGCTGACCGACCACCTCGGAGCCACGTTCTTTCGCAGCATCCCGCGAGCTCCCGGCGTGTATCGGATGTTCGATGAGGCGGGCTTTTTGCTCTACGTCGGCCAGTCCGCGAACCTGCACGAGCGGTTGGGCAGCTACCGGCACGTGCATCCCGACCGGGACTCGGGCAAGACGGTGCGCTTGGTGCATCTGGCGCGCCGCATCGAGTGGGAGGTGTGCGACACGGCGGCAGTGGTCCTCTCCGCCAGGTTTTCCACGCTTTGAGGGTGCCGCCGGGATGGACGCTTCAGCTACGCGGGAGTGACCGTCCTTCCGCGAAAAAATAGTGTTCATCCGCTCCCGGCTGTGGTTTAACTGCGCCTCTGAGCTGACCAGACCATGAAACCTTTGCTTCGCCGATATTGCGTCCTTCTCGCGCTGCTTATCCACTGGGTGCCCCAATCGCGCGCGCAGGTCGCCCCGCAGCGCGTGCAGCAGATCGAGATTCGAAATCTCGGCCCTGCCGCCGCAAGCGACGAGCTGATCCGCGCCAACATCCGCGTCAAGGTCGGCGACCCGCTGGCCAAGACGAGCGTGGATGACGACGTGCGGAACCTCTACAACACGGGGTATTTCTACAACATCCGCGTGGCCCAGGAACTCGCGGACGGCGGGGTGAAGCTGATCTACATCGTGCAGGGCAAGCCCTTGCTCACGGACATCAAGTTCACCGGCAACACCAAGTTCACCGCCACGAAGCTCACGCAGAAGCTGACCTCGAAGATCGGCCTGCCGCTCGACGAGCGGAAGCTCTTCGCCGACGCGCAGGAGATGCAGAAGAGCTACCAGAAGGCCGGCTACCAGCGCACGAAGGTCGAATACAAACTCAGCATCAACGAGAACGCCGGGCGTGGCACGGTGACCTTCGAGGTCACCGAGGCACCGAAGGTCAAGGTGGTTGACATCCAGTTCGTCGGCGCGACGGTCATCCCGGAGAAGGAGCTAGCCAAGCAGCTCAAGACGAAGGAGCACTGGATGTTTTCCTGGCTCACGGGCACGGACAAGTTCAAGGACGAGCAGTTCGACGACGACAAGGAGAAGCTGGCCGAGTTCTACCGCAACAAGGGCTACCTCGACTTCGAGATCAAGGGCGTGGACTTCGAGTATCCTCAGCCGAACTCGCTGGTCATCAAGTTCCAGCTCTTCGAGGGCAAGCAATACAAGGTCGGGGCCGTGGCCGTGAAGGGCAACAACCTCTACCCCAGCGCGGAGCTTGAGAAGGACATCAAGATGACCTCGGGCAAGACCTTCACGCCCGACGGCCAGCGCAAGGACGTAGATTCCATCCGCGATTTCTACGGCTCCAAGGGCTACATTGACTCCCGCATCACCGCCGTCCGCACGCCCAACACCGAGACGGGCAACATGGACGTGACCTATCAGGTGGACGAGAAGGACAAGTCCTTCGTCGAGAAGATCGAGATCAAGGGAAACGTGAAGACCAAGGACAAGGTCATCCGCCGCGAGTTGGCGATCTCGCCCGGCGAGACCTTCGACATGGTGCGCGTGCGCCTCTCCAGGCAGCGCCTCGAAAATCTGAACTACTTCGAGAAGGTGGACGCCCAGCCGGAGCCGACCGACGTGCCCAACCGCAAGAACCTCGTCGTCGGCGTCGAGGAGAAGAACACCGGCAACATGAGCGTCGGTGCGGGCTTCAGCTCGGTGGAAAGCGTCGTGGGCTTCGTCGAGGTGACCCAGGGTAACTTCGATCTGTTCAAGCCGCCCTACTTCACCGGCGGCGGCCAGAAGATGCGGCTGCGCGCCAGCTACGGCTCGCGCCGGCAGGATTATTTGTTGAGCTTCACGGAGCCGTGGCTCCTCGACCGCAAGCTCGCCTTCGGCGTGGACCTCTACCACCGCAACTCCAGCTTCCAAAGCTCGCTCTACGACGAGGTCCAGTCCGGCATGCGCCTCAGCCTTGAACGCGCTCTCTGGAGCGACTTCGTGCGCGGCAACGTCAGCTACACGATCGAGAACGTCGGCATCAAGAGCGTGGACCCGGCAGCCTCGCCGGAGCTGAAGGCCGAGACCGGCACGCAGATCGTTTCCAAGCTCGGCGCGGGCATCATCCACGACACTCGCAAGGGCGGCATGACCCCCACCGGCGGCCACCGCCTTGAGTTCCTCTCCGAACTGGCGGGTGGCCCGGTCGGCGGCGAGGCGGACTTCTACCGGCTGGAGATGCGCGGCTCGCAATACGTTCCAGGATTCTTCACGGGCCAGACTTGGGAGATCCTCGGTCGCATCGGCTCGATCCAGGGCTACAACGGCGACCGTGTCACGCTGTTCAACCGTTACTTCCTCGGCGGCCCGCGCACGCTGCGCGGCTTCAAGTATTCGCACGTCGCGCCGGTGGACTCGCTCAACGAGCCGTTCGGCGGCAGCACCTACTGGCTCGGCTCGGTGGAATACAACATCCCGCTGGTGCCGGATCGCCTGCGCTTCGCGATGTTCTACGACATCGGCAACGTTTACAGCAGCGCCTTCAGCTTCAACCCGAACCGCTCACGGGGTGAGACCATGTATCAGGACAACGTCGGCATGGGCTTCCGCATCAACATCCCGAACCTCGGGCCGCTGCGCCTGGACTACGGCATCCCCATCACGACCGACCGCAATCAGAACAAGAGCGGCCGGTTCAACTTCGACGTGGGCTTCACCCGCGACTTCTGACCCTGTGCGGGAGATTAGGATCAAGAGCAGGATCACGATTACGCAAATCGCATCCGCTCCAATCCGCGTCTCCCACTCCTGCTCCTGCTCTTAATCCTCCCCTCCCCATGAAACTCTCACCCGCCCTCCTCCTGCTCTCCCTAGTGCTGGCCCTCGTCCCGGCTGCTCAAGCCGCAGCCCCCGCCCCCGGCAGCATTGCCGTCGTGGACCTCAAGAAAATCTTCGACGCCTACTGGAAGACCAAGCAAGCAGATCTCGGCCTCAAGGAGCGCGCCGCCGAGTTGGACAAGAAGGCCAAGGAGATGGGTTCCGACCGGCAGAAGGCTATTGACGAATACAAGAAGCTCATCGAGAGCGCCACCGACTCCGTCGTGTCCGTCGAGGAGCGGGACAAGCGCAAGAAATCCGCCGAGCTCAAGCTCCGCGAAATCCAGGAAATCGAGCAGAGCATCAGGCAGTTCGACCGAAGCGCCCAGGCCCAGCTCGGCGAACAGCAGCGCAACATGAGGGACAAGATCGTCACCGAGATTCGCGAAGTCTTGAACAAGAAGGCCAGGACTGTCGGCTACGCAGCTGTGCTGGACAGCGCCGCCGAGAGTGCCGTGGGCACGCCCATCCTGCTCTTCAACGGCAGCCTGCCCGACCTCACCGAGGAGATCATCTCCCAGCTCAACGCCACGGCTCCCCCCGGCGCGTTGCAGCCCTCCGCTCCCGCGCCCGCGCCTGCGCCTGCACCGGTCAAGGCGAAGTGATCGGGGCGTGGCGTTCACGCCGCAGGATGGGACAGCAGGGCCCGCGCGTTCGATGGGACGCTGAACTTCGCACGATCCTGCGGGCTGAAGCCCGCGCCCCGGGGGATTGCGTTGACGCGCCGATTTCCTTCCCGCCACGATGCGCCCGCCACCGCAGCGCATGAGCCACGCAGAAAAAAATCTTTCCTCCGACCCCGGCCCGCCCAGGCTCGTCGGCCCGCTGCTCGGCGCGCTGGGCTTCCTCTCGCGCAAGACGCCTTATACCGAGTGTGGTTGAAATCCAGTAGAACGCGGCCCGGATGCTGGTGGATGCCTTCCCCCTCACCCCAGCCCTCTCCCTCTTGGAGAGGGAGCCAGTCATTCAGTCTCGGAGCAACAACGCCGGGCGGGTTGAAGATGCGCGGACGGCGATTCTCCCTCTCCTCGGGGAGAGGGCCGGGGTGAGGGGATACGCGTGCTGAGACTCGCCTCTCATTCGACCAATCTTCACCGAGAGTTGGTATTACTTCCGTGGCAAGTGGCGCGTGACCGGGTTCATCTTCGAGCGCTGGCTTCTGCCCACGCGCAAGCAGCAGGTCGTCAAGCTCGCGCGCGGCATGCGCATCAACTGCAAGCTCTGGGACGAGGTGCAGAACGCCATCTGGTGGAACGGCCCCAACTACGAGCGCAAGGAATCCAAGTTCATCGGCCGCTACCTCCAGCCCGGCATGGTCTTCTTCGATGTCGGCTCCAATGTTGGCTATTATACGTTGCTGGCTGCGCCGCTGGTCGGTAAGCACGGCCAGGTCCACGCCTTTGAGCCGGTTTCCCAGCAACACACTGACTTGCGGGCCAATGTGGAACGCAACCAATTGCAGAACGTCATCCCCAATCGCCTCATTGTCACCGACCACGCCGGCACCATGGAAATCAACCTCGGCTCCGTGGACAACGCCGGCACCGCGTCCGTGGAAATGGTCTATCGCGAGAACCGCCTCACCGAACGCGTGGACTGCACCACGCTGGACAGCTATCTGCTTGAGCGCAGCGTCAAGCAGGTGGACGTGCTCAAGATTGATGTGGAGGGCCACGAGCGGTTCGTCCTGCGCGGCATGACGGAGACGCTGCGCAAACTCCGTCCGCTGCTGCTCGTCGAAGTGCGCGGCGAGATGCTGACGGAGCTGGGTTCCAGCCGCGCGGCATCCAGCCGCGCGGCACTGTTCGCACAAATCACCCAGCACGGCTACCACGCCTACGCCCTCACCCGCAGCGGCTGGCCACGCCCGCTGGCCGTTCCCACCGACGGCAACCTGATCGTGTTCAGCCCGGACGAGAAGTTGCACGAGAAGCACCGGCCCTTCGCGAAGCTTCGGCGGAAGAAGAAAGCGGATTGAATGCCGCCGTTCGTCGCTTCACTCTCCCGCCGATGTCCTTCGTCCAGCGCCTGAAAATCGAAACGGAAGACACCCTCCGCTACAGCGACACCGTCCGCTCCGTCCTCTGCGAAGTGGAGCTGCTCAAGGACAATTCCCCGCCCGCCGCCGACCCGCAGGCCATCGCGCGCAGCATCGTCAAGCTCTGCTCCGCCGCGCGCCTCGCCGCGAGCATGCCGCAGCTCCTCAAGGTCGAGGCTCGCATCGCCGAGCGCATCCAGCTCCTCGGCAACCGCCACGTGGACTTCACCGAGTTCGAGCCGTCCTCGATGAAGAAGAAGGTCATTGACTACTTCGTCCCGCTGAAACCCTACGTCAGCGAACGCGAGAAAGGCGTTTGCTACATCGCCTTCGAGCACCGCTGGGCACGCTTCGTCCACCACTACCGTGACAAGCTCGAGGCCTTCGCCAAGCGCTACCTGCTCATCGTCCACCCCGTCTGGGCCACGCCGCACGGCCTCATCAACTACTACCTTCCCAGCATCTGGCCCGGCACCGACCCCGTCTTCGCCTGCGTCAGCGACCCCCACGATCTCGACACCCTCCCGCGCCAGTCGCCGCGCCACGCCGTCATCCCGCGCTATTGCTCGCACTGGGTCAACCCGGCGGTCTATCCGCAAGTGCCCTTCGAGCGGAAGGACATTGATATCGTGATGCTGGCGAACTTCGGGAAATACAAACGCCACTTCGCCCTCTTCAAGGCGCTGCGCGACATGCCGCGCACGGTGAAGGTCGTCTGCATGGGCCAGCACAACGACAAGCGCACGCGCGAAGTCCTGCTCGCCGAGGCCGCCGCGTTCGGCGTGGCCGACCGCTTCGAGCTGCGCGAGAACGCGCCGGACGCCGAGGTCTTCGACTGCATGGCTCGCGCGAAGGTAAACCTCATCATGTCCAAGCGCGAAGGCTCCTGCATCGCCATCGTCGAGGCCATGTTTGCCAGCACTCCGTCGGGCATGCTCAAGGACGCCGAGGTCGGCTCGCGCGTCTTCATCAACGAGCACACCGGCCGCTTCCTCACCGACGACAACCTCGGCGCGCAGCTCATGGACTTCATCGCCAACGCCGGGAAGTATTCGCCACGCAAGTGGATGATGGAGCAGAAGCACGATTGCCACGGCAGCAGCGCCGTGATGAACGAGGTCATCAAGCAAACCATGCTCGCGCGCGGCCAGGCCTGGACCACCGACCTCTGCCCGCTCCACTGGCGGCCCGACCCGCAAGTCCTCCGCCCCGAGGACCGCGCGCTGATGCAGGCGACCTACGACGACATCCGCAACAGTGTCGGCATCGAGATTGAGCTGCCGAGGAAGAGCTAGGCTTCGGCGAAGCCGCAAGCGTCGCCGTTCTCCACTTGGAGTTCGGGGTCAGCGCCTGGCCTCGGGGAAGCCCGGCGGAAGGGGCGGCAACCCTGCTCCCGGCGGCAGCGGGGGAAACTCAATCACGACCTTGCGCCACGCGGCGCGTTCCGACTCGGGCATCTTCTGCCACTGCTCCGCGTTCGCGTAGAACTGTGCCTGCTCGGCCTGCGGCATCTGGCCGAGCCTCTTGAGCGCGGTGAGGCAGGCGGCGCGTTCTCCGGCAGGAAGCTGCTCGAACTGGTCCAGCGTGCGCGTGGCCTCCGCGCGCTTCGGCTCCGGCAGCGCAGCGACCACCCGCATCTTCGCACGGTCATCCAGGCGGAAATAGTGCGTGAAGTTGTCGAGCAACTGCTCGCGCTGGCGGGCATCGAGATTCTGCCACTGCGAGACATTGTCGGGCACTGCTGGCACCAGGCCCGGAGGCAATGGTGGAAACGCGCCGGCAGCCGAGGGCCGCGTCATGGCCTGGAGCAACTTTTCGTTCGTGAAAATCTCGCGCTGAATCTCAGCAGGCAACTTGTCCCATGCCGCGAGCCGCTCCGTGACGAGCGGACGCAAGCTGTCCGGCACTGCGGCAAGCTGCGTGGCCCGGGTCGCGGGAATCGTCGTGAGCAGCGGGTTCAAGTAATAGCGCAGCTCCGTCGCGCGCAGCCGCGCCTCGCGTTCGGCGGGCGTGAGCGTGTCGTATTCGCGGAGCCGGATGGTGAGCACCTCACGCAGGCGCGTGGGCTTGGCGGCCAGCTCAGTGCTGCGCGCGTCCGTCCGCATCGCCAGCAACGTGCGGAAGACGGCGACTGGATTGCGCTCGCCAGGGCCAGCGGGTTCCGCCGCGTGGGCGAACGCCACTGCCAGCAGCAGGACGACGAGTTGGAGGACGAGTCGCATGGTTCAACGCTCCCGCTCAAACGCCGCCAGCAGTTCCAAATCTGCGCCGGACTGGTTCAAGCGGCTGATGGCCTCGAAATCCTTGAGCATCGCGACATTGGGCAAGTGCGCGAGCGTCGCGATCTGCTCGATGCTCCGGGCCACCTGCGACGGCGAACGCGCGCGGCGACCTTGGAAAACAACAACCGCCGCCAGCATCAGCACCGCGAGCGCGAACTGCTGCGCCAGCGACGGCCACCGAACCCAAGCGCGCCAGCCTGAGGGCGCGCGAACTTCGCGCCGCTCCTCCGCCTCAATGTCCTGCCAGACGCGGGCCATGAAGTTCGAGGGCACGGGCGGCGAGGGCAGCCGAAGGAGCACAGCACTGAGAGCGGTTTCCTCCGTCCAGCGCCGTTGGTCGGCAGGGTGCGCAGCCAGCCAGCCATCGAGGCGTGCTTCCTCGTCCGGCGTCAGCGGGCGCTTGTGCCGGAGGGCGAAGAGCTCTTCAAACATCGCGTTGTTCATGTTTGCCGTTCAGTTCATACCCGCGTCGCGTGCAAAGTTTCGCCTTCACCGAGAGATGGCTTCCGACGAAGCCATTCGTCCGCCTGTAGCGGCGGTCTGCGGCCGCCGACGGACGCTCTTGGCATCCAAAAACACGGCGGTCGCAGACCGCCGCTACATCTGTGTTCATCTGTGTTCATCTGTGTTCATCTGTGTTCATCTGTGTTCATCTGTGTTCATCTGTGTTCATCTGTGGCCGAAGTCGGATCCCATTCGCCCGTTCGGAGATACGGCTTGAGCCGCGCCTTGAGCGTCTCGCGGGCGCGGTGGATGAGGGATTTCACAGCCGAGAGTGAGCACCCCAGCACCTCGGCGATGTCCTCGTAACCCATCTCGTCTCGCTGCCAGAGCAGGAGCGCGGCACGCTGGTTCTCCGGCAGCGCGGCGACGGCTTCGGCAACCTTGGCCTCCAGTTCGCCTGTCAACAGCTTGTCCGGTGCAGCGGACACGCGCTTGTCCTCGACGCTGTGGCCGCGCGGCTCATCGGTGCCCGAGTGGGCGGGGGCGTCGAGTGAATCGGCGGGGTGACGCGAGCGGCGGCGGAATTCGTTCAGGCAGAGGTTGCGGGCGATGGTGAAGAGCCAGGTGGAAAACTTCGCCGAAGGTTTGTAGCGCGCGGCGGACTTCCAGACCTGGACGAAAGTGCCTTGCGTCAAGTCCTCCGCCTCCGCCACGTCCGGCAGTGTGCGATAGATGAAGTTCAACACCGGCTGCTGGTAGCGCGCGACCAGCTCCTCGAACGCCGCGCGATCTCCGCGCTTCACGCGGAGCATGAGCGCGGCATCAGGGTCGGTGGCAGCGGACACGTTGCGAGCGTAGCAAACCCCGGCGCGGGCGGAAAGATGCGAGCGTCGCTGGATTGCCCGCTCATGATCTTCCTGCCCAACGCAGTTGATTCGATGGTGTTGGAGCAGTCGTCTGTCAGCGCCGCTCCGCCAGCGCCTCAAACAACACGCGGCCCTCGGCGTTTTCCATCTTCAAACCCAGCAGCGCGGCCACAGTCGGGGCCACGTCCACGTTGCGGATTTCGCCGAGCTGCGCGCCGCGCTTCACGCCGTGGCCCCACGCGATGAACATGCCGTTGAGCTTCGGGTCGCTGGCGAGGTAGCCGTGGTGGCCGGGGTAAACCTCCGGCGTCAAGTCGGTGACCGCCTCGTCGCCCATGGGTTGATGCGTGAAGGCGTAGCCGTCCTTCGCCACGACGAAGAGGTCGGCCATCTGGTCGTTCTGCGCTGGCGTGGGCAGGCCGAGCGACGCGTATTCCGCCGGCTCGTAGATGCGCTCGACACCCTCGAGCTTGCCGAGCAAGTCCTTCAACTTCGGCGTGAGCGCCGCGAGCTTCGATTTGTCCGGCACGTAAATCATCGCCGAGCCGCCGAGCGTGTTCGCCACGGCCTCGCACGTCGTGATGGTCGGGCCTTGCGCGCGGAGCAGGCCGGCCTGCCGCAGCGCGACGTTGGGGCGGATGACGCGCTTGGCAGTTTTGAAGCCGTGGTCCGTGGTGATGACGAACGTGGCCTTGTCCGCAAAGCCCGCCGCCTGCACTGCGTCAAACATCTCGCGCAGGCATGTGTCCGCGAAGGCGAAGGCGGACATGCTGGCCCACGTGCCGGGGCCGGAGCGGTGATTGATGGCGTCGGTGTTCAGCAGGTGGAAGAGCAGCAAGTTCGGCTTGTGCTGCTTCACGATGTGGACGCCCGCACGAGTCCAGAAGACATCGCGCCACGGGGGGTTGCGCTGGTTGAACTCCGCAAGCTCCGTCGCGTTGATGAGTCCGGCGGCGAGCATCTCGCGCTCGATGGGATTCGCCGCGTTGGGCCGCTCGCCGAACTCGAAGTGCAACGTCCCGGCATTGGTCGTGGGCACCCAGTCCACCTGCGCGGTCTTGAGGCCGGCCTTGAACGCGAGGTCATACACCGTCGGCACGCGGATGAGTTCGTTCTTGTTCTTCCACGGCTCCAGCTTGAGCGGCATGCCCGGCCCTTGCCGCACCATCATGCCGTTGAAGAGCACGCCGTGCCGCGCAGGCGTGACGCCGGTGACGAGCGTGGTGTGGTTCGGCCAGGTGATGGAGGGGTTGGCGATGGTCATCGCCTTGGCCACCGCGCCCTCGCGCGCGAGCTTTTGGAGGAAGGGCATCGGCAGCGCCGGGTCGTCCCAAATCCAGGACGGGAAGCCGTCAATCGTCACCAGCACGACGATGCGGCCCTTGGCGGGAATCTCGGCGGCGAAGGCGGGGACGAGCGAAGCCAGTAGGGCGAGGAAAAGAGAGGCGTGGCGCACTATTTTAAGTTCGTCTTTTCAGCGGGCGAGCGCTTCCTCGGCGACCTGCTCAGCCCGTTCTGAAACCACAGCTTCCACACCATGAAGAGCGCTTCCTTCACGATGCCCTTGGACATCTTCGAGTTCCCCTGGAAGCGGTCGGTGAAGATGATGGGCACCTCGGCGATGGCCATGCCCTGCCGCCAGATGCGGTGCGACATCTCGATCTGGAAGCTGTAGCCGTTGGACTGCACGGCATCGAGGTCGAGCGATTGCAGCGTGGCGCGGCGGAAGCATTTGTAGCCGCCGGTCGGGTCGCTCAGGGGCAGGCCGGTGATGATCTGCACATACTTCGCCGCGCCGAGGGAGAGCACGAGGCGGTTGAGCGGCCAGTTGATGACGCGGATGCCGTTGCAGTAGCGCGAGCCAATGACGAGGTCGGCGGTCTGCGCGGCGGCGAGAAGCTTCGGGATGTCGTCCGGGTTGTGCGAGAAGTCGCCGTCCATCTCCATGATGAACTCGTAGTCGCGGGCGAGCGCCCACTTGAAGCCGGCGAGGTAGGCGCGGCCTAGGCCGTTCTTCTCCGCGCGGTGCAGGACGTGGATGGACGGGTGCTGCGCGGCGAGTTCGTCGGCCAGCTTGCCGGTGCCGTCGGGAGAGTTGTCGTCCACCACGAGCAAGTCCACGGGCACGGGCACGGGCAGTTTGAGAATGTGCGCGGCGAGCGGGGGAAGGTTCTCCCGCTCGTTGTAGGTCGGCACGATGACAAGGGCGCGCTGGCTCATGAATGCGGTTTGGAGCGTCGGGGAACGGCGGGTTGAACTCAAGTCGGGATTCCCCGTGGTCGCGCTTCCCAAGGCGAATCTCGGTGACTGGTCTACGTCTGACACCGTGATGCCCGACGTGAATCGAAGCTCCCAGCTCCCAGCTCCCAGCTCCAAAGAAGCTCCCGATCTCAAGCTCCAAAGCATCCGCGCACGCCTTGGCTTGGGGCTTGGGGCTGGGTGTTTTTTTGGGATTTTGAGTTTGGGACTGGGAGCTTCCTCGCCGACCGAGTTCGACTTCTTCGAGCGCCGCATCCGGCCGGTGCTGGCGCAACATTGCTACGAGTGTCACAGCGCGCAGAGCAAGTCGCTCAAGGCTGGTCTGCGCGTGGACACGCGTGATGGCTTGCGCCTCGGTGGCAAGTCCGGCGAGCCATCTGTCGTCCCCGGTGAGCCGGAGAAAAGTCTTTTGCTGAAGGCCATGCGCCACACGAGCGCGGACTTGCAGATGCCGCCGAAGAAGAAGCTTTCGCCGCAGCAAATCGCCGACTTCGAGCAGTGGATTCGCACCGGTGCGCCGGACCCACGCGAAGACAAGCCGACAGCAGTCAGCGGTCAGCGGTCAGCGAAGACGCACTGGGCGTTCGTGCCGCCGAAGGACCAGCCCTTGCCCAAGGTGAAGGACAAGGCTTGGGCGCAGTCGCCGGTGGACCACTTCATCCTCGCGAAGCTGGAGGCCAACGGCCTGAAGCCCTCACCGCCCGCTGACCCGCGCACGTTGATTCGCCGCATGACCTACGACCTCACCGGCCTCCCGCCGACTCCGGAGGAGGTCGAAGCGTTCGCGAAGGCGTGCTCAATCGGCAATCGCCAACCAGCAATCGCAAAGCTCGCCGACCGTCTCCTCGCCTCGCCGCATTACGGTGAGCGTTGGGCGCGGCACTGGCTGGACGTCGCGCGCTACGCGGACACGAAGGGCTACGTCTATGCCCGCGAGGAACGCTTCTTCACCCACAGCCATGCCTACCGTGACTGGGTCGTCCGCGCGCTGAACAACGATTTGCCCTACGACAGATTCCTGATGCTTCAAATAGCCGGAGACCAGCTAACGCCGTTTCGCGTTTCAGGTTTGGAGTTTCGGGTTGGCCAAACGTCTCCGAACGCCGATGCCAACGCGAAACCCCAAACTCCAAACCAGAAACTGGACGACTTGGCCGCCCTCGGCTTCCTCACCACCGGCCGCCGCTTCATCGGCGTGACGCACGAGATTATTGACGACCGCATTGACGTGGTGACGCGCGGCACGATGGGCCTGACCGTCCAGTGCGCCCGCTGCCACGACCACAAATACGACCCCATCCCGACCGCCGATTACTACTCGCTCTACGGCATCTTCCAGGCGAGCGCGGACGAGTTGGTGCAAATCGAGTTCCCGCAAAAGTCCGACGCGCTGGCCGCCTTCGAGAAGGAATACCAGACCCGCCTCGACAAGTTGAACTCCACGCTGGCCACGCGCCGCGCCGAGACCGCCGTCCGTGTCCGCGCCCGCGTGACCGACTACCTGCTCGCGCAGTTCGAGCTGCACAAATATCCGGAGGAGGGCTTCGACCAAATCCTCACCGACCAAGACCTCATCCCCACGACCGTCCGCCGCTGGCAGGCGTATCTGGACCAGGCGAAGAAACGCGGCGACCCCGTGTGGGCGCTGTGGCACGCCAACGCGCAACTGCCGGAGAAAACCTTCGCGACGGCCAGCGCCCAACTCAAAACTCAAAACCCAAAACTCGAACCCGTCCTAACCCCGCCGCCGAAGTCCATGCGCGAAGTCGCCGAGCGTTATGGCAAGGTGCTTTCCGACATCGAGACGCAGTGGCAGGCCGCGCTGGCGCTGGCGAAGACGAACCATTCTCCGCCACCCACCGCGCTCGCGGACCCGCACGCCGAGGCGCTGCGCCAAGTGCTTTACGCCGCCGACTCACCCGCCGTGGTCCCGAACGACGGCATCGTGAACACCGAGCTGCTCTTCATCTCCAAATACACGGAGGAACTCTGGAAGCTTCAGGGCGAGGTGGACCGCCACCTCATCCGCACGCCCGTCTCGCCGGCCCACGCGCTCATCGTCACCGATCGCGAGCCGAACGGAAACCCGCGCGTCTTCCTGCGCGGCGACCCGAAGAACAAGGGGCCGGAAGTGCCGCGCCAGTTCCTGCAAGCCCTCGCCGGCCCGAAGCGCGAGCCCTTCACGCACGGCAGCGGACGCCTCGAACTCGCCCGTGCCATCGCGAGCGCGGACAACCCGCTCACCGCGCGCGTGATGGTGAACCGGCTTTGGCTGCACCACTTCGGCGCGGGCCTCGTGAAGACGCCCAGCGACTTCGGCCTGCGCGCTGAGACCCCGAGCCACCCGGAGATGCTCGACTGGCTCGCGCGGCGATTCGTGGACGCGGGGTGGAGCTTGAAGGCGATGCACCGGGTGATGCTCACGAGCGCGGCGTATCAGCAGGCGGCGCAAATTCCGAATTCCGAATTCCGAATTCCAAATTTGAAGGACCCCGACAACCGCCTGCTCTGG
Organism: Verrucomicrobiales bacterium; assembly: GCA_005791875.1. GTDB lineage: Bacteria > Verrucomicrobiota > Verrucomicrobiia > Limisphaerales > SXTU01 > SXTU01. Next base: position 28,538 of record SXTU01000263.1, read on the forward strand.
CGCGCAAACCGCCAACGGCTCGACTTCGAGGAGTTGCGCGATTCGCTGCTCATGGCCAGCGGGGAACTCGACCGCCTCGCCGGCGGCAAGCCAGTGGACATCTTGAGCAGCAAGCGTCGCAGCCTCTACGGACTCGTGGACCGGCAGTATCTCCCCGGCGTCTTCCGCGTTTTCGACTTCGCCAACCCCGACCTCCACATCCCGCAGCGCCACGAGACGACTGTTTCTCAGCAGGCGTTGTTCTTCCTCAATCACCCGTTCGTCGCCGCCCGGGGCAAGGCGCTCGCGTCGCGAACAGACTTCGCCAGCCTCAGCTCGCCGGAGGAAAAGGTGCGCCTCCTCTACCGCGCACTTTATCAGCGCGAGCCGTCGCCCATGCAAGCCGCCGCCGCCGTGCGCTTCATCGCGGACGCGGAGGCGAACCATCCGCAGACCCCGAAGCCACCGCCGGAAAACCAGTGGCGCTACGGCTGGGGCGAATTCGACGAGACTGCGCGCAAGCTCAAGAGCTTCGCCGCGCTGCCGCACTTCACAGGCAAGTCCTGGCAGGGTGGACCGCAGTGGCCCGATGCGAAGCTCGGCTGGGCGCAGCTCACCGCCGACGGTGGTCACACCGGCGACAATCTTCAGCACGCCGTCATCCGTCGCTGGGTCGCGCCGCGCGATTGCGTGGTGAGCATCGCCGGCCGCATCGCGCATGAGACCAGCGCGGGCGACGGCGTCCGCGCGTTCATTGTCAGCAGCGCTGCCGGCCAGTTCCGCACCGTGACTGTCCATAACTCAGCGGAGGACATGCGCGTGGCCAGCACCGCCGTGAAGGCCGGCGACACGCTTGACTTCATCGTGGACTTCCGCGCGAACCTGAACAGCGACCAGTTCATCTGGGCTCCGGTGATCACGGAGTTGAACACCTCAGTGGCAGCTGCCGGAGCCGCTGTGCTCGTGAAGGAGTGGGACGCGAAGAAGGACTTCCGTGGCGTGGACGTGCCGGCGCTGCCTGCTCTCAAGCCGTGGGAACAGCTCGTCCAGGTGTTGCTCTCGGCGAACGAGTTCCTCTTCGTGGACTAGCCGGGACTCAGGTCGGCAGGCCTTTGCCCTTGAGATACTCGGCGCGCTCGCCGCAGGCGCGGAAGCCCTTGAACATCGCAAAGAGCGCGTAGTCGTGGATCACGACCCCGACCAGGGCGAAGGCGAGGAGTTGGAACAGGCCGCCGAACGCGAGCAGAACCCCTCGTGGTTGCCGGGGCGCTTCGTTCGCTCGCAGCCTTCTGCGCGGGCTGGACTTTCCGGCGCGTTCTCCGTCTCCTCTCCGCACACGCTCATGCAACCCTGGCCGCAAAACTACGACCCGCTCGGCAACGCCTTTCTCTCCACGCTCATCGCCGCGCTGCCGGTCGTCGTGCTGCTCGGAGCCATCGCGTGGTTGGAAATCAAAATCCACCTCGCCGCACTGCTCGGCCTCGGCGTCGCGCTGGCGGTGGCACTGTTCGCCTTCCACATGCCGGTGGACGCCGCGCTCGCGACGGCTGGCTACGGTGCGGCTTACGGGCTGTTCCCCATCGGCTGGATCATCCTGAACCTCATCTTCCTCTACCAGCTCACGGTGGATAAAGGCCTCTTCGCCGTGCTGCGCGGGAGCCTGGCAAACCTAGCGCCGGACCCGCGCGTGCAGCTCGTGCTCATCGCGTTCTGGTTCGGTGCGTGCTGCGTGGGCGCGGAAGCGCGCCGCCAGCGCATCGGCGCGCGCGATCATGGTCTGGCGCGCGGCGGCGTCGCCCGGGTGCGCCGCCACGGCGGGCACGCCCGCGAAGAAATC
>SXTU01000264.1 GCA_005791875.1 Verrucomicrobiales bacterium
ACGCCCGTCCAGATTTTTCCCAGCGAGGTGACGCTGATTTTCTTGATGCCCACCAGCCCAAGCGAGCCGCCCGCGCCGTCGCCCACGCCGATGACGTTGAGCTCCTCGCCGCTGACGATGCTCTGCACGATGACCGGATACCCCCACTCCGCGACGAGCGCGTGGAAGTGCCCCGCCGCCTGCGCGGACGTGTAGGCCGCGTAGGCCTTGTAGAAACTGCCCTTCACCATCACCGGCAAGCCCAGCTCCTCGACCGCCGCGTGCATTTGCTCCAGCGACGTGCAGACCTTCGTCTTCGGCAGCTTGATGCCCATGCGCTCGGCGACCTCGGCGAGCTTGTCCTTGCCGCGCAATTTGAACTGCTCCATCGACGGCAAAAACGTCGCGATGCCCATCGCCTTCAACTCGCCTGCACGCTTCACGTAGAGCGGCAGCTCGGCGTCGAAGTTCGGGATAATCACGTCCAGCCCGTGCTGCTCGCGGATGTAGGCGAGGCGGTCGAAGTAAGCCCCGCCGTCGCCCGAGGGATACGGCATGATGAACGACCGGTCCACGACCCAGTCCATGTAAATGCCCGGCTCCATCGCGTCGTAAGCGAGGCCGATGATGCGGGCGTTGAGGCTGGCGTCTTCCTTGAGCGAGCGGGCGACGCCGACGCCGGGTCCGGGGTTGTCCACGGCGTTGATGCCGGAGACGCCAATGGCGAGGTCTTTCATGTCAGGCGAGGCCGAAGTTCTTGAGCTGGCTGCGAAAGTCCGTGCAATCGCGCCGCGCCTCTTCGAGCGAGACTTCGAAGTCGGCAACGAGCTGTTGCGCGGTTTCCTCGTCGCTGCGGCCCTCTTTAAGGGCGCGCAACACGGCGATGCCGGTCTCGCTGACTTGGAAGCTGTCACCCGTCTGCGGGTCGAAGACGAAGCCCTCCTCAGAAAGGGCGAGTTGAGAGAGGCGGTTCATATTTTGGGGTGGCTGCCGTGCATGGTGACGACGAATCCAGCGGGCGGTTACGTGACTAAAACTGGTCTGATGTTGCCGGTGGCTGTGCCCTGATGCTGTTCGGTCCTGATTAAAAAACCAGATTGTTAAGGGACTATTAAGCACCCTCAATTTCCGCATCCGGAAAAGTCCGTAGTCGCGCCTTCCTGAGGCGACCGAAATACAGCTAACACCTGAGCCTCTGCGTGTAAAACCGTTTCCCGCCTGCGCTATGACCCTGCGATGAACACGCGCACCGCTGTCACGCTCGGGTTGGTTTGCCTCACTCACACGTTCGCCGTCGCGGCGGACTTGCTCACCAACGGCTCGTTTGAGTCCGCCGTCACTGGTTGGTCGCTGGCGGGCGGCGCGCCGCGTTACCAACAGGTCGGCACGGCTTACGCGGGCACGAATGCGTTGCGCGTTTTCAGCCGCGCCAACTTCCCCAACGCCCCGCAACAGGACGTGACCGGCGCGCTCGCCGCTGCGGGCAATGGCGGGACGTGGACCACGTGCTTCGCCGTGCAGGTGGCCGCGCCGACCACCGTGCGCGCGTGGCTCCGCGTGGTCGTGGACAACGCCGGGGTCATCGCCACGAACCGGCTGCTGCTCGCCGAACGTGTGGTGCGCGCGACGAACCAGTGGGAGCGCGTCGCCGGCACGCAGACGTTTGCCAGGACCGGGACCGTGTCAAACGCGCTCTTCTACGTCGAGTGCGGCATGAAGCAGGAGCCGACGGGCAAGGCGTATCCCGACGCCATCTTCGATGACTTCGCGATTCGCCCGGACGCGGAGGAAGTGCCCGTGGCGCAAGGCGGACTCGGCACCAGCCCGTCGCTCGCGGACACCGACGGCGATGCCCTGCCCGATGGCTGGGAATTTTACTCCGGCCCCAACCCGCTCGTGGTCGATGCGACCGCCGACCCGGACAACGACACGTTCACCAACTGGCAGGAGTTCCGCACCGCGACAAGCCCGACGAACGCGCTCTCGGTCCCCGGCCAGCCTACGCACGCCGCGCTCACCACCAACGCCACCGCCGTGCTGAAGTATCTGGCCAAGCTCCCGCTCGCCGCGACGAACCGCGTGCTCGTCGGCCAGCATCTCACGGACACCGCGCCGGAGTGGGCGAACCTCGTCGTGCGGCTCCAGCAGGTCACAGGGCGCTGGCTGGGCTTGGTGAGTTTCACGGCCGAAAGCTCCGTCACGAACACGCCGGTGCAGACTGCGGGCGTCATTCCTTACGCGCTCGTAACGTGGACCAACGGCGGGCTGGTGCTCGTCAAGTGGGCGCCGTGGAATCCGTGGAGCGGCAAGTTCGGCGCGGCTTCGGTGCCCACGCTGATTGACATTCCCGAGTTGTTGAACCCCGCGCCCGCGCTCGCCACCAACCAGGTCGCGCGCAGCAATTACCTCGCGTGGCGGCAAACCATCGGCAACGACCTCACGACCTTGCGCGACGCGGGCATGCCGGTGCTGTGGCGGCCGTTTGCGAAGATGAACGGGACTTGGTTCTGGTGGGGCAACCTGCCGCGCGACCATTACCACGCGCTGTCGCGCGACCTGCATGGCTACTTCACGCAGACGCGCGGGCTGACGAATTTGCTGTGGGTCTTCGAACCGGACCAGACGGTGCATCTCGTGGGCGGCACGACAAGTTCCGGCACGTCGCTGGATTACTATTATCCCGGCGACGACGTGGTGGACGTCGTCGGGCACAACTTCTACGACGACGACTGGGCGCTGCCCTACCGCAGCGACGAGATTTGGAGCCGCTCGGGGAAAATCTTCGCCGTGCCACAGGCCGGACCAAGCCACCAGAAGCGCGACGGTTCGTTCGACAACCTGACGTATCTCAACGGCATCACGAACACGATTGCCCGGTGCGCGTTCATCGCCGTGTGGAACAACATCGCCGCCGGGACCAACCTTCACTTGATAGCCATCGCGGACAACGTGAGCGCCAGCAACCTGCTCGCGCATCCACTGGCCATCACGCGCGACGAGGTGAACTGGCAGGCGGAACTGCCAGTGGTCGCGCCGCCGCCGCCACCTGCTTTGCCGACGGCGGACTTGCTCGCCAACGGCGGCTTCGAATCCGCGCTCACGGGCTGGGTGAACTACGCCCGCCAGCCACGGTGCGGACGGTCGTCGCGCCCGGGCACACCGGCGGCAGCGCGCTCTCCATCAGCAACCGCAACGGAGCGACCAACGGCCTCGCGCAAAACGTCCTTGCCGCGCTGCTCGCCAACGGCTCCGGCCAGCGCTACGTCATGCGCGCGTGGCTCAAGAGCGACTTGCCCACCAGCGTCCGCGTGCGGCTGGTGCTGACCGCACCGGGCGGCGTGACGAGCCGTTTCCTGCTGGCTGAGCGGCAACTCCGCGAGGCGCAGACGAACCAGTGGAGTTTCATCGAGGGCCTGCAGACCGTCACGTGAACCAGCACGCCGACGAACGCGCTGCATTACTTCGAGACCGGCCGGCCGGATGGCCGGGGGGTTGTCGTTGGGGCTCGAAGGTTCCAACGGTTCGGCCCCCGCCGGTCTGCGCACAGGCGCGGAGGACGAGCGCGCACAGTCCATGGCACTGCTCACGAGACGGGCGGGGCAGTGGTTTTGGAAACCAAGGAGGACAGCGCGTCGCGCCTGTCCTTCTGACCGACAGGTTCGCGCAAGCGTGCCGTATCAAACGGATGTCAGGCGAGACGCACTGACCTACTTCTCGAGCAGATACTCCGGCACCTTGATGTCCTTGCTCTTGAGCGATGGCTCGTTGCCGCGCCATTGAAAGCCGGCGGCCTCAAACTCGCCGCGATTCGCCTTGAGCAAGTCCAGCAGCCGCCGCGCGAGTTGCCGATTGGGCGAACGCTCGCGGACGGCGAAGGGCTGGATGGCCCGCGCGCCCTCGTGCTTGATGGGGAAGAACTCGATGTGCTCGGCCTGCGGCGCGGCGTTCACGCGATAGACGACGGCGGCTTCGAGTCCGCCTGCGCGCATTTGGTTGATGAGGAAGTCCGCCGTGGGCACCTCGACGACGACGTTCTTGCGGACGGAATCGAGGAGGCCAGTTTGCTTGAGCATCCCGCGCGTCATGAAGCCGAGCGTGCTTTGCTCCGCGTTGCACAGGCCGAGCTTGAGCCCGGGTTGCGCGAGGTCGGCGAGGGTCTTCACGTTCTTCGGGTTGCCCTTGCGCACGGCGATGCCGATTTCGGTTTCGGTCAGCAGGAAGGCCTCGGGGAACTGCGCGGCGACGGGCGGCACGAAGCACAAGTCGCACGCGTAGTAGGCGTCCGGGAAGCGCGGCGAGGTCGCGGAATCCATCGTTTTCATCGTGGCGCACAGCACGCCGCAGCCGTTGAAGACCGTGGTGACGTTCACGCCCTCGCGGTCGGCGAACAGCTTCAGGAGCTTCTCGATGGCCAGCCGGTTCACGCCGCCGCTGTAAAGAATCAACTCGGGTTTCTCCGCCCACTTGTCGCCGTCGGCGAGCTTGAAGCCGTGCGACTGGAAAAAAGAGCCGCCCTTTTCAGCGGCCGCGAGATAGCGCGCGAACTTGAGCGCCGCGGCGGGCTGTGAACAGGCTGCGAGCACGGTCGCGCTGGCGTTCTCCACGCGGTCCTTCAGCTCAGGAACTTCCACGGCGGCGAGGCCTTTGAACTGTGGGACAGTCGCGTCCCAGAGGATGGCGGCGTCCACGGCGCCAAGGGAAAGGTCGGCGGCAATCTCGGTGACGGTGGGCTTCATCACGGTGGCGCGAGCGGCGAGCTTGGCCCAAGTGTCGCCGAGCGCCGCCTTGGTCACGCGCGAGATGCTGGCGGCGTCGGGGTTGGTGAGCGCGAGCTTCACGTCTTCGCGGAGCAGGTCGGCGAGTGTGCGGATGTTCTTCGGGTTGCCCGCGCGCACGGCGATGACGGGATGCTGGCGGACGAGCGGCAGGACTTCGCGCACCAGTTCGAACTTCCGCGCGTCGGCGATCGAACCGTCGTCGGCGGCGATGAAGAGGTCGCCGCGCTTGGCGACGCGGAGGTTGCTGATGAGCGCGCCCGTGGGGCCGTATTGCAACTGCACCTCCACGCCAAACTCCGCGCGATACTTCGCCGCGATGGCCTCGACTGGTTGCTTCAAGCCAGCGGCGCAATAGACCGTGAGCGCGGTGGCCGTGGTGCCGGCCGTCGTCGTGCCCCGGCGCTGAAGCAGCGCCAACGCCGCGAGCAGGGCGGCGATGGTGAGGAGGAGTGCGGCAAGTTTCTTCATCGAGCGAACACAGTTTAGCTTCGGCGTGCGAAGAGGAACAGCCCGACGGCCACGCACGCTCCGGCTCCGAGCCAGAGCATGATGGATGGACTGACATTTTGCTCGACCACGACTGAGGCTGGCGTGCTGGTGATGGTCACAGTTTGCGATTCGTTTGTGTGGTTGCTACCCGTGTTGGTGACTCGGGCAGCCGCAGCCCCGCCGGCTTTCTGAGCAGCGACTTGGAGTTCTTCCGGCCAGTTCACATTCATCAGCATGTCCCAGCCGGGGTTCTGGCGTTTCACCTGGCAGGAGCACGCGCCGAGGAGGAAGAGGCAGGCCTCCTCGATTTCCGCGTCGCCGAAGTCGGCGGCGGGCCACGCACCGAGGACGCGGCCGCGGCCGAAGACCGCGGCGAGCCACGGGCCGGTGGTGAGGTCAGCGGCGGGCTTCGGGCCGGCGAGCATTTTGAGGAGGAGCGATTCATCGGCGCGGGAAGCCCCCTCACCCCGCCCCTCTCCCCCGGTGGGAGCTAGGGAGGGGATTCTGATTAGCGAGAACTTCACGCGCAGCGCGGGGCCGGGGCCGAGCTTGCTGGTCGGGTCGTTCGGGTCAATGGGCTGGAGAATGGCGACCTGCTCCAAGTAACGCAGCCGCTTCTCGACGCGCGCGGCGATAGCGTCGTCTTCGGCCTTGTTGCCCGACTCCGCGAGCACCCACACGACGGATTCGCCAGCGAGAACGCGGCGCGCGATTTCCTTGCGCGCAGGTGAATCAATCAGCGCGGCGAGGCTCGCGGGTGTGAGCGCGCCGGTCCAGACGACGGGCGACTTCGCCTCCTCGGGATGTGGGAAGAGCAGGCGGGCTTCCTTGCCGGTGCCGGGCTTGGCCTCCAAGTTCACGGGCAGCGCGGTGCCGAGGTTGCGGAAAAAGTCAGCGAGCTTGGCGTCCTGCGTGGCGGCGGCGGGGAATTCGAGACGGAAGATGTCCGCCTGCCAGTTGTCCAATCCGTAGCGGAAGACGGGGACGGTGCAGCATTCGGCGGCGCGGGCGAAGGTGAGGGTGGCGAAGAGAATGACCAATGACCAGTGACGCAATGACCAATCAATGACAAATGACGAATGACCCATGCGGGTAGGGGGAACGGACGGCTTGGAGCGAAGGGACATCGCCCCCTCACCCCGGCCCTCTCCCCCGATGGGGGCGAGGGAGAAGAAGGTGCGTCGTGCTCCATTGAGCATTGGGCATTGATTGGTCATTGGGCGTTGGGCACTGGTCATTTCTGCTCCACCGGTTTCGGCTTCGGCCCGGGCGGCAGCTTCGGCGGTTCACCACCGGCGAGTGGGCCGTGGGCGAAGGACTTGGCCTGCCATTCCTTCTCGTTCGGGACCGGCTCCCACTTCACGCCGGCGGTGCTGCGGGAGATTTTGTGCGGCGGCCAACTGTAGCCATAGAACCAGTTTTCCACGCGGCGAATCTGGCGCGGGATGGGGCCGGTGGCAACCGGCTGCCAGTCGAGCCCGTTCGGCGAGCGATAGGCTTCCTTCTGCGTCGTGGCGAGGAACTCCTTGCCGGTCCAGATGACGCACTGGATGTCGGCGCGCGCGGCGTTGGTTGCGTTGTTCTGGAAGTTCACGCCGTCCTTCGTCACCGCGAGCAGGCCGTTCTGGCCGCCGATGACGAACACGCCGTTGCCGAACGCCACGCGGCGCAGGCCCGCCTGCTTGTCCACCTGCCCGGCCATCTGCGTGACGGTGATTTTGCCGGTCGCGGGGCTGAACGCGGTGACGGGGCCGAAGTCACCGGAGCTGACGATGAGGCCATTGCCCTGCGTGGAGGCGCGAATCCAGTGCGTCTTCGTCGGCATCTCGGGCGTGGCGACGAGCTGCCACTTCTCGGCGTCCGTGGTCTTGAAAACCTTGCCGCGCAGGTCCACCGCGTAGAGCGTGTCGCCGAAAATCTCCAGGCCGAAGATGGGCGAGCTGCCGGGGATGACGCCGTCGGACCACGCGCGCCCGTCGCGCGTGGCGGTGACGCGCCCGCTGAAGTAACCGCCGGCGGCGAGGAACATGCCCTTGAAGTTCACGCACAGGTTCAGGTCGTTCTGGTCATGACCGGGCTTGCCCCACTCCTGATGCAACTCCCACTTGAGGCCGTCGCGCGAGAGCATCCGGTGCCCACCGTGTCCGACGGCGAGAAACCAGTTGTCATCGGCGCGCGCGGAGAGGGCGGTGAGCGCGAGGATGAAAGCGAGGCGGAGCGAGGTCATGGGGAGGGAATTAACCACGGATGGACGCGGATGGACATCGAATAGGCGTGCTGCCGAACCGAGCAAGCAAGGCCGCGTAGCGGCCCAACAACAGTAGCCGTGGGTGACGCGCAGCGAAACCCACGGAACGTCCAGACCGAAGTTTGTGCGCCGCGTAGCGGCGCGACATACCCAGCCAATCACAGGTAGTGCTCATCGTATTTCACGCTGGCCCGTTCCAATAGTTGCCGATACTCTTCCATGAATGACACGGTGCGATGATGTTCCACTTGGTCGGCAATGTAATCGCTGACTGCCTGCTTTTCGCTCACCGAAAGCGTGAATGCCCCGTAGCCATCCTGCCATCCGACAAAGCCAGGGAACACACCCTCCGCCTTCACCCATTTGCTGCTGCCGGTCTTGATTTCCTTCAAGTAATCGGCCAGCGAAACGGTTGGGTGCAGAGCGGTGAGGATGTGAACGTGGTCCTCGACGCCGCCGATGCGGTAGAGGTGGCAGTTGAGGTTCTTGTGGATGCCCCAGAAGTAGCGAAAGAGCTTTTCTCGATGGTCGGCGACAAGGACGCGCTCGCGATTCTTGGTGGAGAAGACGATGTGGTAGAGGATTTGCGTGTAGGAATTGGGCATGTCGGGAGGTGCGGTTATGTCGTGCCGCTATGCGGCACCTGTCCTCGTTTACATACACCGTGGGTTGCGCTCGCGATGCTCGCTTCACCCACGGCTACTGTTGTGATGTCGCTACGCGACAAGGGCGTAGAGTTCGAAGCTACGTGTGGACAAAGGATGCGCATGGACTGCTCCAAACGCCTTCACTTCCCCTTCCCAAAACACCTCACCACCCCATCCAAACTCGACACATACAGCCGGCCTTGCGCCACGGCCATGCCGTCCCAGACGGGGGGGCTGGCGAGGTCCATCCCGGTGCTTTGGTTGCCGTTGTCCACGGCCACGGCCCAGAGCTTGGCGCCGCGTTTGCCTTCGAGGGCGTCGTCCTGTTCCTGAAGCTGCTGGAGGATGCTCTTATCCTTCGCGGCGAGGCGCTCGAAGGCATACTCCTCATCCACCAAATCCTCCGCACCGCTCACGATGAGCGAGTTGCCAGCCTTGGCCATGGCGCGCGTGATGATGGGGACGTAACGCTGCCAGTCGTTTTGCACAAACGTCCCTTTCTGCGCGGGCGCAGGTTGGGCAGGATTGGCAGGCTTGGCCGGGGCAGGTGCCGCCGCAGCAGCCGCCTTCGCGGCCTTCTTTCCACCCTTCCCGGCAACTTGCGCTGGCGCACCGGGTGCGCGGCGGAACCACAGCGCGGCTCCGCTGCGGCCCTTGCCGGTCTCGATGCCGGGGCCGGAGACACCGTGGTTCGTGCCGGCCTCGTCGCGGGCGTCGCCCTTGTCGAACGAGGAGAACTGCGCGATGGACTTGTCGGTCTTCGCGGTCGGGTCGGCGAGGCGGGCTTGGATTTCCACGCCGCTCAGTGCGCGGGTGTAAATCGCGAACTGGTCCATCATGCCGGTGTAGCTGGCGTCGAGCGCGTCACCAACGAGGTTGTTGTCGCCGTTACCGCCAAGCTTGAGCGGTTGCTTCGGTTGCGCGGCGACGAATTCGCTCTTCGCTTGCGCGACGATTTGCCCGTCGAGATAGAGCTTCATTGTCTTGTCCGCCTCCAGCACACCGACGATGTGGTGCCAGCCTTCGAGCAACGGCGCGGGCGCATTGGCGCGACCGCGGGTGGAATTGCTGTTGATGACGAAGCCAACCTTGCCCTGCTCAATCACCAAGCCCGCGCCGTTCTGCGGCCCGCCGTGGCTGATGAGCACGCCGTCCTTGCCGTCGGGCAGCGCCCAAATCTCCAGCGTGAAGGGTTTGCCCGCGATGTTGTTCTTCTCCGTTTGCGGGTAGCTGACGACGAGCGGCGCGTTGCCCGTGGCGGCGGGCGCGGCGTTCGCCGCTTGCTTCGCGGCCTGCTTGCCGGCCTTCGTGGCGAGCGTCAGGTCGGCGGCGACGCCGGGCGCGTCCTTGGGCATCTTCATGAGCTGGTGCTCCATCGTGGTGGTCCACTTGAAATACTGCGCCTCGCGCCCGTAGCCATACACGTTCTTGTCGTCGTGGACGATGATGCGGCCTGAGGGCGTGTATTTCCCGGCTTGGTAATAGCCGTTGTGCCCGCCCGCAAAGCTCTTGCCATAGACCCAGTAGCTGCGGTGGAACCACGAGTCGTCGAGGAAGCCCATCGGCGCGAAGAGATGCGCGCCCTCGCCCTTCTGCGCCGCGCCTTGCTCAATGGCGTTGTTGCTCACCGGGCCGATGTCCACGCGCTTGCCGTCGGCGGCAATCTTTTGCGTGCGGAGATAAGTCCACTTGCCGTCGCTGCTGAGAATGTCGTTCAAGCCCACGGGCATTTGCAGAGTCTTGTGGCGGTCGTTGAAGTCCTTGCCCGTCTCGGGGTCAACGTGGTTGTAAGTCTGCTCGTTCAACATCTTGCCGCTCGTCGCGTCGAGGCGCACGAAACGCAGGCCGTTGTCGAGAAACACGCTGCGGCCCGCGACGAAGCTGACTTTGCCATCCTCGACGAGCACGCTGCCGTGGACGGGCCAGACGCTCTCCATTTGCTCATGCGCGGCATGGCGGCGGTCGCTGGGCGCGCCGTGATATTTCCAGACCAACGCGCCGTCAGTCGCGCGGAGGCAATAAACGACGCCGTCCTTGCCGCCGAAGTAAACGCGGCCCTTCCAAAACGTCGGCGGTGAATCCACGCGGCCGCCTGCGATGAAATGCCACTTCGGCAGGCCCGTGGCGTGGTCGAGCGCGTGGACCGTGTGCGCGTCGACCTGCGCGACGAACACCTTGCCGCCCGCGATGGTCAGCGCGGAGAGCGGGCCGCCGAGCTTCACTTCCCACGCCTTGCCGAGGTCGGGCAGGAGCGGTTGGTCGGAGCTGCCGCTGCGCTTCGCGTCGTGGCGGTAAGTGGGCCAGTCCTTCGCGTCGGCGTCGGTGCCGAGCGGTGAGTCGAAGGCCGGGCCGCGCACGAGCCGCGTGGCTTCAGCGCGAATCGGATGCGGCGAGCCTTGGCCGCCGGCCATCGCGTTGAGGCCGTCGAGCTTCGCCTCGGGATAGCACGCGCAATTGTGCGGGCCGGCGTAGGTCAGACCGTTCGCCGGCATCACGCCGTAAAGGCACGCGCCGCGCACCCAGTGGTTCAGGTCCCAGTGCTCCTTCGCGTGGTCCACGAACTCCACGCCCGTGCGCGAGGGAATCAGATACTTCTCAGTGGCCTTCGCGATGTAGCAGCGGTGGTGGAACCAGTAGGTCCCGTCCGGCACATCGGGCGAGAACTGCTTCTTCACCGCGCCCGTGCGCAGGTCGCGGCCCTTAAACTCGCCTTTCTGGCTGCCTTGCAGCGTGCCCGCGTTCCACACGAGGCCGCCCGCGACAATCAAATCCTCCGGCGAGCGGTAGCCGGACTTTTCGTGCGTGTCCTGCCAGAGCAGCTTGCCCGTCGCCGCGTCCACGCCGCGCTGCGCGCCGTCGCCGCCCGCGTAGAGCACCGTGTCACCCGCGAGCAGCACGCGCGGCGAGTAGTTGAACTCGAAGAGCTGGCGTTTGCTGGCCTTCTCGCTCGCCCACTGCTGCGCGCCGGTCTTCGGGTCGAGCGACACAATCGAATCACCGTCGTGATACACCAGCCGCGTGCCGTCGCAGGCGAGCGTTATGGGCGCGATTTGTTGGTCGGCTTTGCGCCAGAGCAGCTTGCCCGTCTTCGCGTCGAAGGCCGCGAGGTCGCGCGGTTTCTTGTCCCAGTTGTATTCCGTCTCGACGCGTTTCTGGTCGCTCTGCTGCTTCACGGCGAATTCCTCGAGCACCCACGGACGCGGGTTGATAAGCGCGTAAACGACGCCGTTGGCCTGCACAAATTCCTCCGCACCCCGCGAGCCTTCGCAGGTGAACAACGTCTGGCCCGTCGCGCCGTCCAGACAACTGATGGGCGCCTCGATGCCCAGCGTGACGAACACGCGCTCGCCGTCCGCGACGAGCCGGCGCGTGAGCTGCGTGGGGCCGGACTTGAGCGGCCAGAGATGCGTGTTCCACGACGCGATGGGCAGCTTCCAGAGCGGCGTGCCGTTGAAGGCGTCCCGCGCGATGAGCTGCCACTTGGCCGGCAGCAGGATGGAGATGCGCGAGCCTTCATCCATGATGTAGAAGAGCCGGCCCGCCGAGGAAACCTGCGCGCTGAGGCTGCTCATGCGGTCGTGGTGGCGTGACCAGCGCGGCGAGCCAACCCACTGGAGCCGTTCCGGCGGCGCGACGAAGGTGTCCTTCGAGGTCGTGTTGCCCTTCGCGTCGTAGAAGTAGTGCGTCCAGTCGTCGAAGCCGGGGTCCTTGGGCTTCACCGTCTTCTGCCACTGGCCGCCGGACTTGGTGAGCAACACGCCGTTGGGCACCAGCACGCGCAACGCCTCCGCGCGCGGCACGCTGCCGAGGTTCTCGGCGACGAGCAGGTTCACGAGATTGTCAATGAACGGCAACTGCGCGCCTGTGAACTGCTCGACGCTGACGGAGCCGTATTTGCCGTCCGCGAAAATCGACTCGCGCGCGGCGGTGACTTTCTTCGCGTCCGCATCCAGCGCGACGACCTGATAGCTGTTGTTCGCCCGCAGCGCGCTGGTCAACGCCGCCTCGCCGAGGCCGAGGTGGACGACCAGGCCGCCCTTCACACCGGAGGTGGCGAGGATTTGCCGCGCGTCATCGGCAGGCGCAGCGGCGAGCCGGGCAGCGATAAGGAGTAGCGCGAGGATGGATAGGGGGAAGCGAAGTGTGTTCATGGCTGAAGGTGCGGGCAGTATGCGGGAATCCGGGGACGTTGCAATGCGCCAACAGACGCGGGGGAGGCGGAGAGAGTTACTGGACGGAAAGTGTCAGAACCGAGGGAAGGGTGTGCAGTCTGTCAGCGGGTTAGGCGACAGCATCAGGTGCATACTTCGCTTGCACCAAGTTTATAATCTTCGACTTCGCCTCATTCGACGAGGCATCAACCGTCACGATTACGTCGTAATTTGCGCCGCGCTCCGCCGCGAACGGATTCAGTGGAAACCAGCCCCGTATCAGACGGCGACCACAAACTACCTGAAAACCATTACCGATGATCGTCAAATCGAGGGCAGCAGTTGTTGGCCCATTTGGGAAAACCATCGTGAGTCGGCATTGGCCGTCAAGGGACTGGCACAAGGCATAGATGTCGGTAATGACATCGGTAAGAATCGTGGTGATAGAGAAGGGGCCGAACCGTTTCTTATTGACCGGTTGGCCCTGCTTCAGTCTGGACCAACTGACAATTCGGCCGTCGCCCTTAGCCTTAACGCGGAGGATAGTCATTATAGGGTTTGTCGCCTAACTGATGAAGGATTGCTCACTGCGCAGCCCAACCCGTTCGGTGAGCGCACCCTGTTCCGAACCCCGCCCGCTGTCCAGCCTCCGGCGCGCGCTTTGGCCGTAAGGCGGACACTCCTGTCCGCTGTGCCAAGCCGGAGTCGTGGCGCTGGACTCGGGGCCAAGAGTGTCCCCGTTACGGCGCGTGCTTCTGAATCTCGAGCGTGCGCTTCCGCTGGGTCTCGTTCGGGCGGAACGCATCCACGAGTTGCATCGTCACATCCACGCGCTCGGCTTGTGGGTGTTTGGCCAGTTCGGGCTGGTTTCACTTGGAGATGAGCGTCGTCACGCCGGCGGCTTCGCGGATGCGCGGCAGTTCGCCCGCGACCTGCGCCAGCAGGTCGTCCGCCGGCGCGGTGCCGAAGCCCTGCCGGTGCAGTGCCGCCTGCCACGCTTGGCCCTCTGCTTCCAAGCGCGCGGTTCCCTTCGTATCGCGGGCGTCCTTGGCCTGCTTGTGGCGCGCGATCAGGTCTTTCATCTTCTGCTGCTGAAAGGCCTAGCCGGCATAGGCCACCGCGATGGCGCGGGAATCATACACGCCGATGCGCTCCTTCGGCCTGGCCGGCGCGTTCTGGGCCGAGTCTGTGCGCGTGACGCAGGCCGCGAGGAGCGTCGCGGTGGCGATGGCGAGGGGGGTGGTCAGGTTGGTGAGGCCGGAACGAGTCGTTTTCATGCGACTGGTCTATCAGGCGAGCTGGGTGGCTGGGAAATTGATACTTGCCGTCGCGCCATTGGGTTCGCCGATGCCGAGGGCTTACCCCCAACAACTATTTCGGTCCGGCTGGGTGCTTTTGCGGCAACGGAAAGCAAAGAACTCAAAGTCGCCGCGAATTCAGCCGCGCGCCCGGCAGTCTGAATTCCCGACAGCCCGAATCACGCATCACGCCCATGAAGCCTTGCCAATACCCCTGCAACTCGGTCGAGCACATCGTCGCCCGCCGGCAATTCCTCGGCAGCCTTGCGCTCGGGACCGGCGCGGTCGTGGGCGGCCTCGGCACCTTCGCGCAGCCGTCTGTCTCCGCCGCGCTCGCCAAGTCCGAGAAGCGGATGCTCGTCATCAACATGCACGGCGGGCTTTCGCAGTTGGAGAGCTGGGACCCAAAACCCGGCACTGACACCGGCGGGCCGTTCCGCGCGATTCCCACCAGCGTGCCGGGCATCCACATCAGCGAACTTCTCCCGCACACGGCGAAGGTGATGCACCACCTCTCGCTCGTGCGCAGTATCAACACGAAGAACGACGACCACGGCAAGGGCACGTTCATGATGCTCACCGGCCGTCGCCAGATGCCGGGGCAGACCTATCCGGAGATCGGCGCGGTTGTCGCCAAGTGCCTCGACTCCTCAGACCGCACGTTGCCCGGTCACATCCGCATCACGGCGGGTGGCGGCGGTGGACGCAGCGCGGACTCCGCTTACCTCGGCCCGAAATACGCCAGCATCTCGCTCGACGGTGGCAAGCCCCCGCAGAACACCACCAAGCCCGACAGCCTGACCGACGCCTCGCTCGCCGAGCAGAACGCCTTCCGCCGCCTCGCCAACGACCAGTTCCTCTCCCGCCGTCGCACCGCGATGACGGACGCCTACGTGCAGAGCTACGAGCAGGCGCTGGATTTGATGAAGCAGCGCGACGTCTTCGAGTTGAGCAAGGAGCCGGAGAAGGACCACGAGCGCTACGGCAAGCACGACTTCGGCCGCCATTGCCTCATGGCCCGGCGGTTGTTGGAGAAGGGCATTTCCTTCGTGCAGGTGTCCCACTCGAACTACGACACGCACAACGAGAACTTCAACTTCCACTTCGAGCAGGTCGGCGAGTTCGACAAGCCCTTCGCCACCCTCATCACGGACCTGCACGAGCGCGGGATGCTGGAGAACACGCTCGTCGTGGTGCTATCCGAATTCGGTCGGACGCCGCGCATCAACCAGTATTACGGGCGGGACCATTGGGGCAAGGCGTGGAGCGTCTGCCTCGGCGGCGCGGGCCTCCAGCGCGGCGCGGTCATCGGCGCGACCAACGCCAACGGCACCGAGGTGAAGGAGCGCGAAGTGGACTGCGGCCATCTCTTCCACACCTACCTGCGCGCACTGGGCCTCAGCTCCAAGGGCAACTTCGATGTGGCCGGTCGGCAAGTGCTCATGGCCGATCCGGCGTGCGGGCCGATCAAGGAATTGCTGGCGTGAGGCTCGTGTCAGTTGACCGGCTTCGCCAAGCGTAGTTACTTCTACCCCATGAGCTTCAAGCAAAAGGACGTTCGGGACTTCATCGTTCAGTCCCCGTTCAAGCCGTTCACGCTGCACTTGGCGGATGGCAAAAGCCTTCGCGTGCCGCACCCGGACTTCGTGATTGCCAGCCCGGACATGGCCGTGGTTGCCCGCGAACTTCCCGGCGGGGTCCCAGGTGAAGTGAGCTTCGTTCCCTACGAGCACATCGTGCGGATGGAGTTATTGTCCAACCAGACGGCTCCGGCGTGAAACCCGACTTCAAAGCTGCCCACGTCGCCGCCGAGTTCGACCACACGTCGCCGCTCATCACCTGCCGCTTTGACCCCACGGGCAAGTTCGTTTTCGCCACGGCGGAGGACCGCGCCATCCTACGCTGGGATTTGGCCGATCCGAAGAAGAAGACCGTGTTTACCGCG
The DNA here is from genome assembly GCA_005791875.1 of Verrucomicrobiales bacterium. Taxonomy (GTDB): domain Bacteria; phylum Verrucomicrobiota; class Verrucomicrobiia; order Limisphaerales; family SXTU01; genus SXTU01. The sequence continues at coordinate 15,536 of SXTU01000264.1, forward strand.
CACGACTCCTACGTATGGGCGGTCGCCTTGTCGAAGGACGGCCAGACCCTCGTGAGCGCGGGCGGCGACGACACGCTCATTTGGTGGCCCGCCACGGCGGAGAAGCCCGAGCCGCAGCGCAAGGTCACGGCGCACAAGGGCTGGATTCGCGCCCTCGCCGTCAGCCCCGACGGCAAGCTCCTCGCCAGCGGCGGCAACGACCGACTTGTGAAGCTCTGGAACCTCGCCGACGGCAAGCTGGTTCAGGAATTCTCCGGTCACGAGTTGGACGTTTACAGCGTCGCCTTCCATCCCGACGGCAAGTTCCTTCTCTCCGGCGACCTCATGGGCAAGGTGCAGCAGTGGGACCTCGCCACCGGCAAATCCGTCCGCGTCCTCGACGCGAAGGAGTTGCACTCGTTCAACGGTGGCCAGCAGGTCCACTTCGGCGGCGTGCGCGGCCTCGCCATCTCGCCGGACAAAAAGCATCTCGCGTGCGGCGGCTTGCACAAGGCCACGAACCCGCTCGGCAACGTCCACGAACCCATCGTCCAGCGCTTCGACTGGGATACTCACAAGCTGCTCAAGACGCACCTCGCCGACGGCCTGACGAACTCGACCGTGTGGAACTGCCTCTTTCATCCCGACGGCACGGTCATTTCCGGGTGCGGCGGCGGCAGCGGCGGGCATCTGCTTTTCTGGGGCGCGAACGATGAGAAGCCCGCGCCCGCCTTCAAGCTCCCCGACATGGCCCGCGAACTGGATCTGCACTCCGACGGCCTCCAAATCGCCACCGCCCACTACTCAAAGAAGCTCCGTCTCACGAAGCTCGCGCCGAAGGCGCCGGAGCCGCCGAAGAAGGCGTGAGGCTGGGCCTCGAAATTGAAGCGCAACGGCCCCGCAGCACGTCCGACGCGCGGTGCAATAAACTGAAGCCAAGCTCAATCCATGTCAGACACCGTTCGAATTCCGCGCCCAACGCAGCCCTCCGCCAAGGACCCCGTCCGCCTCCCGCGCCCGTCCAAGCCTCCGACAAAAGCCACCGTTCGCCTCGATCGGCCGCCGGCCAAAAGCAGCCCGGCAACAGGCGCGACCCTGGAGGACTACCTGCAATAGCAGAAGCCGCACGTGGATCCGCCGCCGCAGTGACCATCATCTTTTTCTCGCGCCGACTTGGCGCCACGCTACATTCCCGCCATGAGCGTGAAGGAACTTGAAACCCGAGTGCAGGCTTTGCCGCCGCGTGAACTGAAGCGGTTCGCCAACTGGTTCGACTCGTTCTGCCAGGACGAGGCCACCGGGTTGTCCGCCGCCCAGCAGGCCGAGCTTTTGCGCCGGCGCGACGATTTCCTCGCTGACCCCTCGCTCACCGAGCCGTGGGAGGGCACCGCCGAGCGCGTCCGCCAGCACCTCCATGAGCGTCGTGTTAAGAAAGCTTCAGCCCGCTGAACTGGACCTCATCCGCGCCGCCGAGTGGTATGACGACCAGCGGCGTGGGCTGGGCGAGGAGTTTGTGGAGGAGGTGGATGCCGTGGTCCGTTCGCTCGGTCGCAGCCCGCTTCAGCACACCGTCGTGTTTGCCGATGTGAGCCGTGTCCGGTTGAAACGGTTCCGGCCCTATGCGGTCTTCTATTACCTGCATCGGGACGAGGTCGTCATCTCCGCGGTTTTCCATGCCAGTCGGCAACCGGGGCGCTTGGCCCGCCGCCGCGACCGGCTGCGCTGAAATCCATGCACGCCCTCGTCGAAGACTTCCTCTTCTCCCTGCGCCACGAGCGCGGGCAGGCGGAGCACACGCAGAAGACTTACCAAGGCTTGCTCGACAAGTTCACCACTTGGGCCGGCACGCACGGGCTGACCAACTGGCGCGACGTGCAGCTCACGCACCTCACCGAGTTCCTCCAGCACGAGCGCGACCGCCGGCTGGGCGGTGCGCCGGAGGAGTCCACGGCGAAGTTGAGCAGCGAGAGCCTTTACCTCCAAATCGCCGCCCTGCGCGCCCTCTTCAAGTGGGCCGAGACGGAGAAACATTTGCCCGCGAACCCGGCGGAAAACCTCTCGCTCCCGCGCCGTTGGAAGCGCATCCCCAAGTCGCTCTCCCACGCCGAGGTCGAGCAAATCCTCAAGCCCCTCGCCACACCCTCGCCCGCCGACCTCTGCGATCAGGCCATCCTCGAACTCGCCTACGCCAGCGGCCTGCGCCTCGCCGAGCTGCGCAACTTGCGCCTCGAGCAGCTCCACCTCGAAGCCGGCTTCGTCACGGTCATCGGCAAGGGCAACAAGGAACGTGTCGTGCCCGTGGGGAAGTTCGCCGTGGCCGCGTTGGGCCGCTACCTCACCGTCGCGCGACCGCAGCTCGTCCGCCCGAAATCCCCCGCCGCCGTCTTCCTCACGCGACGCGGCACCGCCTTCGCGCACGTCACCATGTGGCTGCGCATCACCAACCGCGTGAAGAAGGCGGGGCTGGAGCGCAACATCACGCCGCACATGCTGCGGCACAGCTTCGCCACGCACCTGCTGGAGCACGGCGCGGACCTCCGCGTGATCCAGGAACTCCTCGGCCACTCCAGCATCAGCACCACGGAGGTTTACACGCACGTCGCCGGCCAGCGCCTGCGCGACGTGCATGAGCAGCATCACCCCCGGGCGAAGTGAGGTCGGGGCTGTCCGGTGGCGACCGTTCCTTGAGTGGAAGCCTTCCCCCACTCTTCCTAGATGGAGCATCGGGGAAGAGAAAGCGGTCAGGGCTGCGCGGAACGCGGCCTCCGCCCGCGACGGAAACGAGGCCACCCACCGAGGGGTTTGCATTCAGTCCGGCCGGCCAGTGCCCCCGCTTTTAACCGTGGTAGCCTTCTTCGCCGTGTTCGGTGAGGTCCAGACCGATGGTCTCGACTTCCTCGCTGACGCGCAGGCCGCCGCACACCGCGCTGACGAGCTTGGCCAGGATGAGGGTGCCCACCACGGACCAGATGAGGACGATGGCCCCGGCCTTGAGTTGCTCCAGCCAGAGCGTGCTGCCGACGTAGGCCTTGATGCGGTCCGCGCCGAGATTGGGATTGGCGCCCACACTGGCAAACACGCCGGCGAGGATGGTTCCAATCGTCCCGCCGACGGCGTGGACGCCGAACGTGTCCAGCGCGTCATCATATTTGAACTTCGCCTTGAGGGTGTTGCACGCGAACCACGTGGCGGCCCCGGCCACGACGCCGATCAGCACCGCCGCCCCCGGCGTCACAAACCCGCTCGCCGGCGTGATGGTCGCCAAGCCCGCCACCGCGCCCGAGCAGAAGCCCAGCACGGAGGGCTTGCCGCGCACGAGGTATTCGATGGCCGGCCAGGTGATGCACCCCGCCGCCGCTGCGAGGGTCGTGTTGACGAAGGCGTTCACCGCCACGCCATCCGCTGCCACGGCGCTGCCCGCGTTGAAGCCATACCAGCCCGCCCACAGCATCCCGGTGCCCACCATGCACAGCGCAAGGCTGTGGGGCGGCATCGGCTCCTTGCCGTGCCCGAGGCGTTTCCCCAGCACGATGCACAGCGCCAGCGCGCTCCAGCCCGAGGTCATGTGGACCACGATGCCGCCGGCGAAATCGATGGCCTTGATGCTCGCCTGATCATTCCACAAGCCGTTCATCCAGCCATCAATCCCCCACACCCAGTGAGCCACCGGGAAATACACGACGAACATCCACAACACGCTAAAGAGCATGATGGCCGAGAACTTCATTCGCTCGGCAATCGCGCCGATGGTCAGCGCCGGGGTGATGATGGCGAACATGAGTTGATACACCATGAACAGGCTGTGCGGCACCCACGCGCCGTAATCCGTGTTCGGGGCCGTGCCGACATCCTTCAAGAACGCGTGTTGTAAACCGCCCAGCCAGCCGTTGCCCTTGCCAAACGTCAGGCTGTAGCCGCACGCCCACCACAGCAGGGTGACCACCCCCGCGAGGCCGAGACACTGCGCGAGCACCGAGAGGATGTTCTTCTTCCGCACCAGCCCGCCGTAGAAGAGCGCCAGACCCGGCAAGGTCATGAAGAGCACCAGTGCCGCGCTGGTCATCATCCATGCGTTGTGGCCGGGGCCGCCGCCGGCGATCTTGGACTCCGCCTTGCCGTCCGTGACCCGCGTGCCGTTGTTCACGTAAGCCTCAAGGTCGCCCAAGCGCTGTTCGAGGGAGGCTTCCGGCAATTTCTTCGAAGCCTCCGCCGCGGCCACAGGGGCCGGGGATAGCCAGAGCAAAACACCAAGTAACGACAGGGTCAGGGTAGTTTTCATGCGAGTAATGGGCGAGGGGACAACGGGCTGGGCGGAACTAGGCACTCAAAAAGCCAGATCACCCCGCTCGTCAGTGCGGATCCGGACAGCTTCTTCCAGCGTCGAGATGAAGACTTTGCCATCGCCGATCTTGCCCGTGCGTGCGGCTTTCACGATGGCTTCCACCACGGCCTTGGCCTGTGGGTCAGGCACGACGACTTCGATCTTGGTCTTGGGCAGAAAATCCACGGTGTATTCGCTCCCCCGGTAGATCTCCGTGTGGCCCTTCTGGCGGCCGAAGCCCTTGAC
>SXTU01000265.1 GCA_005791875.1 Verrucomicrobiales bacterium
AGGCGCAGGGCCGCATCCACACGAGCACTTGCACAGTCGCCGTGCTGCCGGAAGCCGAGGAGGTGGACATCGAGATTCGTCCCGAGGACCTCGAGATCCAGGTCTGCCGCGCCGGCGGCCACGGTGGTCAGGGCGTCAACACCACCGACTCTGCTGTGCGCATCGTGCACAAGCCCACCGGCACGGAGGTTCGCTGCCAGGACGAGCGTTCGCAGCACAAGAACAAGGCCAAGGCGATGAAGGTGCTGCGCTCGCGTCTGCTGGACCGCAAGATCGCCGACGAGAAGGCCAAGTATGAGGCGCAGCGCAGCTCGCAGGTCGGCACTGGTGAACGGAGCGAGAAGATCCGCACCTACAACTTCCCGCAGAACCGCGTGACCGACCACCGCATCGAGCTGACCCTCTACAACCTCGCCAACGTGATCGAGGGCGACCTCGACGGCATCATCGAGCCGCTGATGAACAACGATCTCGAACAGCGGCTCGCGGCGTTGCAGACGTGAGCCGGAAGGGGAAAGTGATTAGTAATTAGTCACTCGTCCGCTGACCTACTAATCACTACTTACTAATCACTTTCCCCATGACTCCCCGGGCCCTCATCTTCGACTGCGACGGCACGCTCGCCGACACCATGCCCCTGCACTGGCACGCCTGGCAGGTCATCGCGCAGCGGCACGGCTTCCACTTCACTGAGGAGCGCTTCTACTCGCTGGGTGGCGTGCCGTCGCGGGACATTCTCAAGATGCTGCGCGAGGAACAGGGCCTGAGCTACGACCACCACGAAGTTTCCGTCGAGAAGGAGCACGCCTTCCTGCCGTTCATCCCGACCGTGCAGGGGATTCCGGAAGTCGTCGCCATCGCGCGCGAGCATCACGGCAAGCTGCCAATGGCCGTGGCGAGCGGGGGCAAGAAGCGCGTCGTGGAGCAAGTCCTTGTTCACCTCGGCATCCGACATTGGTTCGCCGCCGTGGTGACCAGCGAAGACGTGACGCGTCAGAAGCCGGAGCCGGATATTTTCCTGGAGGCCGCGCGGCAGCTCGGCATCGCGGCGGAATTCTGCCGGGGCTACGAGGACACGGACCTTGGCATGAACGCCATCCGCGCCGCCGGCATGGACGCCGTGGACGTGCGGGCGTTCGTCACCGCCGCTCGTTGAGCATCTTGCGGGCGCGCTCGATCTTGAGCGCCAGCGGTTGGCGGAGGGGCGGGAACAACTGCTGCATGCTCTCGTAAATGGCGATGGCCTGCGCCCACTCCTGCTGCTCCTCCCGCAACCGGCCGAGATTCAGGCCGGCCATTTTCATCTTGTCCAAGTCGGCTTCCTCGCCAGGCCGCAGGTTTTTCCGGTAAAAGACATTGCTCCAATGATCAAGGGCGTCCTTGGGACGCCCCTGCGTCTCCCGGACGATGCCCAATGACACCTCCGCCAGGCTCCGCGTCTCCACATCTGCGCCCGGCCATGCCATCGTCTTCTGATACGCCTCACCAGCAAGGTCGAGCTGCTTGGGATCCTTGTTCCTTCCAGCGCGCTGGAACAGGCAATCGCCAATGCGGCCCATGGCAAACGGTGCGACCGCGCAGTTGGGGAAGTGCGTCGCGTTCGTGACACGGCTGAAGGCGATGATGGCGTCGCCGAGCGGGTCCAAAGCGATGGGCACCACGTCCTCCTGGCTCGACTTCTGGTAGGTGTCTCCCAGCGCGACAAACGCGCTGGCCTGGATGTCCTTGGACACTCGCTCGTCGTTGACCAGTTCGATGAAGTAGTTCGTGGCGTTCTTGAAGGCCTTCCGCTCGTAGGCCGCGCGACCCGCGCCCATCCGTGCCATGTGCTTCAAATCCGAGTCGGGCCAGTTGGTGTTCTGGAACAGCAGTTGGTAGTTCATCTCCGCCTCGGCAAATCCCGCCTGCCCCTGGCTGAAGAAGTGGTCGCCAATCCACAACTGCGCCAGTGGTGCGTTGCTGTGCGTCTTGAACTGCGCCACGAAGTTCGTGAACAGCGGCAGCGCGTTGGTGCCGCCCGCTCGGCTGGAGAAAAACGCGTTCTCGAACTCCACGTCCGCCCGCGCGCTGTTCGTCGGGAAGAGCTTCAGCCACTCGGCGTAGATGCGGGCCGTGTTCGTCCAGTCGGACTCCTGCCGAAAGGTGCGCGCAATCGCCAGGTGGACTTGCGGCGCGAGCGAGGATTTCGGGAAGCGATCAAGCTGCGCAAGGAACACACGCCGCGCGTCGTCTGGCTTTCCCTGCCGGTTCAACTCGCCGCCGAACTGCAGCGTCGCCTTGTCGCTGACGAGCTGCTCGGGGAACAACTCGATAATCTTCCGGAACGCGGCCTCGGCGGCGATCTGATTGGTCACGGCCCACGCGGAGCGCATCGCGCGGTAGAGCGCCTCGTCGAAGTAGGCGTTCCGCACCCGCTCAAGGTCGCCGTATTGCTCGACCACCACCTGGAAATTGCGCAGCGCGTTCGTGTGATCGTTCAGGAGCGCCTGCGCCTCCGCCATTTTGAAGCGCGCCATCGCCTGCTCCTCAGACTTTGGAAGCCGTCGCACTGCCTCGCCGAAATCCGCAGCCGCGGCCGCTGGCTGACTCAGGTGCCACCGACACCAGCCGCGCTGGTAGAACGCCTTGCCCAAGCGCGGACTGTTGGTGTGCTCCGTCACCACACGGCTCAGGTTCGTGACGGCGACCAGCAGCAAATTGGTCGGCCCGGAATTCGTCGCGCTTGCCCGCGCGTGAAACTCCTTCACCCGCAGCTCGCCGAGCGTGAGCTGCGCGAGATCGAGTGAAGAGTCCTTTGCATACTGCGTTGAGAAAAGCTCCAGCATCGCGATGGTGTCCGGCTCCTTGCCTGGCTGCCTTAAACTCAACTGCACCGCCTGCGAGAGAGCGCGCTGACGCAGCACCGCCGGCGCATTGGTCGTGAAGTTGTTCGTGAACGACGCCACCGCGGCAGAGAGCTCGCCGAGTTTTTCCAGCACCGTCCCTTGCAGTGCGAAAGTCTCGGCCTGCATCAGCGGCTGCTTCAGCGCGTTCGCCAGCGGCACGAGGTTAGTGACGACGGACAGCGCCTCGGCGGTGCGTCCCGCCTCGGCCAGCACGCGGCCGAGGAGAAATCTCCGTTGCCAGTCCACGTCCGCCGCCAGCCGCCGGTCGCCGAGTGTGCGCGCGGCCTGCTCGGCTGCGGGAAACTCCCGCGTCGCCAGCAACGCCTCGCCCAGCAGCAGCGTGCCGCTGATGACGAACTCGTTTGTCGGCGACGCCTTGGCCGCCCGCTGGAAGCTGCCGGTCGGCGCGCGCAGCAGTGCGACGACATTGGTGTGCTGCCCGAGCTTGAAGCGCGCGAGCGCCTCGTGGTGCGCGGCGGCGAGGAAGTGCGGCGAGTTGGTGAAGTCGCGGCAGAGCAGCGCGTAGGTGCTGGCCGCCTTGTCGAGGCTGCCGACCTGGAAGTGCGTCTCGCCGAGCCAGAACTGATACTCGTCCGCGAGCTTGCCGGCCTGTGGCAGACCCGCAGTGAGCAGGCTCATCGCACCGGGATAATTCGTCAGGTGGAAGCGCGCCTGAGCCTGACGCAGCACGGCTTCGTTCTTGAAGGCGGAGTCCTTCCACATCTGCACGAACTCGCCGAACTCGCGCTCCGCCCGCTCGTAGTTCAAGTCCCGAAACGCCCCTGCCGCCGCCTTGAAGTCTCGCTCCTCGATCGGGTCGGCGAACTCGGCGGCGCAGAGAGGCAGCCAACCGACCAACAGCAACAACAGGCCGACCCACCGAGCCAATCCGGAAACTTGCGTTGTCCAACTGGGAATCCCTTCTCCCTTCCCGGAGCGAGGGGAGAAGGTGGCCGGAGGCCGGATGAGGGGTGCGGCCACCAACGCCGACGCACGCAACCCCTCACCCCGGCCCTCTCCCCTTGCTCCGCAAAGGGAGAGGGAGAAGACGTGCTGGTTCTCCAGTTTTCGCGTGCTGCTCACTTCGTTGCAGTATTCGTCTCCGTGCGGAGGATTCGATTCAAAAATTCTCCCGTGTGGCTGCCCGGCGTGGCCGCGACAGTCTCGGGTGTGCCTTGGGCCACGATGCGCCCGCCACCGGTGCCGCCTTCGGGGCCGAGGTCGAGTA
>SXTU01000266.1 GCA_005791875.1 Verrucomicrobiales bacterium
AGCATGATGTTCATGATGCCGATGCCGCCCACGACGAGCGAGATGGCGGCGATGGAGCCGAGGACAATGTTAAAGATGCGCTTGGTCTGCTCGGCCTGCCGGAGCAGTTCGAGCGGCACGATGATCTCGTAGTCGGACTTCGGATGAAAGCGCTTCAGGAGCGTGCGGATCTGCGGGACGGCGACCTCGACATCGTCCACCGAGTTGAATTGCACGGTGACCTGGTGGAGCTGGACCTTCTCGGCCTCGTAGGTGCCGGCGGAACGGCGAATGATGGTCTCGCCGAAGCGGCTCCGGGTAGTCGAGAGCGGCACATAGACGTTGTTGTCGAGCGGCTGGCCTTCCATCTGGCCGGACTGCGGGCGCTTCTCGGCGGTGGCGCGCTCGCGCAGGAGGCCGACGACGCTGAAGTAGTCCGAGCCGATCTTCACCTCCTCCTCCAACGGGTCCTGATAGGGAAAGAGCTTCTCCGCGAGGCTCAGGGTCAGCACGCAGACGTTGTTCATGTGCGTCTCGTCGGTCTCGGTGAGGAAGCGGCCGCGGAGGATTTCCACGCTGCTCATCTCCGTGTAGATCGGGTGCGTGCCGATGATCTGCGCCTGCTGGACGAGGTTGTTGAAGCGCACCTCGTCCCGGATGATGCGCATGGGCAGCACGCGCCGGATGCCGGGGATGGTGGTGTCCAGCCGGGTGACGTCGCCGTAGGTGATGCCGTATTCGTTGACGAAGCTGCGGCCGGTGCTGGCGGACTTCGAGTCCTGCGTGGGCTTGATGCTGCGCAGGATGATGTTGCTGGAGCCGAGCCTCTTGATGGCCTCCTGCGCCTCGTAGCTGGCGCCCTCGCCGATGGCGAGCATCGCGATGACCGAGCACACGCCGAAGATGATGCCCAGCATGGTCAGGCCGGAGCGCATCTTGTGGAGCAGGAGGCTTTTGATGCCGAGCTGGACGATTCGGATGAGGGCACGGGCGCGCATGGTTGCGGAGCACAGCGTAACTGCGCGCGCCGGGCAGAGACCAGACAAAGGTGTGGGGGAACGCCGCGCGCTCCACGCACAATCGAATTTATTCTCCGCCCGCCAGTCATTACCGTCCGCTTATGACAAACACCCTGACTCGCCGGGCCGCACTCGCCGCGCTCACCCTCGCCATCACCCTCCCACTCCACGCCGAGCAGACTGGCCCGGGCCGACGCTTCCTCGCGGGGGATGATTCCACGAAACGCCTGGCCATCATCGGAGCCGACGGTGCGATAGAATGGGAAACCAAGGTCAGCGCGATCCACGACGCGTGGGTGCTGCCGAGCGGCAATCTCCTCCTCCAGCAGGGCTGGACCAAGATCGTTGAGATGTCCCCCGACAAGAAGACGGTCTGGGAATACGACTCGGCGAAGATGAACGGCAACGAGGGCAAACGCATCGAAGTTCACGCCTTCCAACGCGTGGAGAACGGGCTGACGATGATTGCCGAGTCGGGCGCGGGCCGCATCATCGAGGTGGATAAGGACGGAAAGATTCAGAAGGAAGTGAAGCTCAAGCGCAACAAGCCCAACGCCCACAGCGACACGCGGCTTGTTCGCAAAATCGCCAATGGCAACTACCTCGTCGCGCACGAGGCGGATGGCTTCGTCCGCGAGTATGACGGCACCGGCAAGGTGGTTTGGGAATACGAGGTGCCGCTCTTCGGCAAGCCCAAGAAGGGCGGCCACGGCCCGGAGGCTTGGGGCAACGCGCTTTACTCCGCCATGCGCCTCGCCAACGGCAACACTCTCATCGGCGCGGGCAACGGCCACAGCGTGCTCGAAGTCACGCCCGCGAAGGAGATCGTCTGGAAGGTCGAGCAGAACGACTTGCCCGGCATCACCCTCGCGTGGGTCACGTGCGTCGAGCGCCTCGCCAACGGCAATACGATGATCGGCAACTGCCACGCCGGCCCGAACAACCCGCAGTTCATCGAGGTCACGAAGGACAAGAAGGTTGTGTGGTCGTTCAAGGACTTCAAAAACTTCGGCAACTCCATGCCCGTGCAAGGGGTGCTCGGAGGGAAAAAGTGAGCTGGGTGAGGACATGGCCGTGCGGAGGCCCGCCGCAGTCCAAGACGACTCGCGCTTCCCGACGGCTTGGGTTCGCAGTCTGCGTGGCCGCCGCTCTCTGCGCCGCTCCGCCGATTCTGGCAGCCGAAGCCAACCCCGCCGGCCTCGAATTCTTCGAGCGCAAAGTCCGCCCGCTGCTCGCCGAGCACTGCTACTCCTGCCACGGCGCGGAGAAACAGAAGGGACATCTGCGGCTCGATTCGCCCGCCGCCATCCGCGCGGGCGGCGAGAGCGGCGCGTCCATCGTGCCGGGCGACCCGGCGAAGAGCCGGCTCGTCATCGCAGTCGGCTACCAGTCCGAAGACCTCAAGATGCCGCCCAAGCAGCGGCTCACTGCGCGGCAGGTCGCGGATCTGACCGAGTGGGTGAAGCTCGGCGCGCCCATGCCGGCGGGCGAAGCCCCCGTGGCTGGCGTGCGGAAGGAATTTCAAATCACCGCGAAAGACCGCGCGCACTGGGCGTTTCAGCCGGTGCGCAAACCCGCCGTCCCCCAAATCGCCAACCGTGAAACGCCAATCGCCAATCCGATTGATGCCTTCGTCCTCGCGAAGCTCGCCACGAAAAACCTCACCGCGAATGCCTCCGCGACGCCGCGCGAGTTGGTCCGCCGCGCTTACTATGATTTGACCGGTCTGCCGCCGACGCCCGCCGAGGTCGAGACGTTCCTCGCCGACAAATCGCCGCGCGCGTGGGAGCTGTTGATTGACCGCCTGCTCGACTCGCCGCGCTACGGCGAGAAGTGGGGCCGCCACTGGCTCGACCT
>SXTU01000267.1 GCA_005791875.1 Verrucomicrobiales bacterium
AAGTCCAAGACCACCTGCATCTTCACCAACCCGCTCCGCGAGACGGTCGGCGTCATGTTCGGCAACCCGGAGACCACGCCCGGCGGCAAGGCACTGAAGTTCTACGCCAGCGTGCGCATGGACATCCGTCGCAAGGAGACGCTCAAGGACGCCGCCGGCGCCGCCACCGGCAACCACGTCCGCGTGAAGATCGTGAAGAACAAGGTAGCGCCGCCCTTCGCCGAGGCCGAGTTCGACATCATCTACAACCACGGCATAGACAAGGAAGGCAGCATCCTCGACGTGGGCATCGAGAACGGCGTGGTGGAGAAAAAAGGCGCATGGCTGCAATTCGCCGGCGACCTCATCGGCCAGGGCAAGGAAGCCGCCAAGAAGGCGCTCACCGAGAAGCCCGACCTCGCTAAGAAGATCGTGGACGCCATCCTTGCCAAGCGCGCCGCAGCGGTGCCGGCGGCGTCATAACAAAGCCATTAAGTTACATGGCGCGCGCTCTCTCAAATCGCGAAACGACAAGCTTCCAACTGACCGCGACGCTCCGTGGCAGCGAATCTCCCTCTCCCCTTTGCGGAGCAAGGGGAGAGCCGGGGTGAGGGCTTGGCAGCGTCGGCGTTGGTGGCCGCACCCCTCATCCGGCCTGCGGCCACCTTCTCCCCTCGCTCCGCGAAGGGCGAAGGCGAACTCAGGGGGAAACATCTCCTTCAAGCGATTCATCGCCTCACTACGTCGAACATCGCAATGCCGACTCGGACAGACTCAACACCCATCGGGCGCAGCCTCGCGATTGCGCTGGGAGTGGCACTGGGTCTCAACTTGAATTCGCTCGCCGCCCCGGCTGCGCTGGACACGCAGAGCGCCACGTTCATCAAGGAGCATTGTCTCCGTTGCCACGGACCGGAGAAGGCGAAGGGCGATCTGCGCCTCGACCGGTTGGACACGGATTTTTCCAAGCCCAGCGCTTTCGAGCGATGGCGTGAAGTGGTGACGCGCGTGCAGTCGGGCGAGATGCCGCCGAATAAGGAGCCGCGTCCGGAGGAGGCGCAGGCGCAGACGTTCGTGCGTCAATTGTCCGCGCGGCTGAACGAAGCAGGTGCGAAGCATCGCGCGGACGGCCGCGTGATCCTGCGCCGGCTCAACCGCGTGGAATACGAGAACACGGTGCGCGACCTCTTCGCCGTGGACTTGATGGTGAAGGAGATGCTGCCGGAGGACACCATCGCGCAGGGCTTCGACAACGTGGGCGCGGCGCTGAACGTCTCGCCAGTGCTGATGGAGCGCTACCTCGAAGCGGCGGACGCGGTCATCACGGCGGCGCTCGCGCCCGTCCACAAGCTGGAGAGCAAGCAGGAGCGCTTCGACTTTTACGAGTCGCTGCCCAAGTGGTTCGCCAACGGAGTTTACAAGCAGGACGACGGCGTGGTGCTCTTTCGCGGCGGAGCGACGGACGTGCGGCAGTTCAAGGCACCCGCACCGGGCCGCTACAAGTTCCGCATCGCCGTCTCCGCTCACAACTCGCCCACGCCGCTGCCGTTGGGCCTGCTGCTGGGCAACTTCGTGGTGAGCGGCAACTACGCGCGCCACATCGGCTACTTCGACGCCCCGCCCGGCCCGCAGCCGACGGTCATCGAGTTCACGGAGCGCCTCGGCGCGAAGAACGACACCGTCAAGCTCATCCCGATGGCGCTGCCGTTGGTGTATCTCAAGCAGGAGACGATGGCGGAGTATCCGGGGCCGGGGCTGAAAGTTCACTGGGTCGAGACGGAAGGGCCGTTCCCGGAGGCGTGGCCGACGGAGAGCTACCGCCGCGTGTTCGGCGAGGCCCGTGAAGGGGACACTCCTGTCCCCTTTGACCCAAAGCGCGGCACGCTGGCCGCCGCGGAGAAGCTGTTGCGGGCGGTCCTGCCGCGTGCATTCCGCCGCCCGGTTGTGGAAGGCGAGGAGAAACCATTCGTCGCGCTCGTCGCGAAGTCGCTGGAGATGGGCCAGCCGTTTGAAGCGGCGTTGCGCGCGGGCTACAAGGCGGTGCTGGCTTCGCCGAAATTCCTCTACCTCCGCGAGCCGGCCGGCCCGCTGGACGACCACGCGCTGGCGTCGCGCTTGTCCTATTTCCTCTGGAGCACGATGCCGGATGAGCCGCTGCTCGCGTTGGCGGCGAAGGGTGAACTGCGCAAGCCCGGCGTGCTCCGCGCACAGGCGGAGCGGATGCTGAAGCATCCCAAAGCACAGGCGTTCACCGAGAACTTCACCGGCCAGTGGCTGAGCCTGCGCGACATCGAGGCCACCACGCCGGACAAGATGCTTTACCCCGAGTTCGAGGAGCTGCTGCAATGGTCGGCAGTGCGCGAGACGCACCTGTTCTTCGAGGAATTGCTGAAGCAAAACCTGAGCGTGCGGAACTTCATAGACTCCGACTTCGCGATGCTGAACGCGCGTCTCGCCACCCACTACGGCATCCCGGATGTGCATGGCGCGGCGTTCCGCAAGGTCGCGCTGAAGCCCGAGTGGCATCGCGGCGGCGTGCTGACTCACGCGAGCGTGCTCAAGGTCACGGCGAACGGCACGACGACCTCGCCCGTGCTGCGCGGCGTCTGGGTGCTGGACCGCATCATGGGCCGCCCCGCGCCGCCGCCGCCGCCGAACGTCCCGGCCATCGAGCCGGACATTCGCGGTGCGCAGACCATCCGCGACCAGCTTGCGAAGCATCGCGCGACGGAGAACTGCGCCGGCTGCCACGCGCGCATAGATCCGCCGGGCTTCGCGTTGGAGAACTACGATGTCATCGGCGGCTGGCGGGAGAAGTATCGTATCGTCGCCGAGCGCAAGAACTGGGTGAACAACCGCGTCGGCCCGCTGGCGAAGTATCTCGCTGCCTGGCAATACGGCCTCGGCCCCGGCGTGGAAGCCGGCGACGCGCTGCCGGACGGGCGGAAGTTCGCGACGGTGGAGGAGTTCAAGAAGCTGCTCCTCACCGACCCGGAGCAAATCGCGCGCTGCCTGACCGAGAAGCTTGTCACCTACGCCACCGGCCAGCCCGTCAGCTTCGGCGATCATCAGGCCGTGAACCTAATTCTGGCTGAGTCAAAGAAGTCGGACTACGGCTTGCGGACGCTGGTTCATGCGGTTGTTGCGAGCGAACTCTTTCAGCAGAAGTAAAATGTTATGACCACTCCCCATCGCTTCACCCGCCGCACCTTTCTGCGCGGTGCCGGTGTCACCCTCGCGCTGCCGTTGCTGGAGGCGATGTCGCCGCTGCGCGCGCAGGCCGCCGCCCAGCCGCCGCGCCGGATGATTTGCATCAACACCACCCTGGGTCTGCACACGCCGAACTTGTTTCCCGAGAAGGCCGGTCGTGATTTCGAGCTGACGCCCTACCTCGAGCCCATCGCGGAGTTCCGCAAGGACTTCACAGTCTTCTCCGGCCTCTCGCATCCCGAGGTGGACGGCGGGCATCCCGCCGAGCTGTGTTACCTCACCTCTGCGCCGCACCCGCGCGCGGACAACTTCAAGAACACGATCTCGCTGGACCAATATGCCATCGAGAAGCTCGTGCCAGACACGCGGTTCGGGTCGCTCACGCTCGCGTCGTCGTCGTCGCGCGGCTTGTCTTTCACGCGCAGCGGCGTGCCGATCCCGGCGGATGAACGGCCGTCGCGCGTGTTCAAGAACATGTTCGTGGACGGCACGGCCAACGAGGTGAACGCCCAAGTGCAGCGCCTCAAGCAGGGCCAGAGCATCATGGACATCGTGCTGAAGGAGGCGAAGGACTTCCAACGCGGCCTGGGCAAGCCCGACCGCGAAAAGCTCGACGAGTATTTCACCTCCGTCCGCGAGGTCGAGGTGCGCATGGTCAAGGCACAGGACTGGGCGCACCGCCCGAAGCCGAAGGTGGACGCCAAGCCGCCGGTGGACATCAACAGCTCGGTCGAGGTGCCCGCGCGCGTGCGGCTGATGGTGGACTTGATGCACCTCGCGCTTCAGACCGACTCGACGCGTTTCATCACTTTCGCGCTGAACGGCCTCAACGCCGTGCCGGTCATCGCGGGCGTCACGCAGGACTGGCACAACCTCTCGCACCACGGGCAGGACCCGTTGAAGCTTGCGGAGTTGAAGGTTGTGGAACTCCAGCAGATGAAGCTCCTCGGCGAGCTGCTCGCGAAGCTCAAGGGCACGCAGGAACAGGGCGGCAGCCTGCTCGACCGCACCATCGTGATGTTCGGCAGCAACCTCGGCAACGCCAGCAGCCACGACAACAAGAACCTCCCCATCCTCGTCGCGGGTGGCGGCTTCCGGCACGGGCAGCACCTCGCGTTCGATCCGAAAAAGAACCCGCCGCTCTGCAATCTCTACGTGCAGTTTCTCCGTCGCCTGGGCGCGGAAGCAAACGCGTTCGGCTCCAGCAACGGGACGATTCCGGGGTTTGAGCTGGCGTAGGCCTGGCGCGGCGGCGCGGCGCACCCTCAACTCCACGCTCGCCGGACAAGCCACAGGAGAATAGGCTTCGAGTCGCGTTCACCTATGAAACGGAACTTTCATTTCTGCCTGCTCGTTCTCGCCGCTGCCTGCTTCCACGTCACCCAATCCCTCGGCGCTGAACTGGCGAAGCGACCCAACATCCTTATCTTCCTCGCCGACGACTCGGGCTGGGGCGACTACAGTGTCAATGGCAACACCAACCTCAAGACGCCGAGCATTGACTCCATCGCGCGCGGCGGTGCGGTGCTGGACCGCTTCTACGTCTGCTCCGTGTGCGCGCCGACGCGCGCGGAGTTTCTCACGGGCCGCTACCATCCGCGCGCCGGCGTGCGCGGTGTCTCGACGGGGTTGGAGCGGCTGCACGTGGACGAGAAGACCATCGCCGACGCGTTCAAGGCCGCCGGCTACGCGACCGGCGCGTTCGGCAAATGGCACAACGGCAGCCAGTGGCCGTATCACCCGAACGCGCGTGGCTTCGACGAATACTACGGCTTCACCTCCGGCCACTGGGGCGAATACTTCGACCCGCCGCTGGAGCAGAACGGGAAGCTCGTTCGCGGCAAGGGCTTCATCGCGGACGACCTCACGGACCACGCGCTTGGCTTCATCGAGAAG
>SXTU01000268.1 GCA_005791875.1 Verrucomicrobiales bacterium
ACGAAGCCGCCGCGCTCGCTTACAAAGGCAATCCGGTGGATGCCCTCGCGCCGCTCGCGAAGGCCAAGGTCCCGCTCCTCCACGTCTTCGGCGATGCGGACGACGTGGTGCCGTGGGAGGAGAACACCGGCCTGATCGCCGAGCGTTACAAGGCGCTGGGCGGCGACATCACGCTCATCCGCAAACCGGGCATCGGCCATCATCCGCACGGGTTGGAGGACTCGACGCCGATCGTGGAGTTTATCGCGAAGCACGCGGGGCGGTGAGTCGCCGATGCAAGTGACGACGACTGGCTGCTTCAGCGTGGACGGGCGGGGCAGGCACGGTATCTTCTGGCCGCGCTGCCATGAATCCCGAACCTTCTGTCCCTCCACCTCCTTCCGACTCACGCAGGCTGCGGCTCGTGACGCTTGTGTTTCCACCGGCGGGCTTGTGGCTGCTCTGGCGCGGATCGGCGTCTCTGGGGATCAAGCTGCTCGGCACTCTGGGGATTGGGCTCTTTGCACTGCCTTACATGGCGTTGATTCTTTTCCTGCTGCACAAGCTCACCGGGCTTCGCTTCGAGATGCAGGGAAGCCCCATCCCGGTGCCGACGTGGCAGGTGACGGATTATGAGCGGCTGGAGAAAGCGCGGTCGGCCAACGGCATTGCTCCCATCAGCAAGCCTCAGGTGGCCGTGTCGAAGACTGCTGCCGCACCGTATTGGACGGACTTCCGCGGCCCCAAGCGCGACGGACATTACGAGCAGCAGCCCATCAACGTGGACTGGGTGAAGTCGCCGCCGAAGTTGTTGTGGAAGCAACCGGTGGGCGCGGGCTACGCGTCTTTCGTGGTGGCGGATGGACTGGCGTTCACCATCGAGCAACGGCGCGAGCAGGAGGCGGTGACGGCTTACGAAGTCGAGACGGGCCGCGAGGTGTGGGCGCACAGTTACGCAGCGCACTTCCAGGAGTGGATGGGCGGCGAAGGCCCGCGAGCGACGCCGACGTGGCACGAGGGGCGGCTGTATTCGCTGGGCGGGACCGGGAAGTTTCGTTGTCTCGAAGCGGCGACTGGGAAGTTGCTTTGGCAGCACGATGTCTTCGCGGAGAACAGTTGTTCCAATCTCTTCTTTGCCGTGAGCGCCGCGCCGCTGATCGTGGATGGAAATGTTCTCGTGCTGGCGGGCGATCCGCAGGGCCGCGATGGGCGGATGCTGATCGCCTATGACAAGGTCACGGGAGCGATGGGGTGGCGCGAGATGCAGGACAAGGCGGGTTACGCGTCGCCGATGTTGGTCACGCTGGGCGGTGAGCGGCAGTTGCTGGTGCATACGGCCCGGCATTTGCTGGGCGTCGGTCCGGGGGATGGGAAAGTGCAGTGGCGTTTCCCGTGGCGCGTCGAGTTCGACAACACGATCGCGCAGCCCATCGTGACGGGCACGAACCGGGTGGTTTTGAGCGCGGGCTACGGCACGGGCGCGGTCGGGCTGGAGTTGAGCCGGAGCGAGAGTGGTTTCACTGCGAAGGAGGTGTGGAGGAACAAGTCGCTGAAGAACAAGTTCACCAGTTCCGTGCTGCACGGCGGGCATATCTACGGCTTGGATGAGGACATCCTCGTCTGCCTCGACGCAGCGACTGGCGAGCGACGTTGGAAGGACGGGCGCTACGGCTACGGCCAGGTGCTGCTCGCGAGCGGCCATCTCGTCATCCTCTGCGGCAATGGCGATCTCGCGCTGGCGCAACCGCTGCCCGACCGGCATGTCGAGATCGCGCGCATTCCAGGCATCAAGGGCAAGACTTGGAACCACCCGGCGATCGAGGGCGGCAGGCTGCTCGTGCGGAACGCGGTGGAGATGGCGTGCTTTGACTTGCGGTAGGTGCGCGATGCGCGCGGCATCGTCCCACTAGACCGAACGAGGCCGACCGCAGGTCAGCCCTACCGGTTCGGCGGCTTGGGGGCGTCAGCCGGCGTGGTCACTGCCATCAGTGACTTCACCTCGGCGTCGGTCAAGGCACGCCAGCGGCCCTCGGGCAGTTCTGCAAGTTTGATGGCGCCGATTTGCGTGCGTTGCAAGCGGGCGACGATGAGGCCTTGGGATTCGAAGAGACGGCGCACTTCGCGGTTCTTCCCCTCTGCCAGCTCAAGCTCGACAATGCTGTGGGAATTGTTGGCGTCCATCAGTCGGGCGCGCTCGGCGCGGAGCATTTCGCCCTCGTGCTCGACGCCAGCCATGATGCGCCGGAGCACGCCCGGCTCCACGAAGCCCTCGACGATGGCGCGGTATTTCTTGCGAACTCCGTAGCGCGGATGGGTGAGGTGGAGCGTGAAGTCGCCGTCGTTGGTCAGGAAGATCAGCCCCTCGCTGTCCTTGTCGAGTCGGCCGACGGGATGCAGGTGCGACCACTCTCTCGGCAGGAGGTCCGTGACGATGCGGCGGTCGAGTTCGTCGCTGCGCGTGGAGAGGTAGCCGCGCGGCTTGTTGATGGCGACGTAGAGCTTGCGCTTGGATTTGACGAAGCGGCCCTCGACCTTCACGGCGTCGTGCTGGGCGTCCACCTTGGTGCCGAGTTCCTTGACGACCTTGCCGTTGACCTCGACCAAGCCGTTCAGGATGAGACGCTCGCTGGCGCGGCGGGAGGCCACGCCGGCTTCGGCGAGAAATTTCTGGAGGCGGACTTGCACAAGCAAAGAAAGCCGTCGCACCTGTCGGCGGACGGCTCCCGATCAAGGACGGAGAAAAAGGGATGATGCCGGCAGCTTAGACCGGGGGCTTGGTCTTGCGCAGGCCGGTGATGCGGTCGCCGGTCTTCCACTGGCCGGCCTTCTTGAGGATTTCGAGGCGCTCGAAGCGCTTCAGGACGTTGCGCTTCGCCCCGAGGGTGCTGGAGGCGCGGAGACTGCGATGCTGTGACATAGCTTCTGAAAGAGTTTTTCCGCGCGGACAGTCCGAACGGAGCGCGGTTTGTAGCACACGTCTGCCGGGATGCAAACGGTTATTTCGCCGCCAGACGACTTGGCGGCGTAAGGCGGACACTCCTGTCCGCTGTGAGCTGTCCGGCGGAGATCAGTCATGTGACCGGGGGACAGGAGTGTCCCTGTCACGGTTGTTCGCGAACCAGACGAGGCGAAGTCCTTCGAGGGTGAGGTTCGCGTCAACGTCGGTGATCTCCGGGAGCTTTGCAGCGAGCAACTCGGCGTAGCCACCCGTGGCGACGACGGGCAGACGCCGGCATTTCAACTCGCGCTTCAGCTCGATGATCAATCCACGCACGAGCCCCCTGTAGCCATGCACCGCGCCGATGAGCATCGCCTCGCGTGTGCTCTTGCCGATGACGGAACTCGTCTCGCGAATCGTGATGCGGGGGAGCAGGGCCGTTTTGTCGTGAAGATAATCCGTCATCGCCGCGAGGCCGGGCGCGATGATGCCGCCGACGTAGTCGCCGTGCCTGTCCACGACATCGAACGCGAGCGCGGTGCCAAACGCCACCGCGACGGAAGGTGCGCCGAAGTGGTGGCGGAGCGCGACTACGTTGGCGAGACGGTCGGGGCCGATCTTCTTGGGCTGGGGATAGTTGATGCCGACACCTGAGATCGTGCGCGGCGTCAGCTCCAGCGCGGTGACGGAGAATTCTTTCTCCACGAAGGCGATGGCCGTGCCAGTCACAGCCGGGACCACGCTGCACAAGGCCGCCCCTTCAATGCGCGCCTTGCCAACGAACCTCCGCACAGGCAGCGACGCCGCGACAGAACGCCACGACGCCGTCTTGATGTTCGCCTGCTTCCAAATGCCACGCGCGTCGGCGAGGCCGAGGTGCGTGTGCGTGTTGCCGATGTCGAGTAGGAGGAGCATGGGCTAAATGACCAATGTCCAATGTTCAATGTCCAATGAATGCCCAATTCCCAACGATCGTTCGTTTGCCCGTTCGTCCATGGCAACCAGCCTGGAGCCATTGGTTATTGGGTGCAATGGATACTGGTCATTTCTCGATGGTCACGTCGCCGCCGATGATGCGTTCGAGGCGGCCATGCTGCGTGCGCAGGAGCAGCGCGCCCTCGGAGTCGAGCGACTCCGCCACGCCAGTCTGCGCGCGGTCGCCGATGCGGATGGTGACGGTGCGGCCGATGGTGGTGCATTGCTCCTCCCACTCGGTGGCAAGCGCCTCGAACTGGCCGGCGCGCAGTCGCGCGTAGTCGGCGTCCAGCTCGCGCAGGATGGTGGCCGCGAGTTCAGGCCGCGACACCGGCTGGCCGCTCTCAATGCGGAGGGAAGTGGCCGTCTTCCGCAAGTCCGCCAGCAGGTCCGTGCTCGTGAGGTTCACATCCACGCCGATGCCGATGATGAGATGATTGATGTGATCCAGCTCGGCACTGAGTTCAGTGAGGATGCCGGCAACCTTCTTGCCGCGCAGGAGAATGTCGTTCGGCCACTTGATCTCCGGCGTGAGGTTCGACTGCCTACGAATCGCACGGGCCAGCGCGGTGGCGGCGACGACGGTGAGTTGCGTCGCGGCCTGCGGGCGAAGATCGGGGCGGAGCAGCACGGAGAACCAAAGACCCTTGCGCGCGGGGGAGAGCCACTGCCTGCCGAGCCGGCCCCGGCCCTTCTTCTGCGACTCGGCGAAGACGACGACGCCTTCCTTCACACCGTCGCGCGCGAGCTTCTCGGCCACGTCGTTGGTGGAGTTGGTCTCCTCGAAGACGCGGATGTCGCGACCGACGATCTGGTTCTCCGGCAGGCGCGCGAGCAAATCATCGGCGTGGAGTGCGTCGGGCGTGCTGAGGAGGCGGTAGCCTTGGTGCGGATTGGCGGTGATCTCGTAGCCGAGCTTGCGCAACTCCTCGATGCGCGCCCACACAGCGGCGCGGCTCATGCCGAGCTGCTGCGCCATGTCCGCGCCGGACACCGACCCGGCCCCGGCCCGGCGCATCGCGGTGAGGATTTGGGCGTCAATGGTCATGCTTCCGTTTCGGTTTCATTACGGTCACCTTGTGAACGCGGCCCTGCCGATCATAGGTGGTCCATTCGCCGACCTGCTCGCCCGCTTTGAAATATCCGGAGCGCAGCTTGGTGCCGTCCTTTCGGAACCACTCCCAATAGCCCGTCAGCAAGCCGCCCTGCGTCGTCCCCTTGGCCCGGATGGTTCCGTCCTTGTGATACTCAATGTGCTGCTTCATGCGGTGGTGGTATGGAAATCGAGCGCAATGTCCACGGCGCGTGCTGAGTGCGTGATGGCTCCGACAGAGATGAAGTCCACGCCGGTCTCGGCGATGGCGCGGACGGTCTGGAGCGTCACGCCGCCGCTGGCTTCCGTTTGCGCGCGGCCTCCGACCAAGGCCACGGCAGCCCGCAATTCGTCGAGGCTCATGTTGTCGAGCAGGATGATGTCGGCGTGGGCTTGGACGGCTTGGCGCACTTGCTCCAGCGTGTCGGCTTCGACCTCGACCTTGAGTTCGGGATACGCGGCGCGGGCGCGTTGCACGGCGGCGGCGATGGCGTTGGGCTGCTCGTGGCGCAGCGCGGCAAGGTGGTTGTCCTTGATGAGCACTTGGTCGTAGAGGCCGACGCGGTGGTTCTGACCACCGCCGCACTTGACGGCGTATTTCTCGAAGCGCCGCCAGCCGGGCGTGGTCTTGCGCGTGTCGAGAATCTTGGCACGCGTGCCCTTCACCTGCTCTGCGAACTGCGCGGTGAGCGTCGCGACGCCGGAGATCCGTTGCACGAAATTCAGTGCCACGCGCTCGGCCGTGAGGATGGAGCGGGCCGAGCCGGTGACGCGCAGGAGAACCTGCCCCGTCGGACAATGCGAGCCATCCGCCGCGTGCGAGGCGATGAGGAGGTTGGGGTCCAGTTCACAGAAAGCCGTCTCGGCGAAGGGCAGCCCGGCGAGCACCAGCGGTTCGCGTGCGGCCATCACGGCGCAGGTCGTCGCGGACTCGGGGAGGGTGGCGAGCGTGGTCACGTCGCCCGGCCCGATGTCCTCGGCGAGAGCGGCGCGGACGGCGCGCTGGATTTCCTCGGCGGACAAAACCATGTGCGGGAAGATGGCGGAGGAGGAGGGAAGGCTCAATTCCCAATTCCAATTGCACAAGGTTCAACTCCCAATGACCAACGCTCAATGGCTCTGAGCATCGCCAGGCGGGAGCATCGAAACCACCCAGCACAAGGCGCAGGTCTCCGCCCAAAGGGTGGCACGCGCGCAATGGTCATTGGTCATCGGGCATTGGTCATTTCCCCGCCGCCGCCTCATCAGAGATCCATCCGCGCCAGCGATAGACGCGCCAGCCGATTTGCTCGTGCAGCCAGGTCTCCAGCTTCGCGAAGCCCGCCGCGCGCGGGACGATGTCCGTGCTGTCCGCCGTGACGATGCTGACACTCGTCAGGAACGCGCACGGGGCGGGGACGATCTCCAAACTCGTCGTGGTGCGGAAGACGCCCGCCGCGCGTTTGATGTGCGACGCGGAGGTGACGAGCAGAACGCGCTTCCAACCGCGCTCATTGGCGAGCTTGGCGACCTTCTCGGCTTCGTGCCGCGTGTTCTTGCAGCCACCGAGGCTGATGACCTCCGGCTCGATAACTTTCCACGCGACGAGGATTTCCTTGAACAAGTCCGCCTCAGCCAACGGCTCGCCGTCCACCGTCACAGCGCTGCCACCGACGACCAGCGTTTTGGATTTGGCAAGTCGGACCAGTTCCATCGCAGTCACTGCGCGGTCGGCGTTCTGGTTGAAATGCAAGCGGCCCACTTCCTCGCGCGACGGCGCGGAGAAGCCACCGAGCAGCACGATCGCGTCGGCGCTGGGAAGATCGGCGCGCTTCACTCCCGCCCACGGGCGCTCCAGCGAGCCGAGCAGGCTGCCGGGCAACGGCGTCGCGCCCACGACCCAGATGAAGACCGCGAGAGTGCCTAGCGCGGCGGCGAGGCGCTTGTGCTGCTTGCGGATGAGCACGACGGTCAGCACGACGAGGCAGCCCCAGACGAAACCGATTGGTTCCAGCAGAGTCATTGCGCTGCGCAAGGCGACGTCCAACACGGGTGCAGGGTAGCGAGCCAGAGCGAAGGTCACGACGAAAAAGGCGCGCTTGGACGGAGCGGCACGAGTTGCTACGGTGCGCGGAGTGAAGTGGATTGCCATCATCGTGTTTGCCGGCGCGCTCGGGCTGCTGCCGGCTGTGGCCGCGTCGAAGTCCGACACGCCGGCCCCGAAGTTTTCGAGCTCCACTGCCGACCCGGCTGAGTCGGAGTTTCAGAGGGTCATGGCGCTGGACGACACGGCGCACGAGGAGATTGACAAGTGGGTGAAGGGCAACGGCACCTCCTCGAAGGAGGGCGCGAGTCTTTCGCAGGCGGTGCTCAGTTTGCGAGTCGAGCAGCGACTCGAGCCGGTGAAGAAGGCCTACGAGGAGTTCCTTCAGCGATATCCGAAGCACGCGCGCGGACACCTCGCGTTCGGCAGTTTCCTCAACGACCTCGGCGAGGAGGCGGAGGCGCGGAAGCGATGGGAGAAGGCGCTGGAACTCGATCCGTCCAATCCCGCCGCCTACAACAACCTCGCCAACAGCTATGGCCAGACCGGGCCGGTGGCAAAGGCCTTCGAGCTTTACGCCAAGGCCATCGAGTTGAATCCCCGGCAGGCGATCTACTACCACAACCTCGGCTCGGTTATCGTGCTGCATCGCAAGGAAGCCGCAGAACATTACCGCATCGCCGAGCAGCAGGTGCTACGGCACGCGCTGGAATTGTATCGGCTCGCGCGGCAGTTCGACGCCGGCAACTTCCAGCTCGCGACCGATCTGGCGCAGGTCTATTACGGCGTCCAACCGCCGGACCACGAGGCGGCGATCGCGGCGTGGGGCGTCGCGTTGTCACTCGCGCGGAACGACCTGGAGCGCGAGGCCACGCACCTGCATCTCGCGCGGGTGAAGGCCGCAGCGGGAAAGCTGAGCGAGGCGCGGAGGCACTTGGACCTCGTCTCTGATCCCGCGCTGGCCGGGGTGCGCACCCGGCTCATGCGCGAGTTGGTGGACAAGGCTCTTCCCCCGCCTGCGAAGGACGACGGCCGTCGCCTGAACCTGCCCAGCCAGCCCAAGTAAGCTCGCACTCCGAAGTCTGCGCCACGCTGTCTGGTGCCTCGGCTGCGAAGTTCGGGGTCAGTGCCAGCCAGTGCCGGTCAATGGTTCCATTTCTGTTCGAGCTTACTTTGAGCTTCGCCCGGCTTCAGTTCCCGCGTTCAATCCCCGCCTTGAATTGACATGAGTGCCCATCCCGGTTTCGGTGCCCACACCGACCCCAGCTTCAAATCGCAGCCCCGCTCCACCGGCGAGGTCGTGCGTAGAGTTGGCGTGTATCTGCTGCCCTACAAGCTGATGGCGCTCGGCACCATCGCCTTCGCGCTGCTTTCACTCGCCGCCGCGTTCACCTACCCGAAGCTCACGCAACACGTCATTGACGAGGTCATCACCAAGAAGAACGCCGACAGCCTCGCGCCCGTGATGGGGTTGCTCATCGGCGCCTTTTTCCTCCGCGAACTCTTCACCGGCATCCGCATCCGCCTTAACAACGAGCTGGAGCAGAAGGTCATCCTCGACCTCCGCCGCGATGTTTACGCGCGCCTGCAACGCCTCCCCGTCGGCTGGTTCGACCAGCGCGCGTCCGGCGACCTCATGACCCGCGTCATCGAGGACGTGAACGCCATGGAGCGCCTGCTCATTGACGGCACCGAGCAAGGCACCGTCGCCATCCTCAGCATCGTCGGCGTGCTCACGATTCTCTTCTGCACGAACCCGTTGCTCGCTGGCGTCGCGCTCGCGCCACTGCCCATTCTCATCGGCGGCGCGCTCTGGTATACGCTCACCGCCCACAAGCGCTACCGCGTCCAGCGCCAGGCCGCCAGCGCCATGAATGCCCTGCTCATGGACAACCTCCAGGGCATCCGCCAAATCAAGTCCTTCGGTCGCGAGCGCCACGAGGATACGCGCTTCGGTGCCCGCGCCGAGGATCTCCGCCAAGGCACGCTCACCGTGATGCGCGCGTGGGCCATCTACTCGCCCGCGATGGCCTTCGCCTCCTCGCTCGGCATCGGCCTCGTCCTCTGGTTCGGCGGCACGCAAGTCCTCGCAGGCAAGATGACCGTCGGCGAGTTGGTGCAATTTCTCCTCTACCTCGCGCTCTTCTACGAACCCATCGGCCGCCTCCACGGCTTGAACCAAATGCTCCAATCCGCCCGCGCCGCCAGCGAGCGAGTCTTCGACATCATGGATGCAACAGTGGAATCTCGAATGTCGAATTCCGAAGGTCGAACCTCTGGCCCGGCGCAACCGACCTCCGATTCGCAATTCGCAATTCGTAATTCGCAACTCCCCCGGGGCGAAGTCCGCTACGAGAACGTCGGCTTCCAATACAGCGCCGACCGCGTCGTCCTCAAAGCCATCTCCCTCCACGCGCGGCCCGGCCAGATGACCGCGCTCGTCGGCCCCACTGGCGCGGGCAAATCCACCCTCGTCAACCTCCTGCCCGCCTTCTACCAAGCCACGTCCGGCCGCGTGTTCATTGATGGCATGGACACCCGCGAGTTGCCCTTGGAAACGCTGCGCGAACACATCAGCGTCGTCGCGCAGGAGCCATTCCTCTTCAACGGCACCATCCGCGAGAATATCCTCTACGGTCGCCTCGACGCCTCCGCCGCCGACCTCCACGCCGCCGCCAAGGCCGCCAACTGCCACGACTTCATCACCCGCCTAACCGACGGCTACGACGCCCGCGTCGGCGAGCGCGGCGCGAAGTTGAGCGTCGGCGACAAGCAGCGCGTGAGCATCGCCCGCGCGCTGCTGAAGAACGCGCCCATCCTCATCCTCGACGAAGCCACCGCCAGCGTGGACACACAGACCGAGAAACTGATTCAGGAAGCGCTGGAACGGCTCATGACCGGCCGCACCAGCTTCGTCATCGCGCACCGCCTGAGCACCATTCGCAAGGCCGACCAAATCCTCGTCCTGCGCCACGGCGAGATCGTCGAGCGCGGCACGCACGACGAACTCCTCGCCACCGACGGCCTCTACGCCAAGCTCGCGCGCATCCAGAACACCACCTTCATCGAGGAGAGCTTCGAGAAGCTGGCGGCGAACTAGTTTTTGCCCGCGGATAACGCGGATGACGCGGATGAAAAGCCGCGCCCTTCGCAGCGCTTTCTTATCCGCGCGAATCCGCGTTATCCGCGGGCACTCCTCCCTTTCAGCCCGCCAACTCCGCGCTGCTCCACCGCTCGCCCGCCTGCAACACCCGGCACTTCTGTCCGAGCTTCCCGCACTCCGCCACGAACTCGTCCGGCGACGCCGTGTTGAACGTGAACAGGTCGTAGTGCATCGGGATGGCCAGCCGCGCACCGATGGCTTTCGCCAGTTGCGCCGCCTCGCGCCCGTCGAGATTCCCCGCAACCTTGCGCTCCGGTTTGTCGCCGTTGATGGGCAGCAGCGCCACGTCCACGCGGAACGGGCGAATCCAGTCCTCCATGCCCTCGAAGTGCTTCGTGTCGCCCGCGTGATACACGCGCCACGGGCCGAACTGGAGCAGGTAGCCGAGGAACTTGTGATTGCCCGCCGCGTCCACCTCCAGCTCGTTGTGCGCGGCGGGAATCCCGTTGAACGTGAACCCGCCCGCCGACTTCACCTCGCCCGCGCACACCCCGATGAGATTTGGTGCTTTGAGACTCAGCCCGATGCGGAACGCCCCCGCGCCCTTGTTCGCCTCCGGCAACACCAGCGGCAGCGCAGGCTTGGCCGCGAGCAACGGCTTGAGCGTGTCCGGGTCGAAGTGGTCCGTGTGGTTGTGGCTGCTTATCACCACATCCACGAAGCCCAACCGCTCCGGCGCGATCACCCGCGCCGTCATGCGCACATGCGGCTTGTCCGACTGCTCGTATTTGACAGTGAGCGAGTCGGAGAGATACGGGTCCACCAGCGCGTGCCGCCCGTTGAACTGGACAAGAAACCCGCTCTGCCCCAGCCACCAGAGTCGGAAGTTCGGACGATCGGACTTCGCGGCATCAACATCCGCGAGCAACGCATCGTCTTGGAGCAAGGGCTTAATCATGAGTTGGTGTTAGCCACGGATTGAACACAGAACAAACAGGGATAGGAAACAACTACGGGTGAAATTGCCTCTGTCCGTGTTCGGTCCGTGTTTCATTCGTGGCTTAAATTGAAGCTCTCGCTTTCGCCACGCCAGCAACCATGTTCCCCAGCTTCTGCTTCGCCGCCCAGCGCGCGGTTTGCGAGAGGCCACAGTCCGGCGCGAAGGCGAGCTTCTCCGGCGGCGCGTGCGTCAGACAGGCACGCACGCGCGTCGCGATGTCCTCCGGCGTCTCGATGTAGTAGCTCTTCACATCCACGATGCCCACGGCGGCGGTGTGCCGCTTCGCGATCTCGGCGATGACCTCCAACTCCGCAAACTCGCGGCTCGCCATCTCGACGTGGATTTCGTCCAGGTGCATGTCGAGGAACGCCGGGAACATTGGCGCGTAGCGGCGCGGCCCGACGGCGCGGCCCTTGTAGTTCCCGAAGCACAGGTGCGTGCTGAGGTGGCACTTGCCCACGACCGCCTCGACGGTGCGGTTGAAGATGTTCACGAAGCGCTTCGGGTCTTCGCGGTGCGCGTAGCAGCTCATGCTTGGCTCATCCACGCAAATCTCCGTGCAGCCGGCGCGCACCAGCGCCTCCAACTCCGCGCGCACAAGCGGCAGCAAAGACTCCGTCAGCTCCCAGCGGTTCTTGTATTGATCGTTCGGCAGCAGCCGTCCGCTCAAGGTGTATGGCCCCGGCACTGACGCCTTCAAGCTGACCGCTGACCGCTGACCGCTGCCACCCGCTTCAGCCGCTCGAAATCCTCCACCGCTCCCAACCCACGCGGCGCGCGCAGTTCGCCGATGACCTTGTGCTTCCCGCGCTGGTCGTGCGCAGGCGGGCCGAACCGGCGCGGCGCGGCGCTCTCCAGTTCGATGCCCTCGATGAAGCCGTAGAAGCTCAGGTTGAAGTCCAGCCGTGTCTGCTCGCCGTCGCTGATGACATCGAGGCCCGCGTCGAGCTGGTCCTTCACTGCGATGGCCACGGCGTCGTCCACCATCTCCGCGCGGTCCGCGTCGCCGAACTGGCCGAGGTGTTGGCAGGCGAATTCCAGCCAGCCCGGAAACGGGTAGCTGCCGATGACCGTGGTCCGCAAGGGTTGCGTTTTCATTTCTTGATGAGCCGCGAAAGGGCGCAAAGGTCACAAAGCAGAAATCTCTTTGCGCTCTCTGCGCCCTTTCGCGGCTAAGTCTTCATTCCCAAGTGCTCGTAAAGTTTTGCCATGCGGCGCGCGTGCTCGTCGTAGGCTGCCTCAAAAAGCTCCGTGGCCTTCGCAGCCCCGACGACAGCTCCCGCAGTCAGCACCTTCGGCGGGTAGCCGGCCTGCGTGAGCCGCGCGGCGACTTCGGCCTTGATGGAGTTGATGAGCAAGCAGCCGCCGATGGTGGAGCCGGGTGCGACCGCCGTATCGAGACCCGGCACCTTCACCATCGCGTCACCCACGGGAGCGCCGGTGTCGAGGACGAGGTCGGCGAAGTCCTGAAGTTTCTTGCCGCTCGCGTGCCGGCTCGTGCTCGCCTCCGAGTGCGCACGGCTGATGATGGCAACGACCTTCACGCCGCGTTTCCGAAACTGCTCGGCCATCTCGATGGGCACGACATTGCAGCCGGAGGACGACGCGACCAGCGCGCAGTCGCGGTCGGACAAATCGAAGTTGCGCAGGATGCGCTCGGCGAGACCGGAGACATTTTCGAGGAACATCGCCTGCCGCTGCCCGTTCGCCCCGACGACGAGATTGTGAAACGACAGCGACAGCTCGACGATGGGGTTGAAACCGGGGAACGACCCGTAGCGCGGCCACATCTCCTCGACGAGGATGCGGCTGTGCCCCGAGCCGAAGAGGTGAACCATCCGCCCCGCGAGAATGGTCTGCGCGAACCAGTCGGCGGCCTGCGCGATGGGCGCGGCCTGCGCTTCCACCGTGTCCACCAGCGCGCGGCAGCGGGCGAGGTAGTCAGCGGTCAAGTTCATAGTCGGGCAAATCTGTCGGCGGAAGTGAACCAGTTCGCAGCGGCCACGGCAACGCCACTCCGAGAAGCCCGATGTAAACTCGCCGTCCTTCCCTGTCCAATGCATCTCCGGCCGCTCGTTCTACAAACCCGCAGGGAGCTTGTAGGTGAAGCCGCCGCCGCGTTGCTCCACGATGCCCGGCAAGGAAAAAAACTGTGATGGCGATGCTTGAACTTCTCCTCCTCCTGCCCCTCGCGGGATTGACGCTGCTGGCGACGGGGTTCTGGGTTTGGATGCTTGTGGGTTGCGCCACGAAGGAATCGAGCGCTGGAAACGACAAGCTCATCTGGGTGCTCGTCATCCTCTTCACTCACCTCCTCGGCGCGTTGATCTACCTCTTCGTCCGGAGGCCGCAGCGAAAGAGGGAACTGGGCGCGTGAAGCCGCTTTCACGCTTGCTAGGCCATTCGCCGCCGACTTTACTCAACCCCCATTCAAAAACCACGAGGTCGCTATGAGCCTGGACGCACTAATCTACCTTCTCTGCCTCGGCGGCGGTTTCCTCTTCCTCGTCGTCCTCGCGCTGCTGGGGCATTTCTTCGAGGGTGCCGGACAGCATGACGTGGGCAGCGGGGGTCACGCCGAAACGGGCGCAGATGGCACGGATGGCAGCGGCGTTTCGGCCTTCAGCCCCATGATCATTGCGGCCTTCATGACGGGCTTTGGCGCGTTCGGCTATCTCCTGAGCCTGGTGCCAGCCACCAAATCTCCCCTGCTCAGCGCCCCGCTCGCTGCCGTGGGAGCCTTCGCCTTTGCAAATGTGATCGTCTCAGCCTTGCGGTTGGTGTTCCGCAAGACGCAAAGCTCCAGCGAGTCCCAAGTCGCCAGCGTCGTTGGCAGCACCGCAACCTTAGGCACCGGCATCCCGGAGAATGGCGTCGGTGAAATAGTCTATGTCCAAGGCGGCACGCGCTACACCGCGCCAGCCCGGACGGAGGACGGCAAGCCCATCGCCACCGGTGCGGCCGTCATTGTCACCCGCATCGTCGGTTCACAGTTTTTCGTCAAACCCGTTTAACTCTCCCCACCTCAACCCAGCCTATGACTATGATGCCTCTGCTCGCCCAAGTTTCCTCCCCGGGTGCCGCCCTCGGCGTGGCCGCGATGCTCGCGCTGCTGGTCGCCGTGGTGATTATCTTCGCCATCTTCGCCAGCCGCTACACCAAGGTCGGCCCGAACGAAGTGCTCGTCATCTCCGGCCGCAAACGCCGCGTCGTCGACCCCGACGGCAAGACGCGTGAGGTCGGCTTCCGCATCGTCAAGGGTGGCGGCGTCTTCGTCTGGCCGGTGTTCGAGAAGGTGGACATCCTCTCGCTGGAACTGCTCACGATTGATGTGCAGACGCCCGAGGTTTACACCAGCAAGGGCGTGCCGGTGAAGGTGGACGGCGTCGCGCAAATCAAGATCAAGGGCGACGATATCTCCATCGCCACCGCCGCCGAGCAGTTCCTCAGCAAATCCACCGACGAGATCAAGAACGTCGCCACACAAACCTTGGAAGGCCACCTGCGCGCCATCCTCGGCACGATGACCGTGGAGGAAATTTACCAGAACCGCGACGCCTTCGCCTCGCGCGTGCAGGAGGTCGCCGCCGGGGACATGGCCAACATGGGCTTGGGCATCGTGAGCTTCACCATCCGCGACATCCGCGACACCCAAGGCTACCTCGACGCCCTCGGCAAACCGCGCATCGCCCAGGTCAAGCGCGACGCCCAGATCGCCCAGGCCGAGGCCGACCGCGATGCGATGATCAAGTCCTCCCAAGCCACGCAGGCCGGGCAGGAAGCGAAGTTCGCCGCCGACTCGAAGATCGCCGAGGCACAGCGCGATTACCAAAGCAACGTCGCCACCTATCAGGCCACCGTGAACCAGAAGAAGGCCGAATCCGACCTCGCCTACGACCTCCAGAAATACAAAACCGGCCAACTCGTGAAGGCGGAAGAAGTGCAGGTCGAGATCATCGCCAAGCAGAAGCAGATCGAGTTGCAGCAGCAGGAAATCCTCCGCAAGCAGCGCGAGCTGGAAGCCACCGTGCAGAAGCCCGCCGACGCCGAGCGCTACAAGGTCGAGACCCTCGCCAACGCGCGGAAGTTCCAGCTCGAAACCGAGGCCGCCGGTGCCGCTTCCGCTGCGAAGGCCACCGGTTTCGCCAACGCCGACGTCAGCAAAGCCACCGGCATCGCCGAGGCCGAGGCGAACAAGGCCAAGGGTCTCGCCCAAGCCGATATCATCATGGCGCAAGGCAAGGCGAACGCCGAGGCGACGCGCCTCAAGGCCGAAGCCTTCCAGCAATACAACGAAGCCGCTGTCATCGAACTGCTCGTCAAGGTGCTCCCTGACATCGCCGGCCGCATCAGCGAGCCGCTCTCCAAGATGGAGAAGATGGTTATCATCAACTCCGGCAGCGGCCCCGGCGGCGGCGCGAGCAAGCTCACCGGCGACGTCACCCAAATCATGGCCCAGCTCCCGCCCGTGCTGGAGAGCCTCACCGGCATCAAGTTCGAGAAGCTCCTGGCGCAGGTCCCCGCGCTGAAGAAGGCGATGGAGAAGGACGTGCCACCCGACGCAGATAAATAGGTTGTCTCGATGATCTGTCCGCTGGATCGCACGCCGCTCATTGCAAACAAGCGCGACAACATCGCCGCACTAAGGTCATGGCGTGTAGTTTTCCCGTGCTGCACTGGAGTCGCTTGCCAAGAGGTCCCCGCAGCCCGCGTCCGCCGAGCCACCGGTTCCTTCCGCCGCGTCAGGCTTCATGCTGCGACGCCTTGCCTCTCCGGCATGCGCCGGCAGCCAATTGCAGACTCGCACGCAGGGAGACATCGAGGCGAGCCGTTGTCGCGACTGCGGCGGCATCTGGCTGGCGAAGGCGGAGGTGGAGAAAATACTCGATGTCCGGGCAAAGCAACCGAAGACCGATTTCGCTTTAGTCGCGATCGATGCAGGCGGCGAGGTCGGGTCTGGGCTTGGTGATTTCCTGAGTAGTTTTCTCGACTGAGACGCATCCGCCCGCATGACCTCCACCGCCCTCGACATCGCCCACGCCCTCGTCCGCATCCCCAGCGTGAATCCGGACTACGATCCTGCCAGCACAGGCGAAGGCGCGGTGACGGCTTGGATTGAGAACTGGGGGCGCACGAATGGTTTCACCGTCTGGCGTCAGCCAGTCCTGCCGGGCCGCGAGAATGTCATCCTCCAGTTCCGCAACGGTGCGGACCACCCGCACTTCATGCTCAACGGCCACACGGACACCGTGGGCGTCGGTGGCATGACCATCGCGCCCTTCGGCGGCGAAGTGCGTGACGGGCGATTGTGGGGCCGGGGAGCCAGCGACATGAAAGGCCCGCTGGCGTGCATGATGGCAGCCGCGCTGCGGCTGAAGAACTCGCCGTCCACCTGGCGCGGCACGCTCACCGTCGCCTGCATGGCGGACGAGGAATTCCGCTTCCGGGGCGTGAATGCGATGCTGGAGCAGATGCGCGCTGAACCCGTGTCGGCGACTTCCAATCGCCGTCCAGACGCACAGGACGCACCCGACGGCGATTGCAAGTCGCCGGCACGGCTGCCGGATTTCGCCGTCGTGGGTGAGCCAACGCGCCTCCACGTCGTGCGCGGATGCAAGGGCTGCCTGCGCTTCGCCATCCACGCGGTGGGCCGCGCGGCGCACAGCAGCAAGCCGCACGAGGGCCGCAGCGCCGTGGTCGCGATGGCGCACGCCATCCTCGCGTTGGAAACCCACTTCACCACACGGCTGGCGCAGATCGTTGCGCCCGGTTTCGGCGCCAGCACCGGGTCCATCGGCCTTATCAGCGGCGGCACAGGCGTGAACATTGTGCCAGAGCGCTGCACCGTCCAAGTGGACATCCGCTTGCTCCCCGGCCAGGACGCGCGTGCGACGCAGGAGGAAATTCATGCCCTGCTGCGCGAGCGGTGCCAGCAAGTGGCGGACGTGGAGTGGCAGTTTCCAGAAGCCAGCGTCGTTGATCCCAGCTTCGAGTTTCCCGCCGATCACCCACTGGTGATGACTGCTTGTTCCGTGCTCAACCAACCCACGCCCGACGTCGTCTTCTTCGGCTGCGACGCCAGCAAGATCGCCGCGCGCGGGGTGCCGGTGATCGTCCTCGGCCCCGGCGACATCGCGCAGGCGCACACGGTGGACGAGTTCATCGCGCTGGCGGACTTGGAAGCCGGGACCGACGCCTACGTGCGGCTCGCGCAATCACTAATGCCCGCCGCCTAGGAGCGCGGCCTTCAGGCCGCAGAAAGGTCCGCTTGTCTGGCGCGCTCAAATCACGAAGCGCGCTCAGCCTGCTCGCCTTCTGCGGCGTGAACGCCGCGCTCCAGCGTCGCTGCCACGCCACTCGGCAAATTTTCTTTGTGTCCTTTACGCCGGCTCACGGCTAAATCCCTCCCATGCTGACACCCGCCACACGCCATCGCGATTTCCCCGCGCTGGACTCGATGACTTACCTGAACACCGCCGCCGAGAGCATCCCGCCGCTCTGCGTAGGCGAGGCGTTGCAAGCCTACTGGCAAGACAAGCTGCGCGGCATGAAGGGTCGCGACGCGCACTTCAAGCAAGTCGAGGACTGCCGCGAAGTCGCCGCGCGCATGACGGGATTCAAAACAGCAGAAGTCTCCTTCTGCTCGTGCAGCTCGGAGGCTTACAACCTCCTCGCCACTGCGCTGAACCTCCAGCCGACCGACGAAGTCGTCGTCACCGACCTCGACTTCCCGGCGGGCGCAACGCCTTGGCTCACCGCCTCCACACGCCCGCAGACGCGCGTGTGGAAGGCCGCGCAAGGTGAGCTGCGCGTCGAAGCCCTCGTGCCGCTGCTCAACGCGCGAACCCAGCTCGTGCAGGTTTCGCTCGTGAGTTTCTACAACGGCCATCGCCTCGCCTGGGAGCCGTTCCGCGACGCCGTGCGCCAACTCGCGCCCAACGCGCTCATCTCCGTGGACGTGACGCAGGCGCTCGGTCGCGTCGTGCTCGACTGCTCGGACGCCGACTGCCTCATCAGCAGCACGCACAAGTGGACGCTCGCCGTCCACGGCGGCTGCATCGTCGGCATTCCGGAGCGTGCGGCGGCGCGGCTCACGACGCACGCGGGTGGCTGGTTCCACCTGCGCAACGCCTTCGATGCCGACCGCTTTCAGCGCGCGGACACGAAGGCCGGCGCGGCGAGCTTCTCCGTCGGGATGCCGAACTTCGCCGCGATCTACGCGCTGAACGCCGCGCTGCGTTACGTGGAGGCCGTCGGCGTCGAAGCCATTTCCCGACACGCGAACCCGCTGGTCGGACAGGTTCACGCCGGTTTGTTGAAGCTCGGCTTGCAGCCAATGGCCCCCGCTCAGCCCACAAACCCCACCGGCATCCTCGCCTTCTTGCATCCGAACACGGCGGGGATTTTCGCCGCCTTGGACAAGGAGCACATCCACGTCATGCACCACGCTGGCCGAATCCGCATCGCGGTGGCGGGCTACAACACGGCGCAGGATGTGGGGCGGTTGCTGGCGGTGCTGGCGAAGGCGGTGTAGCCGCCGAGGTGAGGAGGCGGAGGGAGAGAAGTATTTAGTGATTAGTCGGCGTAAGGTCTGACCTTTTACTAATCACTAATCACTTCTCCCTTTCCCGCCGTGCGCTACTCTGTCAGCGCACATGGCCAAACCGCCTTTCATCGAACTCGCCGACGCCCCGCCGATTCCCATCCTCTTCGAGGACCGGTCGGTCATCGCGATTGACAAGCCCGCCGGCTGGATGCTCGTGCCTCACTCGTGGCAGCGCACGGGCTGGAACCTCCAGGCGGCCATCTCCTCCTCCATCAACGCCGGCCACTACTGGGCGCGCTCGCGGAACTTGAAATTCCTCCGCTACATCCACCGGCTCGACGCAGACACGAGCGGCGTGCTGCTGTTCGGCAAAAGCTTCGGCGCGGTGGAGACGTATGGTGACCTGTTCCAGTCGAGGCAGATGGAGAAGCGCTACCTTGCCATCGTTCACGGGAAGCCGCGCAGCCCCGATTGGACATGCAACCTGCCGCTTGGCTCTGATCCGCAGGCAATTGGCCGGGTGCACGTGGATGACGAAGAGGGCAAGGACTGCGAGACGTTCTTCCGTGTGCTGCGGAGCAAGGGAAATTTCACACTCGTCGAGGCACATCCGCTCACGGGCCGGCAGCATCAGATCCGCGTTCACCTGAGCGCGACCGGCCATGGCATCATGGGCGACCCGCTCTACGGGCCGTCTGCGGAGGAAATGCCTTACACCCGTCCGCCGCTGGCGCTGCGCTCGGTCGAACTGGCGTATCGTGACCCGTTCACGAAACGGCCGGTGCGCATCCAAGCGTCGGCGGATGAGTGGCTGAAAACCTACGGATGGACGGCGCACGAAGAGAAGCCTGGGCCCCAACCGACCGCCGTCGCCCCAACTCCTCCTCAGAAGCCTGCGCCAGCAAAGCGCGGTGCTTTTCCGCGCAGGAGAGTTTGACCCGCTTCGCAGCCCGTCCTCAGACTCCGCGGCAAGATGCACGGCGCAACCTTCCTCCAAGACCTCGCCATCGTGATGATGGCGGCGGCGTTGGTGACGGTGCTCTTCCACAAGCTCCGCATGCCCGTCGTGCTCGGCTACATCCTCGCCGGCGTGCTCATCGGCCCGCACGTCTTGCCTTCGCCGCTCATCTCGGACGAGGCAACCATCAAGACTCTCTCCGAACTCGGCATCGTCTTCCTCATGTTCTCGCTCGGGCTGGACTTCAGCTTCCGTCGGCTGCGAAAGGTCGGCACGACCGCGCTCATCGCCGCGCCGCTGGAAATCCTGTTGATGATCCTCGTCGGCTATCAGATCGGCCAGTGGTTCGGCTGGGGGCGGATGGACTCGGTCTTCCTCGGCGCGATGATTTCCATCTCCTCGACCACCATCATCGTGAAGGCGTTGCAAGAGGCGCGGCTCACGAAGGAGCCGTTCGCGCAGGTCATCTTCGGCATCCTGATCGTGGAGGACATCCTCGCCATCGTGCTGCTGGCGCTGCTCTCCGGCATCGCGATGACCGGCGCGCTCGATGCCGCCGACGTCGCAGGCACGCTTGGGCGGCTTGGGATTTTCCTCGTCGTCGTCGTCGTGCTGGGCCTGCTCGTGGTGCCGCGACTCCTCGGCTGGGTGACGAAGTTCCGCAGCAACGAAGTCCTGCTCGTCACCGTGCTGGGCCTGTGCTTCGGCGTGTCGCTGCTGGCGCTCAAGCTCGGCTACAGCGTGGCGCTCGGCGCGTTCATCATCGGCGCGGTGATCGCGGAGGCGCGAGAGATCGGGCGAATCGAGATACTCACTAGCTCCCTGCGCGACCTGTTCTGCGCGGTGTTCTTCGTCGCCATCGGGCTGCTCATCGAGCCGCGCATGCTCGCGCAGCACTGGCTGCCCATCGTGGTCATCACGGCGGCGGTGGTCATCGGCAAGTCCGTGGCGTGCGCGTTCGGCGCGTTTGTTGCAGGGCACGACAACTGGACCTCCATGCGCGTGGGCAACGGCCTCGGACAGATCGGCGAGTTCTCCTTCATCATCGCGGCGCTGGGTCTGCAACTGAAGGTCACGAGCGAATTCCTTTACCCCGTCGCTGTCGCGGTCTCGGTCATCACCGCGTTCCTCACGCCGCTGCGGCTCAAGCACTCGGACGACCTCGTGGAATGGTGGGGCCGCCACGCGCCGCGCGCGCTGACGAACTATCTCGACCTCTACACCGAGTGGCTGGGGCGTTTCCGCGAGAGCCGGCGGTCGGGCTTCGTCGGCCGGATGGTGCGGAAATGGTTTTGGCAGATGGGGTTGAACGTCGCCCTCACGGCCGGGGTGTTCATCATCGCTGTGTTCCTCGCGCAGCGGAAACCCGCGTGGCTGCCGAAATTTCCCGGCGGTGAGATCGGGATGAACGCCTTCCTCTGGCTCGGCGCGACGGTGCTCTCGCTGCCGCTGCTCATCGCGAACTTCCGCAAGCTCCAGGCCCTTGGCCTGCTGGTCGCGGAGATCAGCGTGCGGCCCGAGGCGGCGGGCGAACGCACCGCGAGCATCCGCGCCGTCATCGCGCAAGCCATTCCCTTGGCGGGCGTGGTGGCGCTCGCCCTGTTGGTGCTGGCGCTGAGTTCCACGCTGCTGCCGCCGCTGGAGGTGCTGCTGGTGCTCGTGCTCATCGTGGCGCTGGTGATGTGGGTCTGGTGGCGCGCGTTTGTGAAATGGCATTCCAAGGCGCAGGTCGCGCTCATCGAGACCTTCGAGCGCCCGCCACCCGCGCGACCCGAGAGCACCACCCAGTTTTTCCGGCTCCTGTCTCATGCGCAAATCCGAGTGGTGCTCGTGGACCCCGGCTCGCCCGTCGCTGGGAAACTCATCCGCGAACTGGAGCTGCGCACCCGCACCGGCGCAAGCGTAGTGGGGATCGAGCGCAACGGCGAGAGCATCGTCAATCCCGGCCCCGACGAGGAGCTTCGCGCAGGCGACAAGCTGCTGCTGCTGGGCAGCGGCGACCAGCTCGCGCAGGTCGCGGAGCTGTTTCACGTTGCGAAGGAAGAGGACGAATGAGCACCCCCACCACAGTCGGATTCGCCGAGTTTCGATCCTCACCCATCCACGGGCACGGCGGGTTTGCCGCCCGCGACGTGCCCTCCGGCACGCGGCTCATCGAGTATCTCGGCGAGCGGATCAACAAGGCGGAAGCGGACCGTCGTTGCGAGGCAGACAACCCGTTCATCTTCTACCTCGACGAGGAGACCGACCTCGACGGCAACGTGGACTGGAACCCCGCGCGCTGGTTCAACCACAGTTGCGCGCCCAACTGCGAGGCCGACAACGACGATGGCCGCATCTGGATTGTCGCGTTGAGGGACCTCGTGGCGGGCGAGGAACTTACCTTCAACTACGGCTACGACGTTGCCGACTACCGCGCCTCCCCTTGTCTCTGCCGCACGCCGGCGTGCGTCGGCTTCATCGTGGCGGAAGAGCACTTCGAGCAGGTGCGACTGGAGAATCCGGCGCTGGCGTGACTCCGCCCTTCGGCCCTGCCACCCGTCAGCCGTGTTGGTCGCCCGCCACCAAGGGAGGCACCTCACCCGCACCGGCGCTCCGTCAATTGCATCGTTCCGCCAAAGCAAAAGCCCCGGTCTTGCGACCGGGGCTTGGGTGATTCGTTGGCCTGCGCGGCTCAGATGATGCCGGCTAGCTCTTGGAGCACGCGCCAGTTGTCGAGGCGGTCTTGCTTGGCTTCGAGCATCAGCGGGG
Organism: Verrucomicrobiales bacterium; assembly: GCA_005791875.1. Lineage (GTDB taxonomy): Bacteria > Verrucomicrobiota > Verrucomicrobiia > Limisphaerales > SXTU01 > SXTU01. The sequence goes on from SXTU01000268.1 coordinate 22,367, forward strand.
AGGGCACGCCGTCCTTGTCGAAGTGTTTGGAGAAGCGGCCTTCGGTGCGGGCGAACATGACGAAGTCGAAGAGGTCGCCGGTCTTGGGGTCTTTATACCAGTCGTCCTTCGGCGCGGGGTTGCCTTGGAGGCTGAGGCGCTCGGCGATTTTGTTGCCCTTGCGCGGGTCGTAGATGAGGACGGGAAAGGTGCGCGTGTCCACGGCGAGCTTGGACTGGTTCATGGCAAGGTTGTCGCCCACGCCGTGCTCGGGCTGGCAGGTGGTGTAAACGCTGATGACCGCGGGGCCGTCGAACTCGTTGGCCGCCATGATGGACTTGTAGAAGTGGTTCGACATGGCGCAGGAGGTCTGCGCGACGAACGTGTTCGGGTGCATCATCGCAATCTGCGCGATTTCCTTGCGGCGCTCGGTCTTGCCCTGGATGACCTTGCCGTGGACGGAGAACTTGGTGTTCTGCGATTTGAAGGTGGCGGTGGAGCTTTGGCCGCCGGTGTTCGAGTAAACCTGCGTGTCGAGGATGAGCACCTTGATGTTCATGCCCGAGGCGAGCATGCGGGAGAGGGATTGGAAGCCGATGTCGAGCATCGCGCCGTCGCCGCCGACGACCCAGAGCTTCTTGTCGCCCCAGCCCATCTGGTCCCAGCGGGCGCGGACGCCCATGGCGTCGGCGGGGCCGTTCTCGAAGAGGGAGTTGGTCCAGGGGACGAGGTAGGGGTTGTAGGGATACGTGGAGGCGTAAACGGTGGAGCAGCCGGTGGAGTTGACGATGCCGACGCTTTCCTTGCCGTATTGGAAGCCGGTCGCGGCGAGCATCATGCGGAGGGCGGTGGCCTCACCGCAGCCCATGCAACTGCCCGCGCCGCCGACGTAGAGGAGGCTGCGCTCGGCGAGCATCATGTCGCTGAGGAGTTTCTCGTTGATGTATTCCTTCGGGGTCTCGGGGAGCTTGCGGTAGAAGTTGAAGGTGCGCTGGGAGGTTTTGAGAATTTCCGTGTCCTTCATCAACATGGAGAGCGCGCCGTGGTTGCCGCAGGCGTCCACGCACTCGGCGCAGCCCTTGCACTTGGTGGGGTCAATGAAGATGCCGAAGTAGGCGGGTTCCTTGCCCTTCTTCTCGTAGGTGGTCCAGAACTTGGTGGTCTTGGCGAATTGCTTGGCGAGGTGCTCGCGCTCGACGGGGTCGGCGATGGCGGCTAGCTCGGCCTCGAGGACGGACTTGGGGACGGCCTTGCCGAGAATGGCGGTGTCCGGGCACTCGACGACGCAGTCCATGCACGCGACGCAGTTCTCGCTGTGGAGCAGGGGAATCTCGGGCGCGATATAGCTGAAGTCGCGGAGCGCTCCGGTGCCGGCGGGAATGAGCGAGCGCAGGGTGCTGTGGTCGGCGGGCAGCTCCATCTCAGCGCTGCCGTCGTTGTAAGCTCCGATGATGCGCTCGTTGAAGTCCTGCACGTCGAGCACATCCTTGGTGATGGGCCGCTTGTTGGAGCGGTCAACGACGGGGGCGGGGACGGCGGCGGGTGCGCCAGCTACGTTTTCGGTGGGTTGAATCATTTGCTTTGGGTCAGGTTGTCCTGAGTTTTTGGGTTTGGTTCTCCCGATGGTTGTCCACCGGGCAAAGAGTTATTTCGCCGCGACTAGTTCACCAGCGGCAACTGCCGTCGCCCTGCCGGTGACCTCAGCGGGGATTTCCATCACGTCGGTCAGGCCGTGGCGGACGCAGGTAATGTTTTCCTGCACGACTTTCTCACCGCGCTTGCCGAAATACTTGCGGATGTATTTCTCGACCGACGCGAGCACCTGCTCGTCGCCCATGCCAGAGCGGCTAGCGAAGGGCGTGACCTTGATGAAGATGCCCACGAGGCAGACGCCCTGCATGCGCTGCTGGAGGTCGGGGTCGGTGGCGATCTGCCGCGCGATCTTCACGGTGTCGAGGTAGAAGACCTTGAGCTTCTTGTTGCGGATGATCTTCTGGCCGTAGGCGGGGATGGCGTTCCAAACGTCCAGCGGGTCGAGCTTGTCGCTCTGAATGAAGATGCAGCCCTTGGCAGCGATGCCTGCGAGCGGGTTGCCGAGGTTGAAGGCGTTCACGTCGTTGAGCGGGATGAACTCGACGTGTTCCAGCTCGCTGTGCGTGCGGATGTGGGCGTCGGCGACGGTGAGGTAGTAAGTGGTGGGCAGGCCCTTCTTCTCCGAGCCGTATTTCGGGTAGGCCTGAACGTGGAGGTTGAACAGCTCGCCCACGAAGGAGGCGATGAGCTTGTTGGTCGTGACGGAGCCGAAGCCGCCGACGGAGTGGCCGCGCATGGAGAACGCGCCGGCGGGCCGGAGGTCGGGGTCTTCCGCGCCGGGGAGTTCGAGCTTGTGCTTCACGCCGACGCAGGAGAACTCCATCGGCTTGGCCGACATCATGTTCTTCAGGATGGCGTTGAAGTGGCCGCCGCGGATGTCGCGCGAGCCGAGGCCGGCGACGCAGGCGTAAATCTTCGGGATGCCCGTGATGGCGGGATACTTGAACTCGCCGAAGGAGCCGTAGCTCAGGCCGGTGAACGCGTCCGAGAAGGCGGCGCGGATGCCCTGCACGAGCGGGTTCGATTGCGCGAGCGGGTTGTCCATGCGCTCGACGACGGTGAGCGCCTTGACGTTCTTGAGCGCGGCGACGAGCTGCGTGGCCGGGAACGGCGCGAAGCAGGTGACGTGGACGCCGCCGACCTTCGCCCCGGTGGTTTCGCGGATGTAATCAATGGCCGCCTCCGCTGTCTCCATCATGCCGCCCATGCCGACGACGGCGTAGTCGGCGTCCTCCATGCGGTAGCAATCAATCATCCCGTAGCGACGGCCGGTGTTCCTGTAGAACGTATCCATCGCCTCCTGCACGGCGGCGGGGACGGTGTCATACACGTTGCGCTGGGCAACCTTGCCCTTCATGTAGGAATCCTGGTTTTGCACCACGCCGGACATGAGCGGGTTGTTCGGGTCGAAGAGGCACCGCAGCTTGAGCGTGGGGTCGCCGATGAAGTCCTTCATGAACTCCAGCTCGGGGAGCAGGACGTTCTCGATGGTGTGCGTGGTGAGGAAGCCATCCTGCACGTTCATGAACGGCGTCTCGCAGCTCTCCGCCGCGCGGCGTGCGATGAGCGCGAGGTCGCCAGCCTCCTGTGCGTTCCGACCGAAGACGATGCCCCAGCCACAGTCCGCGCAGCTCATCACGTCGTCGTGGCCGGCGTGGACGTTGAGCGAATGGCTGGTGAGCGCGCGCGCGCCGATGTGGAAGACGGCGGGAAGGCGCTTGCCGGAAATGGTGTAGAGCACTTCCTTCATCAGCACGAGGCCCTGGCCGGAAGTGAAGTTCGTCACGCGCCCGCCCGCGAGCGCGTAGCCCTCGCAGGTCGAGGCCGCCGAGTGCTCCGACTCCGGCTGGACGAAGGTGATGACATCGCCCCAGAGGTTCTTCTTACCGTTGGAGACCTCCGTTTGATACCCGGTCCCCATCGTGGTCGAGGAGGTGATCGGGTAAGCGCAAGCGCCGTTGGTGATGTTCGTGTCCACCCACACAACGCAGCCCGCTCCGTCTGACGTGGTCGGAATCCCAGGGTAGGGAAACTGCTTTTTTTCGTCGCTCATATCAGTGCTCGGTCGTTTGTCGCGCAGCGAAAAAGGATTTTTCGGCGGCGGACTTCGAGAAGGTGGATTTCGGCTATGGACGGCGCAAGACAAAAAGGCCGCGCTTGCGGTCACAGTTGCGAAAGCCCTGGTCGCGCCGTTTCAGAAGCTCGCGCGGACCTTCACCGCCGCTCGCAACCGCCGCAGATAACTCGCTCGGGAAATCTCGACGGCCCCCAACGACCGCGTCACCGGCGTGACCATCTGCGTGTCGAACAGTGTGAAGCCCCGCTCCCGCAGCCGCCCGACCAGATGGAACAGCGCGACCTTCGAGGCATCGTCGGCGCGGTGGAACATGGACTCGCCGGCAAACAGCCCGCCCACGGCCACGCCATAGACTCCGCCGACCAGTTTCCCCGCCAGCCAGCACTCGACGCTGTGCGCGTGTCCGGCTTCGTGCAACTCGGTGTAAGCGTTGATGAACTCCACCGTGATCCAACCGCTAGGCCGCCGCGTCTTGGCGCAGGCGGTGATGACCTCGCGGAAGGCGCGGTCGAAGGTGACTTCAAAAACACCCTTCCGCAGCGTGCGAGAGAGACTCCGCGAGACGTGGAACTGGTCGAGTTCAATGATCCCGCGCGGGTCCGGCGACCACCACGTCGCCGGGTCCGCCGTCCACGGGAACAGTCCGCTGCAATATGCCAGGAGCAGGCGAGGCACGGAGAGATCACCGCCGACGGCCACCAAGCCCGCGTGGGGGCCGTGCTTCACGGCGTCGTTCGCGTCGGGGAACCAGAGGCGGTCGTCGAGGAGGATGGGAGCGGGGGCGGGCACAGGCCGGAGTGATTAGTAATTAGTAATTGGTGAAACGCAGTTCCGGTCACAGCCGCCAACTAATCACTAAGCACTAATTACTTTCCCCTCCTCCCAACGCCTCCAACAGCCGCGACTGGAAGAGTGCGCAAATCTCCATCGCCGCCACCGCTTCGAGCTGCCCGCCTTTCGCCAGCGGGATCAGCTCCTCGGGCCTGCCCAGCTTCAGCCACAGGCCGACGCGCACCTCGTTCAGCACCCGGAGCAGCCAGTCCACCTGCGCCGTGGTCAACCGCAGGCGGAAGCCGCCCTTCGCGTCCTCGGCGAAGCGGCCCTGCTCGCCAAGGAACGCGTCCACGAGGCGCTTGTGTTCCGCGCGTTGCTCGGCCAACGCCTCGGTGAGCGAGCGCTCATGCTCGGCCAACTTCTTCTCATCCCCGCTCTTCGAGAGCGGCGCGACAGGTCCGCCGCTCACAGGAAACATCTTCATCACATGAATGAGCAATGCCCGCTCCTGCTTCGCGAGGTTGAAGACGAACAACCCGTCCTTGGCCTCCACGAGTCTCACTCGCCTGACTCCATGGTGGCGTGGAGCTGATACTTTTGCAGCTCATGCACGTAAAACTCCGCGCGCTCCATCGTCTCGCGCGTCAGCACGCTCTTGCCTTGATAATGCACCTGCATCATGTGGAACTCCGCCTTCTCCTTCTTCCACGCGAACACCTGCTGGAACGCGTGCGTGACGAAGTCCATCAAATTCACCGGGTCGTTCCAGCAAATCACGAGGTAGCCCGGGTCAAGGTTCTCCTTCGACTCCGTCTCGTCCTCTCGGAAAATGTCCGGGGCAACTTCCGGCAGTTCAATCGTGGTCGGCACACCCGCAGCATGGAATGCCACCGCTGAATTTTCAAGCCCTCCGCCCATCCAAGCACCGTGACTCTTCCCGTCATCACGCGGTTCGCACTCGCCTCCCTGTTTCTCGCAACTCTCGTCGCTCGCGCCCAAGTCAAACCTGGCACGCTGCTGAACCAGACGAAGTCCGCCAAGCCCGCCGCCAAATCCGTTCCCACTCCCGCCCCGCCCAACTCCCCCGCCCTCTCCGTCAAGGACATCGCCGCCCGCGTCAAGCCCTCGCTCGTCACCATCACTTTCACCGGGCGCGACGGCGCGGTGGACGGCACCGGCTCCGGCTTCGTCGTCGCGGCGGACGGCCTCATCGCGACGTCGCTGCACGTCATCGGCGAGGCGCGGCCCATCAAGGTCCAGTTCGCCGACGGCCAGAAGTTCGATGTCACCGAAGTCCACGCGTGGGACCGCCGCTCCGACCTCGCACTCATCCGCATTGACGCGAAGGGCCTCACGCCGCTCCCGCTCGGCGACTCCGACGCACTCGAACAAGGCTCGCCCATCGTCGCCATGGGCAACCCGCGCGGCCTCGACTTCAGCGTCGTCTCCGGCGTCGTCTCCGCACGCCGCGAGGTCAAGACCGGCGACCTCGACGCCGACGCGATGATTCAGCTCGCCATCCCCATCGAGCCGGGCAACAGCGGCGGCCCCCTCCTCGACCTCCAAGGCCGCGTCCACGGCATCCTCACACTCAAGTCCGCGCTCACTGAAAACCTCGGCTTCGCGATGCCCATCAACGCCCTCAAGCCCCTCCTCGCCAAGCCCAACCCCGTTCCCATCGCCCGCTGGCTCACCATCGGCAACCTCAACCCCCGCGAGTGGCAGCCGCTGCTCGGCGCGCGTTGGTCGCAGAAGGCCGGGCGCGTCTCCGTCGAGGGACTCGGCAAAGGCTTCGGCGGACGCGCGCTCTGTTTGAACCAGCGCGAAGTCCCCGCCGTGCCTTACGAAATCGCCGTGACCGTGAAGCTCGACAACGAGAGCGGTGCCGCCGGTCTGGTCTTCTCCGCCGACGGCGGCGACCTCCACTACGGCTTCTATCCCACCGCCGGCCAGCTCCGCCTCACGCGCTTCGACGGCCCGACGGTTTACTCGTGGGCGATTCTGAAGACCGTCCCCTCGCCGCACTACCGCGCGGGCGACTGGAACACCATCAAGGTCCGCGTCGAGAAGGACCGCCTCCTCTGCTACGTCAACGACCAGCTCACCATCGAGTCCGACGACGCCATGCTGCGCACCGGCAAGGTCGGCCTCGCCAAGTTCCGCGACACCAAGGCTGCCTTCAAAAACTTCCAGGTCGCCAAGTCCATTCCCACCGCCGCCGCCAGCGCTGCCGTTGAGAAAGACCTGCTCCAAAAGCTCGAAACCCTCACCACGCCGCCGACCGAAAAACTCCTCTCGTCCCTCCAAACCAACGCCGCCGCCAGCCGTGCCGTCCTCACTGCGCGCGCCGACCGCCTCGAAAAGGAAGTCGGCCAGCTCCGCACACTCGCGCGCACCGTCCACCGCCGCGACATCCAGGCCGCGCTGCTCCGCGAACTCGACCAGCCCGAGACGAAGATTGACCTCTTCCACGCCGCCCTCCTCCTCGCCAAGCTCGACAACGAAGAACTCGACCTCGCCGCCTACCGCCGCCAGCTCGACGACATGGCCAAGGACATCACCACCCAGCTCGCCGCCATGCCCGACGACGACACGAAGCTGCGGGCGTTGAAAAAGTTTCTCTTCGAGGAAAACGGCTTCCACGGCAGCCGCAGCGACTACGCCAACCGCGCCAACTCCTACATCAACGAAGTCCTCGACGACCGCGAAGGCATCCCCATCACCCTCTCCGTCGTCTTCCTCGAACTCGCCCGCCGCATCGGCCTCGACACCGTGAGCGGCGCGCCCGTGCCCGGCCACTTCATGGTGTTGCATCGCCCCAAGATGGGGAACCGCCAGCTCCTCGACGTCTTCGACGGCGGCGCGCTCGTCCCCGACAAACGCCAGGAGCAAATGCAGCTCACCGAGGAAGACCTTCAACCCGCCACCAAGCGCTCCATCATCGTGCGCATGTTGCGCAACCTCATCACCGGCGCGCGCGCCACGCAGGACGCCGCCGCCATGCTCCGCTATCAGGAACTCATCGTCGCCCTCTCCCCCGAGTCCGCCGGCGAGCGCATCGGCCGCGCCTTGCTCCGCCTGCAAAACGAAGACCCCGAAGGCGGCCGCCTCGACCTCCTCTGGCTCCTGGAAAACCGCCCGCGCGGCATAGACCTCGACCGCGTCGAGCAACTCCTCCGCTCCCTACGCTGACTCGGACTCCTGCTCGTAATCCTGATCCTAATCCTGCTCGGTCCCTTTCTCCCGGGGAGCAAGATCAGGATCAATAACAGGAGAGGAGTGGCTGGAAGTCAGATCGCTGCAGCGATCACCTCGATAATCCGCAGCCTCAACGCCGCCCGTGCCACGCCGGCAACGACCGGCCCGCGATCACTGCTTCGCCCGCGTTTCGGCTGGGGTTAGCTGAAGCTTGGCGGGCGAAATGTCATCGGGCCGCGCGCGGCGTGCGCCGCCTTTGACCGTCACCACACCCTCGTCGTCCAAGAGCAACGTCGGCTGCGAGCCGATTGATTCATGCGTCTCGCGCACGAGCAGGTCGCCGCGCGGACTCACGATACTGTGGACGAAGTGCCGTCCGTTCTCCGTCTGGTGGAGCACGTGGAGATTGCTCAGGCGGTCCAGTTGAGTGGGCGGCTTGTTGCTTCCCGCCATCCGGCCCAGCTTCAACTGGCGGATGATCGTCGCCTCCGAGACATCCGTGACAGCCAGGTAGAGTCGCATCTCCCGTGGCTCGGTAAGCGTCAACTGCTGAAGCAAATACTTCCGGGCCTCGGGCGGCGCGTCTGAATCCGCGCGCGGCGGCAGGCCGAACACGTGCTCCGTCAGCTTGAACCCCGGGACCACATTGAATGTGACCGGCTCGGCCGTGACCGGCGCAGTCGCGCCCCGGTAAACCATGGAGGCAGTGACCCGGTAAAGCCCCGGCCGCCGCATATCGAAGCCCGGCGTCAGGTTCACAGTGGTCCGCGCCGCATCCGTGTGCTTCACGGTGAAGGTTTCCTCGACCGTCACAGGCCTGAGGCGGGCCACCGGGTTGCCCTCGCCAGTCGGCTTGAGCATGCTCCAGACGGTGAATTCCAGCCAGCCGTCCTCCGGGCGGAAAGTCAGCGGCCCGCCGGAGTTGTTCAGCATCGCGACCTCAAGCTCGATGGATTCGCCGGCGAGAAAAAGCTTTTGCTTGAGGGAGATTTGGAACCGCACCAGGGAGTTGGCCGTCTTGGCCTGCGGCTGCTGGGCGGGAGCCGACAGCGCCGCAAGACAAACCGCGCCGAGTGCAAGCAGGATACGCATGGCGGCACTGTAGGCTGGCGCGGGCGGCAGGCAAGCCGGGGTTTGTCGCCGTCGCGGCGCGGTGGCATTGACGAGAGCGGCGCGGACACTAGGCTTCGCCGCCAAGTCATGTCACGCGAATCAGCCGAAGCTAGAGCCAGTCGCACGACCGCGATCATCGCCGCGTTGCAGCGCACTTACCCGGACGCGTATTGCGAGCTGAACCATGCAAACCCAGTGGAGCTGCTCGTCGCGACCATCCTTTCGGCGCAATGCACGGACAAGCGGGTGAACATGGTCACGGCGGAGTTGTTCAAGCGGTATCGGAGTGCGCGGGACTTCGCGGAGGCTCCGTTGGCGGATTTGGAGCAGGCGGTGAGGAGCACGGGCTTTTACCGGAACAAGGCGAAGAACATCCAGTCGTGCTGCCGCAAGCTGGTTGAGCGCCACGGCGGCGTGGTGCCGCGCACGATGGACGAACTAACGGCGCTGGACGGGGCAGGGCGCAAGACGGCGAACGTGGTGCTCGGAAATGCCTTCGGCATCAATGTGGGCGTGGTGGTGGATACTCATGTCTCCCGGCTTTCGCAACGGCTCGGGCTGACGCGGGCGACGACGCCGGAGCGAATCGAGACGGACTTGATGAAGCTCGTGCCGCGGCCGCAGTGGGCGCAGTTCAGTCACTGGCTCATCTGGCACGGGCGGCGGAGGTGTGATGCGCGCAAGCCGGATTGTGCTGGCTGTGAGTTGAAGGAGCTTTGCCCGCGCGTCGGGGTGAAGCGGTAGCAAAGGTTTCCTCAAGCAAAGGACGCGAAGGACGCAAAGCGGGACGTGATGATCCACGAGCAATTTTGCCGCGCGCGGCTGATTCTATTCTTGCCACGTCGCGCGGCGTTGGCCCATCGTGCGAGCACTAAATATGTCCAAAAAGGCTTTGATTACTGGCGTTACTGGCCAAGACGGCTCTTACCTCGCGGAACTCCTGCTCGCCAAGGGCTATGAGGTCCACGGCATCATCCGGCGCGCCAGCACGTTCAACACGCACCGGCTCGACCACATCTACACGGACCCGCATTCGCCGAAGCACAAGCTCTTCCTGCATTACGGCGATCTGAGCGATGCGAGCGGTCTGGCGCGGCTCGTCGGGAAAATCCAGCCGGATGAGATTTACAACCTGGCCGCGCAAAGCCACGTGCGCGTGAGCTTCGACGCGCCGGAATACACAGCGGACATCGTCGGCACCGGCACCATCCGACTGCTTGAGGCGATCCGCGAAGTCGGCATCAAGCCGCGCTTCTACCAAGCCTCCTCCTCCGAGATGTATGGCAAGGTGATGGAAGTGCCGCAGACGGAGACGACGCCTTTCGACCCGCGCAGCCCGTATGCTTGCGCGAAG
>SXTU01000269.1 GCA_005791875.1 Verrucomicrobiales bacterium
ATTGTTCCTCTTCGGTCCGCGCTTCAGAGCCCAGTTCCACTGATTGCTTGATCGCTTCGGCGCTCACGCCCGGATTGAAGAACTGGATGGGTCGGGAGCTATTCTCGTCTATTTCTTTCGAGGGCACTTCGTCTTCCGCGCTTCGTTTGGAAAGGAAGGGCAGCTCGGCTTCGCGGAGGCGATTGCGGAACCCGTCGAGACGGCGAGCAAAATATTCAGCTTTCTCCTTGGTCCGGCTCTTTTTGTCGCCGGCCTCGTCGAAGCTATGGTTGTGATTACCCCGCTGTTCGATCGCCTGGCGGCGCGCCAGATCGCGATACTTATCCCGCAGCTTGCGGAAGAGCTTTACCTTTTCCTTCAGCCTCCCGGCGGAGCTGTAGCGATCACTCTCTCCCACCAGGGCACGTTCCCTTTTATTGAGTAGTGGCTTGATGTCCTTCTTTTTTCTCGTGCTCATAAGGTCTCCTACCGACGGCCCCGCTGTGGACGGCCGACGAATCCTTGAAAGTAGTTATGCGAGGTTTGTACCGTCCTGGGCGAGGAGGGGCAGGGTTGTGGCAACTGGCCGCACTGCCGGAGCAAAATGATCGGGGCGGCCAGCAGGCAAGGCAGGCATTGGCTAGCGCCGGCGTTTCCCGATCTTTTTTAGGATGAGGTGAGCCGGAAGAAAGAGCAGCACCGGCATGCCCACGAGGAGAAAGGCGAGCCAGGCGTAGGGCGGCATCCACGTCTGCGCGGCGGCGTCGCTCGGGCCCCATGCATAATTGATATTTACCGGCGTGAGGCCGGCATCGGGGTTCGGTGGGGGCATGTAAAAGAAGCAAAGGAGGAGGAGCGCCCAGGCGAGGACGGTCCAGGCGGGGAGGCCCCGGCGGTCGTAGCCCGTACGCCACACGAGATAAAAGAGGAGGAAGGGCAGCCAGCCGTGAAAGAGCGAGAGGCCGCGCAGGAACAGCGAGCGGCGCTCATCGAACATATAGGCGGTCATGCCCAGCAGCTTCACGCCAAACAGACCGGCCGCAAAGCCCAGCACCCAGATCATCTGCGGCAGGACGATCCCCACGGCGGCCATGCCGGCGAGCAGCGCGCTCTCCGTCCACACGGCGACGAGCGTGAGGAAGAGCGCCACGTCGCAGAAGTAGAGAAAGTTCGTCGGGCCGTAGTTCGCCCCATAGACAGGCACGAGCACGGCCATGAAGGCGGTGTAGCCGAGCTTCACCGCCATTGGCAGGCGGCGCGGAAGGGCGTGGGTTTCGGTGGTGGATTCGAGCGGCAGGGTCTTATTGTTCATAAGTCAACAATCAAGTTTCAGTTTGCGGGAGCATGGATAGCTGGGGAATTCGAACCGGTGTGATACCAAATACGGATAGAACCTGTTCAAACGCTCTGGATCGGCGAGGCCCTTCTCCCTCACCCCGGTCCTCTCCCGCTGGGAGAGGGAGCTACGCAGTCTGCGGTTCGTGAACCCGCAGCTCAACTGCGATGCGAGCGTGGTCGAGTGGTCCCCCTCTCCCGCTGGGCGAGGGCCGGGGTGAGGGAGAAAGTGTCCAGCCGCCAGCCGAGTGATTATGCCAGCCTCCATCCGTGGTTGGTATTAATCGAAAAACCCCTTGGGTCGGATTGAGGAAAACTCCGTGCCAGCGAAAACTTCCGCGCCTGCGGTCAGAGATCTTTTCCGGCCTCGGCATCGAGACCGGCACCGGAGATGCGCGAGAGCCTCTTGAGCGCCTTGCCACCGGCCTGGGTCTCCGGGTGCTCGGCGGCGAGGCGGCGCACGAGCTCCAGCGCGGTGCGCGGCTGATTGAGTTTGCCGGAGTAAATGTTCGCGAGACGGATGGCGATCCAGCCCCATTGCTCCGGCGGCAGCTTGAGCTGGAGGAGCTGCTCGTATTGCAGCGCGGCGTTCTGGAAGTCGTGCAGCTCCTTGTCGTAAAGCTCTGCGATGCGCAGGGTGGAATGGATGTGGCCCGGATGCTTCGCGACGATCGCCTGCAACAGCCGGATGGCCTCGTGATGCTGGCCCTTGAGGGCGGTGCGTTCAGCGCGGTCGTATTCCGCTTTGCGCGCGGACCTGGCGTCCACATAGGAAACCTCCCTGCCGAGCTGGGACTTCAGGAGATGGCCGAAATCCTGCGCGGCGACGAAGCCAAGGCCGAGCAGCGACACCGCGAAGCCGACCGTGTAGCCCAGCAGGCGCAAATAGTTCCGCCCAACACGATGGTTGGTGCGCGTGCCTATGCCTTCATCAGTCTCCTCGCCGGTCGTGGCGGTTTGGGCGCTGGCAACGGATTTCCGTGATGGGGGCGAGTTCGTGGCTGGGAGAGTTTCGTCCGCATTGGCAGCCGTTGGAGGGGAGTTCGTTTCTTTTCCCGGTTTCCCTGGCTTGACCCGGGCAGAGCGGGACAAGCCGTCGCCGTCGTCCATCATTAACTGCGCGTAGTCTCCATACGCGCTGAAGCCGCACCAGTAGCACGCGGCGAGGAGGGCCGTGTAGAGCAACACCTTCAGGATAGAGCGCATGTTTGCGGTCGGATCAAAGCTGGCTTGAGCAGGCAGCAGTCGGAGACCGGTAGCAGAGTCCCGCGCAGGTGAACAGTGGGAATCGGCCCGGCTCAGAACGCCAGTTGCACCAACCGGTCTTGCAACTGCGCCGTCCATCGGCTGAGAAAGCTGAACGTCCTGTAGAGCTGCTCCAGTCGCGCCAGCGGCAACGCAATGCGTCGTGCTTCCGACTCCGATGGCGCGGCGGCCCACACCTCGTTCATCGCGGCGAGCGCGGCCTCCAACTCACCGCGCTTCGCATTGAGCCGCTGTTGCAGCGTGTTGATCTGGTTCGTCCAGTCCATCGCGCGCTGAAACATCTTCACCTTGAGCAGCGGCGAGTTCGCGCGGCCCTTCTCCAGCAGGAAGAAATCCACGTCGCGACACAGCCGGCCCACCTCGAAGAACAGGTCGGTGAGTTCAGGGGGCGTGGACTGGATGTTGCCCGGCTTCGCGCCGGACTCCAGTTCGAGCAGGTGCTGCAAGCGGTCCTTCGGCTCGCGCAGCGTGTTGAAAGCGGCGTTCAGCGCGGTGTAACGCTCCTGCGCGGCGGCGCGCTCGGCCTCGGGCGCGTTGTGGACGCGGTCGGGATGCACCTCGGCGGAGCGGGCGTGGAACTTGGCCCTGAGTGCGGCCACTTCCAGCCACGGGCGGCACGGCTCGTCGAGCAAGGCGAAGCAGTCGGTCACGCGCTAAAACTCTCGCCGCACGAGCAGCTCGTCGCGGCGTTGGGATTCGTCACCTTGAACCCGCCATCGGTCAGCGCCTCGACGTAGTCCAGTTCGCTGCCGGTCACGTAGAGCGCGCTCTTCGGGTCCACGACCACCTTCACGCCCGCGCTCTCGACGAGGAAGTCGCGGTTCTGCGGGCGGTCCTGGAGGTCCATCTTGTATTGCAGGCCGGAGCAGCCGCCGCCGACGACCGCCACGCGCAACACGCCGGCTGGCCGGCCCTGCTTGGTGAGCAGCGTGGAAACCTTCTTCGCGGCGTTGGCGGTGAGCTTGATCAAGCGCTCGTCGCCGACGCGAAAACTCGGTTGGGTGGTCGCGGCGCTTGCAGTTGCAGTTCGAGCCATCATGGGGCGTGACGGTATCGGCGTGCGTCGGTCGAGTCAATGAGCGGGCCGGAGATGCGGGACTCGGACAAGCTGTAGCGGCGCTCTGTGAGCGCCGGGCCAGCGGAAATGGGCAGAGTTCGGCGGTCACAGACCGCCGCTAGACGCCGCTACACGCCGCGCTTGCCGTCGAGTGACTGCGAGATGGCGCTGGGCGTGGGGCGTGGGCGGAGGAGATGGGCAATGATACCGCCGGCGAGGACGAGCAATCCCACGGCTGCGGCGAGATAAACCCAGTTGCCCCTGCGCGCGGCGGGAGAGGCGACGGCGAGTTGTCCGGCGGGCTTGGCGGGCTTGGCGGGCTTCGGAGTTTCGGTGGCAGGGACCGGCTTGGCCGCAGGCGCTGCGGCTTTCGGAGCCGGGACTCCGACCTTCGCCTTGGGTGGCGTGGCGTTCACGCTGGCGACGGCGGTGTTCGTTTTCGCTGCGGGAGGATTGATCGCGGCTGAGATCGGCTTCGGCGAAGGGACTGGCGCGGTCACAACGCGCGGCGGGACGACGATGGGGATAATTTTGGGCGGCGAGCTTGTGACGGCTGCCGTGTTCGTGGCGGGCTTCGCGACGGGTGGATTGGTAGCGATGGGCGGAGCAGGAGGCGCCGTCTTCGTCACTAGCAGCGGCGCGTTCGTGAGTTTCGGCGCGACGGGTTTCGGCTCGACGACGCGAGCTTCGAGCGGCTTGGCGGGCGGGGCGGAAGTGGCGGTGGATGGACGGAGCAACTCGACATTTGCCAGCGCGTTCGAAAAGTCCACCACGCTCTTGGGCTGGCGCAGCGCGGGCGGGATGACCAGCGTCTCCTTCGTCTTGGCGACGGGCAGAGGCGTGGGCGCGGGTGGTGCCGGAACTACAGTCGGCACCAAGGCGACGTTGGGCTTGGGCGCGGGGGCCGGAGGCTTCGGCGTTTCAATCACCGGCTTGGGCGGTGGAGGCAGTGCGGCTTTCGCTTCCTGTTTCGGAGCGGGCGCTGGGACTGGAAGAGGCGCGTTTGGTTTGCTTGGAGATGGCACCGGGACCGGCTCGACCTTCTTCGTGACAACGAGGACGGGCGCGGGTTCGGGAGGCTTCGGGTCGGGAGTTGTCGGAGGCTTGGCTGGAATTGCGTTGGTGTTGATCGCGACTGGCGGTGGGGCCTTGGCTGTCTCGACGGGCTTCGGTGTCAGCGGCGGTGCGGGAACCGGAGGCTTGGGAACCGGTGTGGTGACGACGACGGGAGGCGGGACGTTCGTCGGCGCGACAGGCTTGGGTGCCACGACGACGGACGGAGGCGGCGAAGTTGTGACGACCGGAATCGGAATTGGCGTCGGGGCCGGAGTCACGGGCACGGGCGCTTGTGCAACCAACGGCACAAGCACCACAGGCTTCTCCGGAAACGGCAGACCCATGTCCTCCAAGCCGCCGCGCACCGACCAGTGCGTGAACTCACCACCGCGCGTCACCAGCGCGGTGACGAAGGGCATCTTGGCGGAGCGCATCTCGCTGGCGCGCCCGCCGTAGGTGACGTTGATGGGCCGGTCGAACGGCGTGCCAACGATCACGTCCGTGCCGTCGGAGACCAGGACGATGGTGAGATTCGTAGCGATGGCGAGCGCCTGCCCGAGTTCGGCGAAGACAGGGCGGAGGTTCGATTTGCCACGGAACTTTTGCTGCGCGAGGAATTCGTAGGCGCGGTTCGCCAGTGCGACGTTCAAGTCAGGCGTCCAGGCGTTCAGCGGAAATTCGCGCGTCAGCACCGTGTCCGCGTAAGTCCAGACCGTGAAGACATCGCCCGCCTGCATCCGCCCGCCGAGGCCGTTGGCGAGGAGCCGGTGCGTGGTCCGGTAGAGGCCGTCGGCGGAGCGCTGCATCGCGGACGAGGTGTCCACGACTAAGATGTAGCGGCAGTCCGGCGTGATGGGCGAGGGGCCGACGGGCGGGATGGGCAGGATCATCTTGGCCGCCTGCCTCGGAAATGAGGGCGCGGCCGCGAGCGCGGTCTGCGCCGCGAGGGCCAGGGTCAAAAGGATTTGCAACGCGCGCTTCATGTCAGTGCGGCTGCTTGAAGCGCGAGCGCTCGCGGCGGTTGTGCTCCTTCAAGTCCATCGCCATGTCGCGGTTGGCTTCGCCCATCATGCGCAGGAAGTTCTCGCAGCTTTGCGCCATGCCGCCAAAGGAATTCACCGTGTCGCGCTCGGCGTAGTCGTTCGTGATGACCATCACCTCGCCGAGCTGGCTGAGGCGATACGCCGCGCGCTCGATCATCTGGTCCGCCGTCTGGCCGGCGCGCGAGTAGAGCACCTCGACCTGCCGCGTGGAGTGCGTCTGCGGCGTGCCCTTGGGCGCGCCCGCGCCATCGAAGAAGATCGTGAGCGCCGTCCCGGTGGCGTCGTGGTAGTGCGTCAGCTCCTGGATGAGTGCCTCGCGCGCGGCGGCGGAATGGCGCGCGCGGCCCTCGGCCAGTTCCGGCCAAGCGTGCAGGAGGCTGTAGCCATCCACGAGAATGCGGAGCAGAGGCACGCGCTCAAAGTAGCAGCGGACGAAAACGCGGGAAGCCCAATTTCCGCCACTCGAAGTCGAGGCCGACGACGTGACGCATGAGTCGGAGGTGAAGCGGCTGGACGCGAAGTGAAGTTCCGCTAGTCTCCGGGGCATCATATGAACTCCGGCTCCACCTAAAGTCCCGGCCGTGAGGTCGCTCGTGGGGGCATGGGAGCGATCCTCGCCGCCACCGACCAGACCCTCGACCGCGAGGTGGCGATGAAGGTCATGCTGCTTAAGGATGAGGCCTCAAGCACCTCCCGGCAGCGCTTCAAGCGCGAGGCGCTCGTGCTCGCGCGGCTCGAACACCCGAACATCGTCCCCATCCATGAGATGGGCCGCAACGCCGAGGGCCAGCTCTTCTACACCATGAAGATGGTCAAGGGCCGCACGCTTCAAGGCATCCTCACCGCCATCCGCAAGGGCGACGAACCCACCATTGAGCACTACACGCTCGACCGGCTGCTGACCATTTACCGGAAGGTCTGCGACGCCATCGCCTTCGCGCACCACCAGCGCATCATCCATCGCGACCTCAAGCCGGAGAACGTGATGGTCGGCGAGTTCGGCGAGGTGCTCGTGATGGACTGGGGACTGGCGAAGCATCTGGACGACCATCAGCATGCGAAGGCCGAGGCGGCCACGCAGGCGGAGGTGGAAGGCTTCACGGAATTGAGCGACGCGGAGCTGGCCGCCGGGGCCGGTGCGCTGACGATCGAGGGCGCGGTGATGGGCTCGCCGCAATACATGCCGCCCGAGCAGGCCGAGGGCCGGCTCGCGGACATCGGCACGCACTCGGACATCTATTCGCTGGGCGCGATCCTCTACGCGATTCTTACTCTGCGGCATCCGATCGAGGGCAAGAAGGTCGAGGAAGTCCTGGCCAAGGTCATCAGCGGCATCATCACGCCGCCGAGCACTTACAACACGAAGAGCGCGGCTGCCGCCAATCCGGCCGGCGAGATCGCGGACGCGCGGAAGGTCACCGGACTTCCGCACTGCCCCGACGGCAAGGTGCCAGCGTCGCTCTCCGCCGTGACCCTGCGCGCAATGGCCCTCAAGCCCGAGGACCGTTACGCGACCGTCGCGCAGGTCATGGCGGACATCGAGGCGTATCAGTCGGGCTTCGCCACGAGTGCGGAGCAGGCCGGGGCGTTGCGCCTCGTGCGCCTCTTTCTCGGGCGCCACAAGACCCTCGCCGCCGTCGCCGCGTTGGTCGTGCTGCTTTCGCTGGGCTTGATGGCCAAGGTCATTTCCAGCGAACGCAAGGCCACGGAGAACGCGCTTCTCGCCGAGCAAAACGCGCGGGCCGCGCAGGCCAGCGAGCACGTGGCGAAAACCAACGAGTTCAAGGCCGTCGCCGCCCAGCAGGAAGCGCTGGCCGAAAAGGAACTGACTCGCCGCGCCCTTGCCCGCGCGCAGACGGCGTTGGCGGACGCCGCGCTCCGCGAGCTGGACGGGCCGGCGGCGCGCGCCGCCCTGCTCGCCGTGCCGGAGGAATTGCGCGACACGAGCTGGGGCTACCTGCTCGCGCGCTCCGATCCCTCGCTGGCCACGATTCGGTCCCTCGCCACCGTGGCGATTCGTGGCGTCGCGGGGCATCCACTGCGCCCGGGCATCTTCGCAACCGCGGGCGCGGACGGATGGATCGAGTTGGTGGAAGCCCGCACCGGGGCGCGCGTGCTTGAGTTCAAAAGCCCCTTCGGCGGCGCACCCGGCGGCAACTACCACCTGTCCTTCTCCCCCGACGGCGAGGAGCTGGCGGTCGGCAACCAGTCGGTCACGAATATCGCATTCCACAGCACGCGTGACGGCCGCAAGCTGCGCGAGTGGGTCACGCCGCCGCCGTTCACCCTCGAGTTCAGCCCGGCAGGCGGCCAATTGCTCGTCACGTCAACCGATCGCAGCGGGCGCACCGAGCTTCGGATGCACGACGCGAAGACCGGCATGGTAAAGTGGGTTTTTAATAGCCGCTCATCGTGGGTCCGCGGTGCCTTCCATCCCACCGGCAAGTCCGTCGTGGCCATCGCCGGGCCCAACAGCGTGAGCCTGCTGGACGCGCGCGATGGCAGCGAAATCCGGGCGCTGCCAGACAGCGGGCCGTTTGTGCACGCCCTCGCAGTGAGTCATGACGGTGAACTGGCTGCCTACGGCGACGAGCCGGGCGGAGTGCGCTGTGCACGACTCAGTGACGGAAAGCTGATGCTCGACTTTCGGGCAGCGAGCTGCGCCATCCGGCAGCTCAGCTTCACCCCGGACCACCGCCGCCTCGTCTCGCTGACCTACCCGGACAACCGCTCCTACAACCACCTGCGCGTCTGGGATGCGCGCAGCGGCTATATGCTCCAAGCCGTGCTCGGCTTGGACGCATCGCCTATACTTGCCCGTGTCCATCCGTTGTCCGGCTAACTCGTGGTCGTCGGCGACGTGACGAAGTCCTGGGACCTCGCGCAAACCGAGCCGCGGTGGCAACTGCCTGCTACCGCGAACAGCCCGTGGGTGAGATTCCTCGCCCATGATGACGCGGTGTTCCACTTCGACCGGCTCGGCGCTGCCCGCGTCGAGCAACTTGCCACCAATGGTGCGCACGCGCCGCTCTGGAAGACGGACATTACCTCGTCGCGCCCCATCGGCTCCGTGAGCGCGGATGGCAGGGTCGCACTTGGCGGCAATCTGGCGGGGTCGAAGGAGTTTTTCCTGCTCCAGCTCGATGGGGTTGGCGTGAATGAAATTGGGCGTTGGAAGCTGCAGGTTACGCCACGCATACTGCGCTTAAACCCCGCTGGCGACCACGTCTGGACGGGCGCTCACTTGCTCGATGCCGCGACGGGGAAACAGCTTCGCGCGCTTGCCGTGAACGCAGTTGGCAGCATCGTGGATGGGGATTGGCTCGGAACCAACCGCCTCATCGCTGTGTCGCATTCCGCGACTCGTTCCTTCCTCACGCTGGCCAACGCATCGAGTGGCGAGACGCTTGCCGCTGCCACCAACAATTCGCGCCTGTTGGCCTTTGCCGTCGCACCCGGCGGCAAGCTCATTGCGGACGCAGGCCCTGAAAAGATAGTGCGCATCCGCGACCCGGAGACACTGGCGTTACGGCGCGAGTTCCGCGCGCACGACGGAGGCATCACCGCGTTGGCCTTCCACCCGCGTGAGCCAATCGTCGCCACGGCATCAGACGACCTCACACTGCGGCTCTGGAACTTCGAGACCGGCGCCATGGTCGAGGAGATGCGTGGGCCGCTGGTCATTCCCATCAGCCTGGCGTGGAGTCCCGGCGGCAAACGGCTCGCGAGCATCGGCATTGATCGGCTCGTGCGCGTCTGGGAACCACGCGCGCTCAACACCCGCGCAGCCTCCACGCCGACACGTGCGCCGGGCGAGTGGGAGTCGCTCCTCGACTCGCTCATTCCCAGCAAGATCGACGCCAACGGCCAGGGCTGGGCATTCGACAGTGGCAGCCTGCGCAGCCCCGACAGGATGTATGCGACAGTGCCGTTGCCCGGCGACTTCTCCAACACCAGCTATCATCTGCAACTCAACATCCGCCGGCTCACACCCGCGGACTCGCTCACCGTCTTCCTGCCCGTCGCGGGCCGGCAAACGGGCTTCGCTCTCGACGGCTACCCCAAGGCGGGTTTCGTCTCCGGCCTGCACTACGTGGATGGTGAAGGCATCAAACAACCCAACGCCGTGATCGGCTTGCAAATCAGCGACTCCGAGGCGCACCAACTCGACCTCACCGTGCGCGTCGGTCCCGTGACCGCAATCATCGAAGTGACGCTGGATGGTCGGCCGCTGTTCCGGTGGACCGGCCTGCCGACCGCGTTCAGCATGAATGGCCGTTTCACCGGCCTCGCGCCCGGCCAGCTTGGCCTCGGCGCGCACAAGCCCGAGTGGATCATTCAAGCCGCGCGGGTGAAGCGGCTGTAGGCGGGGGCGCAACGGGACAGTTGCAAGCTGACGCTTGGTTGTGCCGACGGGTTCAATTCCTGACTAGACCGGTGGGCGGGGAAGCCGCACTGTTTCGCGGCAGCCGAGACTTTGACTGAGCGACAACGCGAGAACGTCCAACGCCGCAAGTTTTATGACCGAGACCATCGCCTTCAAGCCGCCCGGCAGCTACACCTCTGCCGCCGTCCCGAAGCACGTCGTCCAACAGCGCTTCCGCACGCCGAAGAAGAACATCCCGCAGACACCCATTGAGCGGAACCACTTCCTCCACGTCATCCGCAACTACGTCGCCGAGTTCAACCCGGTGCCGCCCATGCCCACCGCCGAGCTGAAGGTCCACGCCGACCGCGTCATCGGCATGCTCCGGTGCGACCCCATCTACCGCGACTACATCGGCGTGCTCATCAACAACGAGATGTGGCGCGAGCAAATCGCCGCCGTGCCCTTTGAGCGCCGGCTGTTGTTGCTGCCCAAATGCCTCCGCGTGGAGAGCAAGTGCCCCGCCCCGTTCGATGAGTTCGGCCTGCTCTGCAAACAATGCGGCCTCTGCACCATCCAGGACTTGCAGGCCGAGGCGGAGAAGCTCGGCTACGCGACGCTCGTGGCGGAAGGCTCGGCCATCGTCATGTCGCTGATTCAAACCGGCAAGGTGGAGGCCATCGTCGGCGTCAGTTGCCTCAGCGTCCTCGAACGCGCGTTCCCCTACATGGAAGCCGCCGCCATCCCCGGTGTCGCCATCCCGCTCCTGCAGGACGACTGCATTGACACCACCGTGGACCTCGACTGGGTCTGGGATTACATCCACCTCACCAGCGATGACCAGACGCGCCGCCTCGACCTCGGCGCACTCCGCGACGAAGTGGATTTCTGGTTCAGCCCCGTGGCGCTCGACACCATCATGGGCAACGCCGAAGGCGAGACCGAACGTATCGCGCGCGACTGGCTCATGCGCGCCGGCAAGCGCTGGCGGCCCTTCCTCGTCGTGTCCACTTACCAGGCGCTGCGTCGCGACACCGGCAAGCCGCTGCCCGAGGACATCAAAAAGGTCGCCGTCGCCGTCGAGTGTTTCCATAAAGCCTCCCTCATCCACGACGACATCGAGGACAACGACGCGCTGCGCTACGGCGAGAAGACCTTGCACGAGGAATACGGCACGGCCGTCGCGCTGAACGTGGGCGACCTCCTCATCGGTGAAGGCTACCGCTTGCTCGCCGCGTGCAAGGCCAGCCCGGCGCAGAAGGCCGAGATGGTGCGCATCGCCAGCGAAGGCCAGCGCGAACTCTGTCGCGGCCAAGGCGCGGAACTTTGCTGGGCGCGCAACCCGCAGTCGCTCACGCAGCACCAGGTGCTGGACATCTTCCGCAAGAAGACCGCACCCGCCTTCGAGGTCGCGTTGCGCGTTGGCGCGCTTTACGCGGGCGTCGAGCAGCACGAAGAAGTCGAAGACGTGCTGCACGTTTACAGCGAGGCGCTCGGCATCGCGTATCAGATTCGCGACGACTTGAGCGATCTCGGCGACACTGGCGAGACCAACGACATCGCCGGCCTGCGCCCGAGCCTGCTGCTCGCCGTCGCGCATGAGAAGGCGAAGGACGCCAAGAAAGAACTGCTCGCGAGCGTCTGGCGTCGGCAGCTCCCCGCCGGCACGACCGTGAAAGACATCGAGGCGCTCTACACCGAAGTCGGGGCTGACCTGCGCGCGAAGACCTTGCTCGAGACTTACAAAGAGGAGGCCATCCGTTGCCTGCAAGACTTGGAGAACCCGAACCTCAAGGGCCTCCTCCGCCGTGTGCTCGGCAAGATTTTCAACGACGTGGAAATCAAGGGCTGGTGCAAAGAGCAGGAGCAAATGAACGGCATCCGCGACGGCGTGCGAATCGAGTCCGGCGCACCCACGCTGGCTTCGCGCGAGCTAGAGGTGGTGATGGCGAAGTGATGTGAAGCGGACACTCCTGTCCGCCGTGGGAGCGACTTTCTCTGATTGCACGGGGACAAGCGAGTCCCCGTCACGCGCCTATTGAGGCAAAACTTTGACCGACTTCGACTTCGCGTCGATCACCAGCTTCGTGCCGGCCGGTGGATTGGGGATAGACATGCCACTGTCGCGTCCGAGTTCGTTGAGATCGGCGGGCAGGCGTTGCTTCTGCGTGAGGAAGATTTGGAGGTTCTTATTCAGGTCCGCGAGGACGACGCTGGACTCGAACTCCTTGAGCGTGCTAGGCACAACGTGCCCCGTGGTGAGCTTGGGTGGGGGCGTTGCCGGAGCAGTGGTTTCCGGCGCGGGCGAGGGCGGGGCTGGCTGGCGTTTACGGCAACCGATCGGGCAAATCAGCAACAACGCTGCGAACAAGGGCAGGGTGAGCAGGGATTTCATTTCGGGGCAGAAGCGTGGTCGGAGAGCCACTGTGCATCTAAGATGGACTGATTGCCGGGGGGGGCAGCGGGGTAACGAATCACCGCCTGCATCACGGGCTCCGTCCATTTGTGCAGCTCGGTGTGGCCATCCACGAAGGAGAAGGCGCTGGCCATGTTGTGGTAGTTGGCGGGGAAGTCGATGAGCAGGCCGGCGGCGGATGCGTTGGTCTTGATGGCGACGCCGAACGCGTCGTCGTTGATGATGGACGGGTGCTCGTCGGTCATCACGAAGAGGTCGGACGGGCTGGGGCGGACCACATCGGACTCGCGCTGGTAAATCATGAAAAGCTGGGAGGGGCGGAACGGGGCATAGTTACGATCCTGCCACGAGGCAGTGGCACCCCAGCCAACACCTTGGTTCATGGCCACACTGCGGACGCGCGCTTGGCCGTTGCCGACATCCGTGCTCTTGTCAGCGGGACACTTGTAGATGGCGTAGTTCTTCGCCACGTAGGGAGACAGGTGAGAGTTGTTCTGGATCGCGAACCAGTTGGTGTTGCCGGGTGTGTTTGGCGCGGTGCCCATTGCGTTGGGGCACCAACTGCCCGGCCAGTTCGGGATGAACTTCCCATCGTAGTCGGGTGAGTAGAGGTTGAAGCCGAGTTGGAGCTGCTTGAGGTTGCTGGCGCACAATGTGCCCTGAGCCTTCTGCTTGGCCTTGCTCAGCGCAGGCAGGAGCATTCCGGCCAGAATGGCAATGATGGCGATGACGACCAGCAGTTCAATGAGAGTGAAGCCGGCAACCGCAGGGCGGTGAGCTTTGAACCGTATCATGGCAGTGATATACTGGCCTTAGGCTATGCCATCTTGCTCGCCTGTCCATGCCTTTTGCGGTGCTATCGCAGCTCCGCGTTGTCAATCAACCGCGTCTTCCCGATGAACACCGCCAGTGCCATGTGCGTGTCCCGCGTGACTGAGGTGGTCGGCTGAAGCGTTTCTCCGTCGAAGAATTCCACGTAGTCCAGCCGCGCGGCGGGCTGTGTGGCGATGAGCGCGGCGAGTTCCTTCTTCAGCACGTCCGCGTAGTTCGGCGCGCGTGAGCTGAGGACAACTTCCTTCGCCAGCTTCAGCGCCCGGTAAAGAATCGTCGCCTGCGAGCGCTCCTCGGTGGAGAGGTATTTGTTCCGCGAACTCATCGCCAGGCCGTCCTTTTCCCGCAAGGTCGGAGCCACCACCAGCTTCAGCGGAAAGTTCAGATCGCGCACCATGCGACGAAGAATCGCGGCCTGCTGCCAGTCCTTCGCGCCCAACACGGCCACGTCCGGCAGCACGAGGTTGAAGAGCTTGGCAACAACCGTGGTGACACCGCGAAAGTGTGTCGGGCGCGCGCCGCCCTCCATGCCTTGCGAGAGCTTCTCCTCGACGACATAAGTGCTGTAGCCGCCTGCGTCGCGGCCCGGATACATCTCGGTATCCGACGGGAGGAACAGCACGTCCACACCCGCTTTGCGACACAGCGCCTTGTCCCGATCCAGATCACGCGGATAGGCGGACAAGTCCTCCGTCGGCGCGAACTGCGTCGGGTTCACATAGATGCTCGCGACGACGATGCCGCGCTTGCCGACGAGCCGTCGCGCGCGGCTCACGAGGCTGAGGTGGCCGTCGTGCAGGTAGCCCATCGTCGGCACGAAACCGACCCGCGTGCCGGTGCGCCGCCAGCGGAGGGCGAGGCATTGCATGGCGGCAGCAGAAGTGACGATGCGCATGGGCGCGGAGTCTAGGTGGAGAGATGGCCACGTGTCCAATGTGCCGACGGCCTCTCTCCCTCCTGCTCGTAATCTTAATCCTAACCGTAATCCTCCCCTTGAAGCTCCAATCGGAGGAGCAGGATTAAGATTAAGATTACGAGCAAGAGTCAGAGCAAAACCCGCGCACCTTTACGCACGGGCAGGGTTGCCCGCCGCCTTGCTGCGCGCCTACATTGGCCCCGTGCAAACCGAGCGATACACCGGCGAGGTAGTCTTCATCTACGCGTTCGACGTGGCCTACGACATGGTCCGCCAGCCCGTGAAGGAGCTGCTAGGCCAGCCGGTCGCCCAGTTCAGCGTGGACGCCAGCAAGCGCAGCCCGCGCCAGCTCTCCTTCTAGCGCCCGCAGATGGTTCGCCTGCCGCCGCAGGAACGCATCGGCCCGCTCGGTCCCGTGCGCGTCCATCGCACCATCAAGCTCCTGCCCATCGGCGCCATCAGCATCACCGTCCATGTGCCGTTCGAGGTGAAAAGCCTGACGGAACTCGTCGTGTTCCACGACCTCCAGTTCAGCAACGGCTCGCTGCACGACGAGGTGAAGCGCCTCGCCGAACAGGTGCGAAATGAGCTTCGCCCCTTCTACATCAGGCCCGTCGAGCCGCTCAGTGAGGAGGAGGCTTACACGGTGTTCTGCTTGCACTCGCCCGCCGCCACGACGACGGACTTCCGCGCCGAGGACTGGCTCGCGTGCCATCGCCGCGAGGTCGCATCCATGCTCACGCAGGAGCACGACGTGCAACTGCTCTCCGATCAGGAGGTCGAGGAGTCAACCGGGCGCTTCCTCAGCTACTATCGCGGCGACATCGCGGTGGTGGACTGGGACGCGGCGCTCATCGTGGACGACCCGCGCAACTTCGAGGAGACGCTCTACATCATCGAACTGGCGAACGTGCAGCTGTCCGAGCTGGAAGCCTACGACCGCCTGCTCGACGACGCGCTCGAACGCTCCTACCGCGACCTGTCCAACCAGCCCGGCCAACGCCGCTCGAAAGTGGTCATGCAGGAGTTGCGCGAGATCCGCGTGGACATGGCGCGCCTGAGCGACGAGATCTCGAACATCTCGAAGTTCTTCGGCGACTGGCATCTCTCCCGCATCTACTCGGCGCTCTCCGCGCGCTTCCACCTCGGTGAATGGCACCGGACGATTGACGAGAAGCTCAAGACGCTTGACGGCCTCTACCAGCTTCTCAAGACCGACCAGAACAACCGCTGGATGCTCATCCTCGAACTGACCATCGTCCTGCTCTTCATCCTCGACCTCGTGCTGCTGTTCCTGCTGAAGAAGTGACGCCGCGCGGGCCTCTCACTTCAGCGCCGACTTCCACCGTGCGAGCTGCTTGGCAACTTCCTTCGTTCCGGGCGCGCCGGTGAGATTCCGCCGCGCCATCGCCTTGCCGAGGTCGAAACAATCCTTCGCGTCGGGGCCAAACGCGGCGTTCACCGACTTCAACTCGTCTGTCGTCAACTCGCCCAGCGGCTTGCCCAGCTTCTCCGCGAGTGCCACCGCTGCGCCGACTGCGTGGTGCGCGTGGCGGAACGGCATTCCCTTCCGCACGAGATAATCCGCGAGGTCCGTGGCCAGCAGCGCGGAATCGCTCGCGGCGACGGCGCAGGCGGCGGCATTGACAGTCGTCTGCCGGAGCATTGCAGCCATGAGCCGCACGCTCGCGCGCACCGTGTCGGCGGTGTCGAACAGCCGCTCCTTGTCCTCCTGCAAGTCGCGGTTGTAGGTCATCGGCAGGCCCTTCAAAAGCGTGAGCAGCGCAACGAGGTTTCCATACACGCGCCCCGTCTTGCCGCGCGTCCGCTCGGCGATCTCGGGGTTCGTCTTCTGCGGCATCAGCGAGGAGCCGGTCGTGTAGGCGTCGGCGATCTTGATGAAGTTGAACTCGCTGCTGGCCCAGAGAATCACGTCCTCCGAGAGGCGTGAGAGGTGCATCGCCACCAGCGCGGACAGCGAACAGAACTCAATCGCGAAGTCCCGGTCGCTCACCGCGTCCATCGAGTTCTGGGTCAGCTGTGGCGTGCCTTTTGCATCCACGAAGCCCAACTCCTTCGCCACGAACTCGCGGTCGAGCGGGAGCGTGGAGCCAGCAATCGCGCCGCTGCCAAGCGGGCAGACGTTCACGCGGTTGAAGCAGTCGAGCAACCGCCCGTAGTCGCGGTCCAGCATCTCCACGTAGGCCAGCAGGTGATGCGCGAAGTAAACCGGCTGCGCTCGCTGCATATGCGTGTAGCCGGGGATGATGACTGCCGCGTTGGCCGCGCCCAGCTCGACGAGCGAGCGCTGCAAGTCACGCAGCTCGCGGGCGAACTCTATGATCTCGTCACGCAGCCACATGCGCACGTCGAGTGCGACTTGGTCATTACGCGAGCGGCCGGTGTGAAGCTTTGCGCCAGCGGGGACGCGCTTGGTCAGCTCCGCTTCGATGTTCATGTGGACGTCTTCCAGCTCGGCCTTCCAAGTGAGCTTGCCGGTCTCGATCTCGGCGGCGATTTGCCGCAGCCCGCCTTGAATCGCCTTCAACTCCGCGCGCGTAAGCACGCCGATGCGCTGGAGCATCGCGGCGTGCGCCAGCGAGCCGTGGATGTCGTGCCACCACAGCCGCCAGTCGAACGAGATGGACTCGGTGAAGCGCGCGACGTCCTCGCCGGGGCCGCTGGCAAAGCGTCCGCTGCGGGACACGGGAGCGGGAGATTTCTTGCTCATAAAACGGTGCGGAGATTGTTGGCCGACCGGCGGAAAGTCACGCGGGAAAGCCACGCAGGCTGTTCACAGAATCATGCGGCACATAATCATGTTTTCAGGGCTTATGATTCTGTGCCCCATGATTCTGTGAAATGCTTTGGCTACGGCTTCACCACCAGCTTGCCCAGCACCTGCCGGCTGCGGAGCTGCTCGAAGGCGTTGCTAACTCCGGACAGCGGGATGATTTGGTGGATGACTGGCTTCAAGCGCCCGTCCGCCGCCCACTCCAGCGTCGCTTTCAGGTCGCCGCGATTGCGGCCGTAGCTGCCGATGAGCCGGTGCTGCTTCACGAAGAACGGCCAGAGCTGCATCGGCACCTCGCGCCCGCCCGTCGCGCCGCACGTCACCACCGTGCCGCCGCGCGCGAGGCAGTGGAACACTGACTGCAATACCACGCCGCCAATGTGCTCGACGACGAGGTCCGCTCCGCGCTTGTCCGTGATCTTGCGCACCTCGGACGGCCAGTCGGCCTTCGATGAATCCACGGCGAACTCCGCGCCGAGCTTGATGGCCAGCTCGCGTTTGGCCGGAGAGGAAGCTGTCGAGATGACGCGTCCGCCAAGCTGCTTCGCGATCTGGATCGCTGCCGAGCCGACGCCGCTGGACGCGCCGATGACCAGCACCCAATCGCCCGCGCGCACCTCCGCGCGGTCCGTGAGCATGTGCATCGCCGTGCTGCCCGCGAGCGTGAGCGCGGCGGAAGTCTCGAACGAGACCGCCTCCGGCAATGCCACCACGCACCGCGACGGCACGAGAACCTTCTCGGCAAACCCACCGTCACACTGGATTCCGAGCAGCTTGCCGTTCAGGCAAATCGAGTCCTCGCCGCGCAGGCAGAACTCGCAGGTGCCGCAGAAGAGATTGGACTGCACCGCCACACGATCACCCACGCGCCACTGGTCCACGTCCGCGCCGAGTGCGAGGATTTCGCCCGCCACCTCGCAGCCGCCGATGCGCGGCAACGCGACGGGCGTGGGCAAATCCCCCTGCTCGAACCACAAGTCGAGATGGTTCACCCCGCACGCGCACACACGCACAACGACTTCGTCGACAGCGGGCGTGGGGTCGGGGACTTCGCCGAATCGGAACTGTCCCGGCGTGCCGTGGGCGAAGAGCTGGACGGCTTTCATTTCGCGAGGTTTGAAGCGCGGCCGCCGCCAGTGATTCAAGCGCGGAAAGCAATGGCAGGTCGGCTGCTCGTCCTGTTTAGGGTGCGGTTGCCAAGCCCGCGGCTCTCACTAGCTTCGCACGATGGCCTTGGCGGAGAATCCCCACCAACTCCCGGCGCGACCCGGCACGGCGCACACGCCAGGGAAGATTCATCGCTCGGTGGTGCTGCTGGTGGCGGCGGGCGTGGTTGTTTTCGCGTGACTGTTCCAGAAGGTCGGCGTGCAGGAGCGGGAGCGGGTGGAGGCGGAGTTTCATCGCCGGGTGGCGAGGCAACACCTGTTCGTGCAGCAGTCGCTTCAGAAATACACCCACCTGCTGACCTCGATCCAGAAGCTCTACGACCCGGAGCCGGGAGCGATGACCAACCAGGTGAAGGCCGCTGCCGAGCTGCTGAGGTCGCAGGGCGTGCTGATGTTTGCTTTGCAGTGGACGCCGCGTGTGCCCCGCGCGCAGCGGGCTGGGTTCGAGGCGGAATTGCGCCGCGCGGGAGCGCCAGACGCGATGATCCGGGAGTTCACTGCCAACGGCCAGTGAGTTCTGTCCCCGGAGCGCGAGGAATACTTTCCGCGCCGGTTCTCAGTGCCACTGGAGCGACCGCAGACCTTGGGAGCGAACTTCGCCTCGGAGGGTGTCCACCGCGAGGCGATGACACGGGCGCGCGACACGGGCGAGCCGGGCATGGACCTGCGGGTGGGCACCAACGGGCTGCCGACGTTTGTTTTCATCCTCCCCATTTAGCAACTGCTGGCGGACCTGGACACGCCTGCGGAGCGGCGCACCAACCTCACGGGGTTCCTGCTCGCCTACGTGCGCAGCGCGGACCTCGCGACGGCGCTCTCGCAGTGCCAGCGCGCCGACGGGCGGACGGACTGGGTGCGCTGGGCAATCCATCCGTGGCGCGACACCGCCGGGGCCATCGGCGGCCTCATCATGTTCACTGAGGTCATCACCGAGCGGCAGCGCGTGGAGCAGGAGCGCGCGGGCATCGAGAGCAAGATGGTCGAGAGCCTGGGCGTGCTGGCCGGCGGCATCGCGCACGCCTTCAGCAACCTTCTCACCAGCATCCTGGGCAACGCCAACCTGGTGCGCTACGACCTGCCGAAGGATTCGCCGTTCCACGCCTCGCTTGAGCAGATCGAGCAGACCTCGCTGCGCGCCGCCGATCTTTGCCGGCAGATGCTGGCCTACTCAGGCCGGGGGCGTTTCCAGTTGCAGCGCGTGGACCGCGCCTACCTCACCACCACCTATCTCGCGCCGGAGCTGCCCGAGGGCGAATACGTTTTCCTGGAGATCAGCGACAACGGCTGCGGCATGACGTCGGAGGTGAAGGCGCGCATCCTCGATCCTTTCTACACAACCAAGTTCACCGGTCGCCGTCTCGGGCTGGCCACCGTGCTGGGAATTGTGCGCGGCCACAAGGGCGCGCTGAAAGTTTACAGCGAGCCGGGCCGCGGCACCTCCTTCAAGCTCATCCTCCCCGTGGCCCCAGGCGCGGCCAGCAGCGCGGCCGGCGCGGCCACCGCCCGACCTCTGGCGTGGCCACGGTCACATCCTCGTGGTGGACGACGAGGAGTCGGTGCGCACCGTGTCCGCCCGACTGCTCGCGAGCATCGGCTTCACAGTGACACTCGCCGAGGACGGGCGCGACGCCGTGGAGAAGTTCGAGGGCAACCCGGCGCGTTCGACCTCGTGCTGATGGACCTGACGATGCCGCATCTCGACGGCGTGCAATCCTTCGCCCTCATGCGCCGCCTCCAGCCCGACGTGCAAGTGATCCTGATGAGCGGCTTCAACGAGCAGGACGCCATCGCGAACTTCACCGGCAAGGGCGTGGCGGGATTCCTGCCAAAGCCCTTCGAGCTGGCCACGCTCCGCGAACGCATCCGCGCCGCGCTGGAGGCGAAGAGCTGACCGGAGTTCGGGTTGAATGTCCGCCGGGCTGGCCGGTCAACCTAGGCGCAACGCATCATCCCGATCTGCTTATGAAGAAACTCCTGCTCACACTCGCCGCAGCGTTCGCACTCGCCCTGCCCGCGCTCGCCGCTGACCTCACGTGGCTCACTGACCTGCCCAAGGCCAAGGTCCAGGCGAAGGCCGAGGGCAAGCTGGTCTTGATGGACTTTACTGGGTCGGACTTCTGCTCGAGCTGCATACGTCTGCACAAGGAGGTCTTCGCGACCAAGGAGTTTGCCGAATACGCCAAGAAGCGGCTCGTGCTGATGGAACTGGATTTCCCGCTCAAGAAGAAGCAGCCCGCCTCGCTCAAGGAGGCCAACGAGGCGCTGGCGAAGGAGTTCAAGGTGGACGGCTACCCGACGCTCATTGTGCTCGCGCCGGATGGCAAGAAGCTCGGCGAGGCGGAGTTCGACCTGTTCGACGCGACAGCGAAGGACGTGATCGCGGCCATCGAAAAGCTGGCGAGCAAGACCAAGTAACATGAGCCGCTGCACTTGGGCACGGACGGAGCTGTCCATCCCGTATCACGATCGCGAGTGGGGCGTCCCGGTGCATGACGACCGCGTGCTGTTCGATTTCCTGAACCTCGAAGGCGCGCAGGCGGGCCTGAACTGGGAAACGATCATTGCGTGGACTGCCCGCGCTGGCGGGAGCTCGGAGGCCGGACTTGAACTGCGCCCGACGCCTCCGCTGGGCCTCGGCGATAGCTGAACTCACTCCAATCTGATGAGCCTTCTCCTCTGGCAGGAGCGCGGACTGCTGCGCGCGGCCACCCTGCTGCTGCTGGCCCTCACTTGCGCAGCGCAGGATAACAGCGCCCCACAGCTCGCCCTGCGAGGCGGCGAGCTGGATGCGCCGAACTGCATCGCCTACGAGTCGGGCCGCCCGGATCGCGGATGCACCGGCGGTCGCGGTGCTGGAAGGGCTGTTGGGAATCAAAGCTATCGCAGCGGCTACGCGATAATGCGACATGGTGCGAGAATGGGCTGTCATCGTTGATGAAAATGCGAGTCCCATATTTTGACCGTCCCGCACGATGGCGCACGATTCACGCCTTCGCGTGACCCCAAATGACCCCAAACTTTCGCGGAAGCAAGAAGGCGGGCGGGGGGGGGGTGCGTTGGGGCGGGGGTGAGGTGAGACGATGGATTGGGCCGGCGAAATTGTTTCGCAAAAGGGCGCTTGTGCTCGACATGGAGAACCGCGCAGCAAAGATGCGCCCATGAGATTCATTATTGAGAGGCTGGCGCTCGTGAAGATGGTGGAGCGGTTGAAGGGAGAGCGGCTAAGGGACGAGCGCGGCAGAATGAAACGCGACGAGGGCGAGCTACAGTTGACCGCCTGTGGCGCGATGGTGTTCGTCGAGGCGAATGGCGTGACAGGCGGGTGCGAGGCGATGGTGATGGACGAAGGCACCTGCCGGCTGCCGCGCGTGAGGTTTCTGGAGGTTCTCAAGAGCTTTGCGCCGAAGCAGAATCTCCACTGCGGAGCAAATGACGAGCGGCTCCGGGTGGAGCGATTTGAAATTCGGATGCGCGGTTACTCGCCGCACACGGTCGCGCCGGAAGGTTTCACTCCGTTCCCGGCGACTCCAAACTGGTTGGAAATCCCCGGAGCACTCGGCGAGCGACTGGAACGCACGCGCGAGGGCAGATGAAACGCGCGCGGCATGGTTTCAAAGTGTCGCACCCGACGCTTGGCCCGCGTTCAGCGAACGTGCCGAGCGCCGCGCCCGATGAAGCGACGTTGCCGCCGGAGCGGCATCCGTATTTCCCGCCAAATGGAAGTCGGACGCGACCAATATTGCAAAAGTCCGAGCCGTCTGGCGACAGTATCAACGCAATGAAATCACCATCGAACAAGCCCGGTCAGCCGTCTTCCAACTCGCGTTTGGCAGAAACCTTGGAGCAGCAATTACAGATGGTTCGGGAGTGGGAAACCCGTCCTGGTCAGTTTCCATGGGGGACGGCAGAGATATTTCTGGAGCAGCTCAAGAAACCAATGACACAGGAGTCGTTTCTGAGGATGGAGGGACTGGGGGGCTTGGACTTGGACGAGCTGCTCGAGGAGCTGGAGATGAACGTGGCGGACGGAACCGTGCCTCCGTGGTTCGACCGGCTGCCGAGGGGATAGTCTCCGCCCTTGAGGCCGCGAAGATCAAGCCCGGCGGTCTTTACTCCCTGCGGGACCTCGGCCTCACGGTCACGCTTTGGAACGGCACATTGAACGCGATGCAGCTCTCGCTCCGCGCCGGGCAACGGCTGGCGCAGGCCATCCAGTCCGGCATTGACTGGCTCCGCGCTCAAGGCCAGCAGTTCGACGAGGCCAAGGTGCGCGCCGAGTTGGAGCAGGCCATGCTTCAGTCGCCCGGCGTGCGCGAGCACAGTGGGCGCGGTTGCAGCAATACAGAAAGAAAGGAGGACGGGACCGAGCTGGCTCCGGCAATGGGTTCAGCGGTCGGAACGCCTGGCGCAAAAAGGGCGGTCAGCGGGGCGGGGCGGCGATGTCGGGGCGCTGGTGGCGGACCCGCACGGCACGGCCACGGCGGTGCGCTACTACTGGGCGAACAAGAGCCGCGTGGTGTTGAGCGACCTGCCGTCGGAGGCCCGCCTGCTGCCGGCGCTGTGTGTGTGGGGGGGGGGTGCGCTTCGAGCTGCCGGACATTCTGGACCGGGTGCCAGGGGTGAAGCCCGCGCCGTCACTCTGTCTGCTGGTAGGGTTAGACGCCGTCGAACCCCATTGGCCGACGCAGGAGGCGCGAGCGAAGCGAGATTCTTGGCTAGGATGAGGCGGGCCCGAGATGCTCCCTAAGGTCGTTCGACGGCTCGACGGGGTCTCGCCCTGCCGGCCGCGATGCCGCGTCTAGCCCTGATGGTAACGGCGGTTGAAGTCGCGGGCGAGGAAGTGCTCGACGGCTTTGAACTGTTCCATCCAGTGGAGGTATTCCGCCGATTGCTCCTGGCCGCGCGCCTTCAGTTCGTCGAGGAGGGCCTGGTAGCCGAACTGGTGGTCTTGCAAGAAGGTGAAGTAGAGCTTGTCGTCCCACTCGGAGACTTCATCGGGCAACTCGAAGACGCGGGGGAGTTGTGCGATGGAGGACATGGCCGCTAAGGGGAATATTCAATGCCCAAGGCCCAAGGTCCAATAAATGACCAATGACGAATGACCAATGGCCAGCGACCCAGTCGTCCCGCGTCCGGCACGGCCCCGGATTCCATTGGGCATTGAGCATTGATTGGTCATTGGGAATTGCACATTGGCCATTCCTCACTCCTTGCGTTTCGGCCTGAGCAGCATTGCCTTCTTGTCCGTGCCCTCGACCTCGACGCTCTGCGTTTCGATGTCCGGGTCTTCGCGGAGGGCCTGGTGCACGACGCGGCGGTCGTAGGCGTTCATTGGCTCCAGTTCGACGATGTCGCCCCACTTGCGGACTTTGTCGGCGGCTTCCTTGGCCTTCTTGATGAGCGCGTGACTGGCTTGGGCGCGGTAGCCGCCCACGTCCACGGTGATGCGCGGGGCCTCGGGGTTCTGGTTGAAGACGATTCGGTTGGCGATGTATTGCAGGTCGCCGAGCGTCTGGCCGGCGCGGCCGATGAGTCGGCTGGCCTCCTCAGTCTTCACGTCGAGGAAGAGGCCGCCGTCGTCGAGAGGCCGCTCCTCGATGGTGGCGGTGAAGCCGAGGTGGGTGAGGAGGTCGGCGAGGATGGCTTTGGGTTCAGTGGGCATAAGAGGGGCAGGTTTGGTTCAGGAGTGTGGGACGGACGAATGACCAATGACGAATGACCAAGGGCTGAGGCCGCGGCCACTTCGCACGGGTTCGCAGTCCATTGGGCATTGGGCATTGATTGGTCATTGCGTCATTGGGCCTTGGTCATTTCTAATTCGCTTTCCCGGCTTCTGCCTTCGCCAGCGTTCCGTTTTTGCCGGCGGCGGCTTTTTTGTCGTCGTTAATTTTGGTGAGCTTGATTTGCAGGATGGTGAGCAGGTTCTGGACGGTCCAGTAGAGAGTGAGCGCGGCGCTGAAGCGGTAGAGGATGGCCACGAACATCATGGGCATATACTTCATGATCTTCTGCTGCATCGGGTCCATGCCGGGCGAAGGCGGCGTGAGCTTGGCCTGGTAGAACATCGTCACAGCCATGACGATGG
The DNA here is from genome assembly GCA_005791875.1 of Verrucomicrobiales bacterium. GTDB lineage: Bacteria > Verrucomicrobiota > Verrucomicrobiia > Limisphaerales > SXTU01 > SXTU01. The sequence continues at coordinate 24,311 of SXTU01000269.1, forward strand.
GCAGTGGGTTGACGGGGAAGCCGAACAGGTAGGCCACGGTGTCCTCCTGCGAGAGGTCGTGCGCCCAGAGGAACCCCTCGCCGCGCAATTCCATGCAGCTCTGGAGCATGGTGTAGAAGCCGATGAAGACGGGGAACTGCACGACCATCGGCAGGCAGCCGGCCATGGGGTTGACCTTCTGCTCGCGGTAAAACTCCATGGTCTTCTGCTGCATCTTGGCGGGGTCCTCCTTGTATTTCTCCTGGATGGCCTTCATCTGCGGCTGAAGCTCGGCCATGCGCTTCATTGAGCGCGTGGAGATGGCGGTGAGCGGCCAGAAGAGGCCCTTGATGATAATGGTGATGGCGATGATGCACCACGCGTAGTTCAGGCCGAGCGAGTGCAGGCCGTTCATCGAGAGCAGCAGGCCCTTGGCGAAGAAGCCGAAGAAGCCGCCGTAGTCCATGATGAGGTCCAGCTCGTTGCCCATCTGCTTCCCGAGGCGGGCGAGCGTCTGGTATTCCTTCGGCCCGACGTAGAGCGCGCACTCGCGGTGGATTGCCTTCTCACCGCCAGGTTGGAGAAGTTGCCCCGGATACACGAACGCGCTTTGGAAACCGAAGGGGCTGGGAAATGCCGTGTCACCCTCGGGCACGTCCGCCGGGTCATGCGACGGCAGGGACACGCGGCGTGTGACGAGCTGCTCGGCGGGTGTCTTCGGCACGGCCGCGATGGTGAAGAACTGGTTCTGAGCGGCGGCCCAGGCAAACTTCCCCTCGACCTTGTGCTCCGTGCGTCTCGTGCCGGGGAAGCAGCCCAGCGTGGAGTTCTCAAAATACGTTTCCGCGACAGAATCATTCTTGCCCTCCCCGAACCAGCTCACCTTCATCAACGGCCCCTTGTCGAGCGGGTTGATGGGCGTCGCGGTGCCGATGACCCACTCCTGCGGCGGCAAGGAGATGGCCTCGCCCTTGGTGTTCTCCAGCCACACGCTGACCTGCATCAGGTAGTTCGAGCCCGGCGTGAACTCCTTCACGATGCGCAGGCCGGTGGGGAGAAGTTTCTCCGCGCGCACGCCCTTCTCCGACTTCGCGAGCGTGAAGAGGCCGTCGCCCTGAACCAAATCGCCGCCCAGCAGCGTCATCGCGGCGACCGGAGCCTTCGTGTTCAACGTCACGACACGCGTGGGTTCCGTGACCTTGCGGTTGCCGACGATCTTGGGGAAGCGCTTCAGCTCTGCGAGCTTCAAGCCGCCGCCGTGCGACGTGAACGTGTAGCGCACGTCCGATGTCTCCAGAACGACCAACTGCTCCTCGGCCTTCGGTGCGGTCCACTGCGTGGACCCGGGAGCGGGAGCGGAAAGCGTCGGCACCGCGAGATTGGTTCCACCCGCGACGGCCTGGTTCGTCGCGCTGGTGACGGTGTTCGTGCTCTTCCCCACCGGTCGCGCCGGCAGCGGCGGATACATGATCCCGACCAGCTTGAACCAGCCGAGGATCAGCAGAAACGAAACGAGCAGAACGATGACGGATTTGCGGTCCATGAAAGGGAGCTAGTGGGCGGAGAGGGGAGCGGGCGTGATGCGTGATGCGTGATGCGTGCCCGCGCCGCCAGAGCCAACAACGTTCGAACGTGAACTCGAAACTCCAGACTCGAAACCCAAAACTGGAACAGGGTCGCAGCCACAGCCACCCCACGGCTGGCAGCGGGCGACGCGTTTCACCGCGAGCCAGCCGCCGCGCAACGCACCGTGACGGCGCACCGCCTCCATCGCATAGACCGAACACGTTGGCTCGTAGCGGCACGCCGCGCCGAAGAGCAGCGTGAGCGCAGGCGAGACGAACCAGCGGTAAAGCCGGAGCGCGAAGAGAAGTATGTGTTGGGCCAGATTCACTGGTTAGCCGCCGGCTTGCCGGAGGTTCAAGTCTTGAGCAGCCCCGCGACGCGCAGCGCGGCGAGGAAATCGCGTTCCACATCCGCGAACGGCTTGCCCGCGATCGAATCGCGGGCCACGAGGACGATTTCCGAAGGTGCGCGCAGATCGAATTGGTGGAGCCGGAACACCTGCCGCATGAGCCGCTTGGCCCGGTTGCGGATGACTGCGTTGCCGATGCGTTTCGACGCAACGACGCCGAGCCTGGACTTGCCGGCGACGGGGAGCTCCGCCCAGTTCATAAGAACGGAGCCGCGCGCGAGGCGACGGCCCTTTGCCTTGAGCCGCGTGAAGTCGCGCGTCTGTTTGAGGCGCTGGCCGGCTCCGAGCGTCAGCCGCGTGGACGGGCTGGCGGACATGGGATCACACGGGGGTGAGCTTCTTGCGACCGGTGCGGCGGCGGTTGGCGAGAACTTTGCGACCGCCCCGCGTGGCCATGCGGGCACGGAAGCCGTGCTGGCGCACGCGACGGATTTTCGAGGGCTGATACTGGCGTTTCATAGGCTAAAGCTCGGCTTGAGATTTCTCCGCACGGCTTACCGCGCGGTTCCCGCCTCAAGCGGAGGGCGGAGGTTAGCGGAGGAAGGGGGGGTGTCAAGCGCCGCGCCGGTGTTGTCGGAGCGGGGAAGAGCAGGATCAGGATCACGAGCAGGAGGGAGACGCATTTCCGCCTGCTCCTAATCCTGATCTTGATCCTGCTCCTCCCCAAACCGCCGCTCACCGGAGCCAATTCGCCGGGTTGAAGCCGGTGATGAGCTGCAGGCCGGTCAGGAAAGTCATCGCATAGACGACCTTCATGAACACGCGCTCGGAGATCTTCCGGTTCAACCACACGCCCAGCCACACCCCGATCGGGATGAACGGCAGGAACACCAGGCTCTGCTGAATCGTCTGCGCCGTGATGATGGCATGCGGCGCGAACACCGGCAGGCCCGCCATGTCCCGGTCCAGGATAAAGAACGGCAGCTTGATCCAGTTGATCCAGGTGAACACCAGCACCGTCGTCGCCACGTAGCGTTCCTTGGGCATCTGCTGCGGGATGAGGAAGAGGCTCACCACAGGCCCCGCGCCGTGAGCAAACGTGCTCGTGATGCCCGCGCCGATTCCGCAGGGGATGCCAATCTTGTGGTTCGGAGCGAACGCGCCCTCCGCCGCGAAGATGCGCTCTTTCAGCAATTGGAAGGCGACGAACGCCACCGCCAGCAAGCCGATGCACACGTTGAGCTCCCGCGCCGAGAAGCGGCCGATGAGTTGCACGCCGATGACCACGCCCACCACCACGCCGGGAAGGAGGAACTTCAGGTTCTTCCGCTCCCACTTGCCCCAGTAGTGATACACGCTGAAGGCGTCGCCCGCGCACAGCAGCGGCAGCAGGATGCCGATGGCGTCCTTCGGACCGAAGGCGATGACGCACAGCGGCGTCGTCAGCATCCCCAACCCGCCGCCGAAGCCCGCCTTCGACAGGCCGATGAACAGCACCGCCGTCGCCGCCAGCAGGATCGAAGACCAGTCTTGCACGCGGGACGTGTAAAAGCGTCGGGCCGGAAAGTCGAGCCGCATGACGCGCGCGCCGTCCTCTCGGCGAAGGACACGATCTTGGGGTTGAGTTCCGGGTCAAACCAGTCGGCCTTGATCACCGCCGCCTTCAAGTTGTCGGGGACCACCGTCTGGGTCACGCCACCGAAGTGTCGGAACGCATTCTCCAGGCACCGGATGAAGTTCTCGGTCGTCTGTCGCCACCCCACCTCGCTGTAGGCTTTGCGCGAATGCGAGAGCACGATGCGGAACAGGTGCGGCCGCTTACGCTTGCCCTCCACCAGCACCCGCGCGCCCTTGCCAAAGTCCACCTGGACCTGCTGCGCAGGCTCACATTCCATCCGGCGAAATGGGAGGGGCGTCACCTCGCCCAGCCGGCGCACAAAGCGCTTCACCGACTCGTAGCTGCCGGCGAATTTCTGCTCGGCGACCAGGTCCTGATAAATCCGTTGGGCCGACAAACCCACTTCCAAGGCCTCCTGAATCTGCACCGCCACGGCCTCACAATGGCTCTTGCGACCGAGCGCGGAGCCGGCGGTCGAAATGGAGGACCTTTGCGGCCTGATTCAGACGGACGTGCCGCCGGACCGTCTTGCGATCCAAGGCCAGCTCCCGCGCCACGCGGTGCTGGCTCCAGCCCTGATCAATCAATCCGATGATGGCCTGTTGGTTCGACATGCTGATTCTAGTGCGCTGTCAAGTAGCGACTAACTATCCAAGGCCAGGCGCAGATGCTGCGCACGCGATCATGGTCCGCCGCCAGCCGTGGCAGGCCGGCTTCCAAGGTTCGCACCACCCCGGCCATGTCTGAAAACACCCG
>SXTU01000270.1 GCA_005791875.1 Verrucomicrobiales bacterium
CTGGGTCTTGGGCGGCGAGCGGTTGATCTCGTCAGCGAGAATCATCTGCGCGAAGAGCGGGCCTTTGAGGAAAGTCAGGTTGCGCCGGCCCGTAGTCGGGTCCTCTTGGATCACGTCGGTGCCGGTGATGTCCGCCGGCATGAGGTCGGGCGTGAACTGCACGCGGCGGAAGGAGAGCTGCAACGCGTCGGAAAGCGTCTTGACCATGTAGGTCTTGGCGAGGCCGGGCACGCCTTCCAGCAGGCAATGGCTGCGCGCGAAGATGGCGATGAGCAACTGCTCGATGACTTCCTCCTGGCCGACGATGAGCTTGCCCACCTCCGCCGTGACGCGCTGGTAAGCCTCCATGAGCCGACGCGCGAGCCGGGCATCGTCGGTGTCGGAACCAGCAGTGCGGAACGCGAGCTGTGGCACGGGCGGTGGCGGTGGCGGCGTGCCGGTGGCCACGGCTGTCGGTGCCGATGGCGGCGGGAAGAGTTCAGGCGTGGACTGGTCCAGCGGATTTTCCGCCTCCTCGGGCGCATCGGGCAGCAGCGAAATCTTCAGGCACGTCGGGCAGCGGAACTCCGTGCCTGCCAGCGCGGCCTCGAAGCGGAACTCCTCTTCGCAGAGCGGGCATTTGAAGGCGATGTCCATGGGTGAATGTCCGCGGAGCTTGGCGCAAAGCCGCGCCGAGGGGAATCCCTTTCCTGCTGTAGCCGCCTCGAAGTCAGGCATGGCATGATGCACGCGCTGGCCGGGCGCTTGACACCCCTTTTGCTTTCCAACAGCCTGCGCGCGCTGGTTCAACGTCATCCTTTCAACGCCATGCTTTCAGCGCGCAAATTTCTCTTCAGCCTCGGCTCCGTCGCGCTGGGCGCGGCGGTCCTCGCCGGCTGCACCACGCTCAACCGCGAGGCCGGCTTCCTCCCGATCTTCGACGGCAAGACGCTCAACGGCTGGAAACTTCTCGGCGGCAAGGGCGAGGGCTACGGCGTCAAGGACGGCGTCCTCTACTGCGCCAAGGGCGGCGGCGGCAACCTTCTCACCGAGCGCGAATACGCCGACTTCATCTTCCGCTTCGAGTTCAAGCTCGAGGCCGGCGGCAACAACGGCATCGCCTTACGCACCCCGCTCGCCGGCGGCAGCCTCGCCTACCTCGGCATGGAATCGCAGATCCTCGACGACACCGACCCGAAATACGCCAAGCTCAAGGCCGCCCAGTTTCACGGCTCGATCTATCTCATCGCCCCGGCGAAGCGGGGCGCGCTCCGCCCCGTCGGCCAATGGAACGAGGAGGAGATTTACTGCCGGGGCCGCCACCTCCGCGTCACCGTCAACGGCAAGGTCATTGTGGACACCAACCTCAACGACGTGGCTGACCGCGACACGCTCCAGAAACATCCCGGCCTGCTCCGCAGCAAGGGCCACCTCGGCTTCCTCGGTCACAACGACTACGTCGAGTTCCGCAATCTCCGCATCAAGGAACTGCCCGTCGCCGAGGCGCTCAACGTCCCGCCCGCCGGCTTCAAGCGCCTCTTCAACGGCGAGAACCTCGAAGGCTGGAAGGGCCTCGTCGCCGATCCCATCAAGCGCGCGAAGATGCCGAAAGCGGAACTCGCCGCAGCCCAGGCCAAGGCAGACGACCACATGGCCGCGCACTGGGGCGTCGCCGACGGGATGCTCATCTTCGACGGAAAGGGCCACAGCATCTGCACCGCGCGCGACTACGGCGACGTGGAGATTCTCTGCGACTGGAAGATCGAGCCCAAGGGCGACAGCGGCCTCTACATTCGCGGCACGCCGCAGATTCAGATTTGGGAACGCGACACGCCCGGCAACCCCAAGCGCGTCGGCTCCGGCGGCCTCTACAACAACCAGAAGAAAGAGAACCCCAGCGTGCCCACCAAGTGGGCCGACCACGCCCCCGGCCTCTGGAACCGCTTTCGCATCCTGAGCGTCGGCGACAAGGTTCACGTCTTCCTCAACGATGAGCTGGTGGTGAACAACGTCACGATGGAGAACTTCTGGGACCGCACCCAGCCGCTCTTCCCCTTCGGCCAGATCGAGCTCCAAGCCCACGGCAGCGTGCTTTACTTCCGCAACCTCTACATCCGCGAGCTTGCGCCGGCTCCCGCTGCGTCGGCCAAGCCAGCCGCCTCTGCACCCAAGGCTCCGCCCACGCCGAAGGCTGCGCCTAAGGCAGCTCCAAAGCAGTAGAGGCGGGGAAGTGTTTAGCCCAAACTCCGAAGTCGAGGCTGAAAGCCTCAGACATGACAGCCCGGGGCAACGCCCCGGGTGGCCGAATAGAAGGATCGCAGCCCTGAAGGGGCGAAATATTTTGTGCCGCCCTTTCAGGGCTTGGAATCTCCCTGTCGGTTAACCCGGGGCGTTGCCCCGGGCTGGTTTGTGATGCTCCTTTGGAGCGCCAGCTTCGGAGATCGGGTTCAGTAATCAGTGTTCAGCGTTCAGTTGGCCACGAGAACACCGATGCCTCCTCACTGATTACCGAAAACTGAACACTGATTACTTTCCCCTCCGCACAAACGCCCCGGACTGCCACTCCTTCTCCACCTCGGTCGCGATGAGCTTCAGCCCCGCCTGCCGGTAAGCACGTTCCACCTTTGCAAACTGCGTCTGCAAAATCCCCGCCAGCACCAGCACGCCATCGGGCCGCAAGCGGCTCAGGATGCGGTCGCGCTCGGCGATGAGGAGGTCGTAAATCAAGTTCGCACAGACTACGTGGTAACGCGTCGCGCTGGCACGCGGCAGCTTGGTGAGGTCACGGCGGACGGGCTTCACGGTGTGCGCGACGCCGTTCTGCACCGCGTTCGCCTTCGCCACGCGCACGGACTCGGGGTCGAAGTCGAAGCAGCGCACGGGCGAGTAACCCAGCTTCGCCGCGGCGATGGCGAGGATTCCCGAGCCGGTGCCGATGTCGAGAAAGGACAGAGAAGGATTACAAGCACGAGCCGAGCCGCGCGTTTCCCCTCGCGCTCCTGATCTTGATCCTAATCCTGCTCCTCTTCGCCCCGCCACGACTTGTCTGAGGCAGAACGAAGTCGTCGCGTGGTGACCCGTTCCGAAGCTCAGGCCGGGATCAAGGACGACGACAGCCTGCCCCTTGCGCGGCTTGCGCTTCACCCAACTCGGCTTGAGCAGCAGCGCGTCGCCGATGACCAGCGGCTTGAAATGCCGCTTCCACGATTCCGCCCAGTCCTCGCGGCGCACCTTCGTCGCCGAGATTTCTCCAGGGCCGATGTCCAGCCCGCACTCGGTGAGTGTGCGCAGACCTGCTTGCAGTTCCGCGCGCGCGGCAGCAGTCCACTGAGCCGGCTTCTCCAAGTAAGTGGACACCGTCGTCTCGCTCGTCTCGTTGTCGAAGTAGATCGAAGGCGTCTGGCCGAAGAGGCGCAGGAGCAACTCCACCACGGCTTCTTCAGCCTCGGGCGTGGTGGCGGTGGTGATCTTGGTGAGCGAGGTGGGTTTCATTTTGGTTCGCAGTGGCTTGGCGCTGTAGCGGCGGTCTGTGACCGCCATCAGCTGCGGCTGGCCGGGCCACATCGGCGGTCGCAGACCGCCGCTACAGGAGCCGGGGCCTTCATCTCACATCCCGCCACGGCGTGAAGTTCAGCAGCTCGACCTCGCTGCGGTGCGGGCGCTGCTCGACGACTGTGACACTCGCATACTCGATGTCGAAGTGAGCCAGCTTGGGCAGCGGCAGCTCAAGGAGCAGCGACAGCAGCATCCGGATGACGCCACCGTGGCAGACAATGGCGACGGTCTGGCCGGGACAGTCGTGGAGGATTTGTTTCAGGCACGGCTCGATGCGGCCCCGGTATTGTGGGCCGGACTCCGCGCCGGGCACTTCGCCGGCCTCGAGTTTCTCCAGCCAGTCGAAGGCGCTGACACCGAAACGCTCGTGGACCTGCTGCCAGCTCAGGCCCGTCCAGTCGCCGAAATCCACCTCGCGCAAACCCGCAAGCGTGGTGGCGGTCAGGCCCTTGTGCGCGGCCAGCGGCGCGAGCGTCTGCTGTGCGCGCTTCATCGGGCTGACGTAGATCGAGTTGAAGTGCGTGCCTGCCAGATACTCAGCCAGTGCCTTCGCCTGCTCATGCCCGCGCGGCGACAACTCCATGTCAATCCGCCCGCCGAAGATACGGTGGTAGCGCGTCTCGACCTCGCCGTGGCGGAGGAGGAAGAGGCGCGTCGGGTTGCAAGGGGTGCTCATGGCGAATGTTCAATGACCAATTCCCAATGACCAAAGAATGACCAACGCTCAATGTCCAATGCCCGGCCCACCGCGCCATGGGTCCATTGGGCATTCGTCATTGGTCTTCATTGGGCATTGAACATTGGGAATTGGTCATTTCACTGCCGCTTCCTGCAACGCCAGCAACTCCCGAATGCCGCAGCGTCCCAGCGTCAGCATCGCCGCCAGTTGGTCGTCGGAGAACGTGCTTTCCTCGCCGGTGCCTTGCAGCTCGATGAACTCGCCCGAGCCGGTCATCACGAGGTTCATGTCCACCTGCGCGGCGGCGTCCTCGGTGTAGCAGAGGTCGAGCAACGGAATGCCGTTGACGATGCCCACGCTGACGGCGGCGACATTGTTCGCGATGGGATCGGCGGCGAGCTTGCCCTCTGCAATGAGTTTCTTCAGCGCGAGCCGCAGCGCGACAATCGCACCGGTGATCGCCGCCGTGCGCGTGCCACCGTCGGCCTGCAACACGTCGCAATCCACGCAGATCGTGCGCGCGCCGAGCTTTTCGAGATCGAGCGCGGAACGCATCGCGCGACCGATGAGCCGCTGAATCTCTATCGAACGCCCATCCACCCTGCCCTTGCTGCTGTCGCGCTGCTTCCGCGTGTGGGTCGAGTAGGGCAGCATGGAATACTCAGCCGTGATCCAGCCGCCGGTGACGCCCTGCTCCTTCATCCAGCGCGGCACGGACTCCTCGATGGTCACGCCGCAGATGACGCGCGTGTTGCCCCACTCGATGAGCGTGGAGCCGGCCGCGTGCGGCGCAATGTGGTTTTGGAAACGGATGGGGCGGAGCTGGTCGGCCCGGCGCCCCTTGGCGCGGAGGAAGGTGATGCTGGTAGATTCGGCCATAAGGACGGCGATGGTAGGAACCGCCCGGAGCCGGGGCAATGGCGAACTGGGTGCAACAGCGAGGCGCGACACGATGGGCCACCGCCGCGCCGCGCCGAATCCCGACACTTGCCGCTCGGGCAACATGAAGGCGCTCTAACCAAACAAATCCAACTGCGGGTTCGCCTCGATCTGCTTGAGCTTCTCGCGGTCCTGCTGGCGGCGGTTGGTTTGGCGGACGGTGCCTTCGGGGGTGAGTTCGCTGTCTTCCAAGTTGCGGAGGATGACTTTGGCGCGCTCCAACACTTCCTTCGGCACGCCGGCGAGGCGGGCGACTTGGATGCCGTAGCTCTTGTCGGTGCCGCCTTCGACGATTTTGCGGAGGAAGATGATTTGGTCGTGCCACTCGCGGACGACGACGTTGTAGTTGCGCAGGCGCGGCATCCGCGCGGCGAGCTCGGTCAGCTCGTGGTAGTGCGTGGCGAAGAGGGTTTTCGCGCCGATTTGGTTGTGCAGGTGCTCGACGATGCTCCACGCGAGGGAGAGGCCGTCGAAGGTGCTCGTGCCGCGCCCGATCTCATCGAGGATGATGAGGCTGCGGGCGGTGCCGTTGTTGAGGATGTTCGCGGTCTCGCTCATCTCGACCATGAAGGTGCTCTGCCCGCGCGCGAGGTCGTCGCTCGCGCCAATGCGGGTGAAGATGCGGTCCACGAGGTCCACGCGCGCGGAGGCGGCAGGCAGGAAGCTGCCGGTGTGCGCGAGCAGCGTGAGCAGCGCGACCTGGCGGATGTAGGTGGATTTGCCGGCCATGTTCGGGCCGGTGATGAGGGCGACTTGAGGGAATGGAGAATGGGAGATGGGAGATGGGGGATGAGCGGCGTTTGCGTCCGATGACGCGTCGGCGTTGGTGGCCTGCCCCCTCACCCCGGCCCTCTCCCCCGGTGGGGGCGAGGGAGGAGAGGCGGAGGTGCTGCTGGCGAGTTCGGTGTCGTTGGGGACGAAGCGCTCTTCGGTCAGCGCTTGGTCGAGGACGGGGTGGCGGGCGTCTTTCAACACGAGCTGGCCGGCGTCGGCGACTTCGGGGCGGGTGTAGTTGAAGTGCCGCGCGGCTTCGGCGAACGACGCGAGCACGTCGAGCTGCGCGAGGGCGGCGGCGGTTTGCTGGATGGCGGCGAGGTTGCCGATGACTTCCTCGCGCACGCGGAGGAACAGCTCGTATTCCAGCTTTATCGCGCGCTCTTCCGCGCCGAGGATTTTGCCTTCCATCGCCTTCAACTCTGGCGTGATGAAGCGCTCGCCGTTCGCGATGGTTTGCTTGCGGATATAGTCGGCGGGGACTTTGGCGAGGTTGGCCTTGGTGACCTCGATGAAGTAGCCGAAGACGGAGGTGAACCCGACTTTCAGCGACGCGATGCCGGTGCGCTCGACCTCCTGCTGCTTGAGTTGGGCAATCCAATCCTTGCCGTCGCGTGAGGCGGCGCGGAGTTCGTCGAGGTTCGGGTCGAAGCCGTCGCGGATGAGGCCGCCTTCCTTCAACGCGAGCGGCGGTTCGTCCACGATGGCGCGGGAAATCAATTCGACGAGCGCGGGGAGTTCGGTGAGCTGTGCGAACAGGTCGTCGAGCAACGAAGGCGGCGCGCTGCCAACCTCCCCGGTAGTTGCCGACGTAAGGAGGCTCTGACTGAATTCCGCATTCCGCACTCCGCACTCCGCATTGGCAGTGAGACTCCTCACGTCGTCTCCTACGGCTTTCAACACGGGCACTTGCTCAATCGCCAACCGCAGCGCGTGGAGGTCGCGGCCATTGCCGGTGCCGACGGAGAGGCGGCTGACGGTGCGTTCGAGGTCGCGGACTTCGGCGAGCTTCACGCGGAAGGCTTCGAGGGCGGCGCTGTTCGCCAGCCAGGACTGCACGGCGTCTTGGCGACGGCGAATCGGCTCCACGGCGGCGAGCGGTTGCGTGAGCCAGTTGCGCAGCAAGCGCGCGCCCATCGGCGTGACGGTGCGGTTCAGCGCGCCGTAGAGGGAGGTGTTGCGCGGGGCGTCGCGGTGGAGCGGTTCGAGGATTTCCAGGTTCCGCAGCGTGGTGCCGTCGAGCACCATGAAGTCGCGGCTGTGGTAGAAGGTGATACGCGTGAGATGCTTCACGTCGCGGCGCAAGTGCTGCGCGAGGTAGTGCAGCGCCGCGCCCGCCGCGCCGGTGGCGGCGGTGCGGCCCTTCAAACCGAAGCCGTCCAGCGCCGCGACCTTGAAGTGCTCACGCACGGTGAAGACCGCGGTCTCCGGCGCGAAGACCCAGTCGTCGTGGCCGATGAGGATGCCGGGCGCGCCGGCCAGCAGCGTGCGGAGCGACGCGGCTTCGCTGGGGTAAATCGTTTCCGCCGGACGCAGCCGCTCCAGTTCGGTGAGCAGTTCGGTGTCGCTCTCGGTCTCGGTCGTGCGGAAGTCGCCGGTGGTCAGATCCACGACGGCGATGCCGGTGGTCTGGCCGACGGGATACACGGCAGCGAGGAAGTTGTTCCGCTCCGCCGCGAGTAGGCGTTCATCGAAGTGCGTGCCAGGCGAGAGGATTTGCGTGACCTCACGCTTCACGAGTTGGCCGGGACGCGCCTCCTCGATTTGGTCGCACACGGCGACCTTGCGGCCCGCTCGCAGGATGCGGGCGACGTAGCTGTTGAACGCGTGGTGCGGGATGCCACACATCGGGACGACGCCGCGTTTGGTGAGCGAGATGTTCAGGAGCTGTGCGCCAGTGACGGCGTCGTCGAAAAACATTTCGTAGAAATCACCGAGGCGGAAAAGCAGCAACGCGTCCTTCGGTAGCTCGCTTTTGACGCGGCGATACTGCGCCATCATGGGAGTGAGTTGCGGTTCAGGAGCTGCGGTGGACATCGCGCGCGCGAAGATACCGGCAAAAAAAAATCACGCGAAGTGAAAGTTTGTCGTGACGTGATGGGGGTGAATCCGCTACTTCAATCCACATCAGCCGAGACCACACCATGTGCGATAAAAATTTTGGAACGGATTCCAGCGCGCGTCAGCGCGCGCCGAAAGGGGGTGAGTGACTAATGGCAGCCAAGAAAAAAGCCGCAAAGAAAAAAGGTAAGAAGTAGTCACTCATCAACCCAAAACAGCTCCGCCGGGCGAAAGTCCGACGGAGCTGTTCTGTTTTTGTCGCAGCTTACGCCGGCTCCTGCTGACTGATGCAGTGGAAACTGCCGAGGCCCCAGATGAGTTCGGTGGAGTCAACGCCCACGACGCGATGCCGGGGAAACTCGCGCTGCAAAATCTCCAGCGCGCGGCGGTCGTTTGCGTGGCGGTAGGTGGGCAACAGCACGAGGCCGTTGGCGATGTAGAAGTTCGCGTAGCTCGCGGGCAGGCGCTGACCGTCGTATTCCACGCGGCCGGGCATGGGCAGCTCGACCACGCGCAGCGGCTGGCCGTCCTGGTCCTTCATCGTGCGCAGGCGATGGAGGTTTTCCTGGAGCAACTGAAAATTCTCATCCGCCGGGTCTTCCTCGACTGCGGTCACGACGGTCGTGGGGCTGACGAAGCGCGTGAGGTCGTCAATGTGGCCGTCGGTGTCGTCGCCCACGATGCCATCGCCGAGCCAGAGGATGTGCGTGACGCTGAGGTAGTCTTTGAGGTGCTGCTCGATTTGCGCCTTCGTGAGATGCGGGTTGCGGTTCGGGTTGAGCAGGCAAGCCTCAGTCGTGAGCAAAGTGCCGCAGCCGTTCACTTCGATGGAGCCGCCTTCCATCACGATGCCGGGCGAGAAGAGCGGGAGGCCGCGCAGCTTGGCGACGTGTTGCGGGATGGCATCATCGAGGTCGTAGGGCGGATACTTGTTTCCCCAGGCGTTGTAACCCCAGTCCACGATGGCGCGTTCGTGTTCCCCGTCGTGCTCACGCGTGAGGAAAATCGGCCCGTGGTCACGGCACCACGGCTCGTAGGCCGGAAAGTGGTGGAAGCGCACGCGATCGAGGGGCACCTTGCGGTCGGTGAGGAGGCCGCGCACCCACGCCTCCTTCTCGGCATTCCACACGGTGATGTTCACCTCCTCGACCGTGACGAGGTGGCGGATGAACTCGGCGTAAACGTCCGGCACGGTATCGTATTTATCTGGGAAGCTGATACCCTCGGGGCGTGGCCAGGTGAGCCAGGTGGACACGTGCGGTGCCCACTCGGCGGGCATGCGGTAGCCGAGTGAAGCGGGTGTGGCGGCGGCGGATTCGTGAGCCATCGTGCGAAGAGCGTAGCGAGACGGCGCGGCGGAGGGCAACTCCCGCCAAGCGTTCGCTTGCAATTTCCCGGGTGCTCCGAAAAGCTCCGCCCGATTTTTATGCTCCAAAACCGGCTCGGATTCCTCTTCGCCCCGCTCCTTGCCGTTGTGCTCTCGGGCTGCGCTTCCTCCGAAGTCCGGCAGGGCGGCAGCCGCGCGCCGATGGGCGGCGTCGGCCGCGTTTTCCTCGCCCCGATGCACAACGCCACGCCCGACGAGACCGCCGGGCGCGCAGTCACCGAGCTGGCTGCGACCTCGCTTCTCGCCCACGGCGTCCCGCTCGCGCAGACCGAGGACGGCCTCAACCGCAGCCGCGCTCTCGCGGAGGAGGGCAAGGCCGCGCAAATCGTCGAGCTGGCCCGCTCGCTCCAATGCACCCACGTCCTGCTCGGCACCGTCACCGAGTATCGCTACAAGAGCGACCTCGACGGCTCTCCCATCGTGAGCATCACGATGCGTCTCGTGGACGCGGCGGACGGCTCGACCGCCTGGCAGGGCACGAGCACGAAGATGACCCAATACTTCGGCAGCCTCAGCCGCACGGCGCAGGATGCGATGGACAGCCTGATTCAGCAGATGTCCGGCACCAGCAAGCGCAGCGGCCGCGCACGCGGCTACGCCGGCAATATCCGCTACGTAGAACCCGGCTTGGACCCGAGGACAGGCAACGCGGTGCAACCCGGTTACGCCCCCCGCCCGGCCCGCTCCAGTCGCGGCAACTACGAGCCAGACGTGGAGCAAATCCGCCGACGCGGCGACCGATGAAACGCCTTCGCCGAGCCGCGTCCCGATGGACTTCCTGAACAAACTCGCGCCCAAGCACGGCTGGCTCGACCTCGCGGTCCTCGCCGGCCTCTTGCTCGTGGTGAACGGTTTCTTCGCCTCGCGCGACATCGGCTGGACGCATCTGCACCCGACGCCGTGGCTGCTGCTGCCGATCCTCATGGGCTGCCGTTACGGCTTCGCGTCGGGCATGGCGGGCGCGGGCGTGGCGATCCTCGTGGTCACGTTCGGCTTCTTCCAGCAGGCGGAAGTCCACTCGCCCAACTCTGCGGCGCAGACGCGCAGCCTCGTCGAGCAGCGTCCCAATCAAATCGCCGTCGTCGTGCTCGATGGTCGTCAGGGCGGACGGCCCGAGCTTCAGACCCGGCAGCTCGACGTGTTCCTCGGCGTGCTGCTGAGCCATCACGGCTACCTCTTCGCAGCGATGCTCGCGGCCGGCGGCATCTGCGGGCAAATCCAGCGTAGCTTCAAGTCACGCGAAATTCTCGTCAACGCGCAGGCCGAGCGCACTGCCGAGCGCCTCAAGCGTCTCGACACCGATCTCTTCCTCCTGCGCGAGGCCAAGGCCGAGCTGGAGCGTCTGCTCGCCACGCGCGACGCCGAGTTGTCCACGCTCGACGCGGAGATCCGCCGCCTCTTCGACAGCGAGGGCGACGAGCTTTGGCAGGACATTCTGCTGCTGCTCAACCGCCAGGCCCGCGTGAGCGACGCCGCCATTTACAAGCTCTCCGACAACGGCCAGACGCTCGTGCGCAAGGGCCTGCTCGGCAGCGCACGGTCGCTGGGCGAACGGATCGCGCTCAAGGATGTCGAGATGGCCGGACTCGCGATCAAGAGCAAGTCCGCCGTGACCATCCCGGAGTTCTGGCAGCGCGCGGTGGCCGAGCAGCGCGATTACCTGATGGCTGTGCCGCTGCTCGACTCGCGCGACCAGCCGCTCGCGGTGCTCATCGTCACGGGCATGCCTTTCATCTCGCTCACGAAGAAGTCTGTCAATCTCGTCGCGCTCATCTGCCGCTGGGCGTCGCGCGTGGCGGAGGTCGAGGCGCAGGCGGACACGACGAGCCGGGCCGTCGCAGGCGTCGAAGGCCAGCGCGTCTTCACCGAGCAGTTCTTCCGCACGAACGTCCAGTTCGCGTTCGACTCATGGCAGCAGCACAGCCTGCCCTCGGCGGTCGTCCTCTTCGCAGCGGCGCGTCAGCCCAAGGCGAAGCAAGCGCAGGTCGAGGCGCTCATCATGGCGAACATTCGCGGCGGCGACTTCCCGGCGGCCATCGGCCTGCCCATTCCGCACCTCGCCGTGCTGCTCCCGCTCTGCGGCGAGCGCGGCGTGGGCATCTTCGCCGACCGCATCCTCGCCGCGTGCCGCAAGGACCCCGAACTCGGCGGGCACCTCCTGGCGCACGTCGTCAACCTCGACACCGTGACCAGCATGGACCAGCTCTGGGCCGACCTCACCCGGCATGTCGCGTGAGGAGGAAATGATTTCTGCTCCGGTAGCCGCCGAGGTGAGGAGGCGGACGGTGGCTCCGTATTGGGTGTTGCGTGTTGCGTGTTACGTGACGCGTCCGGACACCACTCGGAACACGCAACGCGCTGCACGCAGCACACGCCATGGCCGTTAAGCGCAAAGCCGCCCCGACACAACCCGTCGCTCCGATGCCGGGCAAGGGCGACGCATCTACCAGCCACGCCCTGAGCCTCGCCGCATTTCCCGGCGCACTTGCTGCGATCGTTTTGGAAATTCTTTCAGCAAGGGCGCTGCTGTCCAGCGAGCCGAGCGCCTTCACCGTGCTGGGCTTTCACTTCGTCGCGCTCCTCTGCGCTGTGCCAGCGCTGCGGCAGGTTTTCCCGGAAGAATACCGGCGGTTGAACTGGACCTTTGCCGCGCTGGTCATCGGCTTCGCTCTGCCGCTGCCGGTCATCGGGCCGCTCTTCCTCGTCGGCTACAGGCTGCTGCTCCTCATGAAGCCGGCGCGGAACATCGAGAGCAAATACATCCTCGGCACCACTCAGTATCTCACCCTCGCGCGCCACGAGCTGGACGAAGCCGAGGAGCCGCGCTCGGTCGCCGAGATTCTCAACGGCAAGGACAACGTCGCCCGCCGCAGCGCCATCCTCGCGTTGCGAGCGGTCGAGCCGAAGAAGGCGCTGCCGCTGCTGCAAAAGGCGATCCAGGACAGCGACCAGCAAGTCCGCCTGCTCGCACAGACGCAGTTCAACCACATCATCGCCAGCCTCGAAGGCCGCGTGACGACACTCGAAGCTGAACTCGCCACGCCCCCGCGCCACTTGAACAAGCTGCTGCTGCTCGCCGAGCAGTATCACGAGCTGGTCTATCTCGGCCTTGCCACGGACGGGACGCAGACGATCTACCTCGGCCGCGCAATCGAGCTGCTGGAGGAGGCCGCACGCAGCGCTCCGGATAACACCTCCGTGCGCTTCCTGCTGGTGAAGTGCGCGCTCAAGTCCGGCCAACTCGACAAGGCGCGTGCGTGCATCCAGTTCCTGCGCAAGAAAGGCTGGCAGGCGGAAGTGCTCGGCCCCTGGGAGGCGGAGATCGCCTTCATCGAGCGCGACTGGGAACTGCTGTCCACGACGTTGAGGAAGCTCGACGCCGACGGTGCCGCCGCAGGCGTGCTGCGCGGGCCGGTGGAGTTTTGGCTGCAACCGGCGAAAGGGTGAAGAATGCAACCGCCGTCTCCTGCTCCTAATCTTAATCCTGCTCTCTTCGGGGACGCGGTGGGGAGGAGCAGGATTAGGATCAAGATTGCGAGCAGGAGGGGAAGCGCAGCTGGCTGATGCAACCAACCCAAAATTCCGAACCCGTCGCCGACGTCACGCTCTTCCTCGAGGGCACGTATCCCTACGTTCTCGGCGGCGTGTCGTCGTGGGTCCACCAGATCATCACGGGCCTGCCGGAGCTGAAGTTCTCGCTCTTCTACATCGGCGCGAAGCACGAGCCGAACGCCAAGCGCCACTACAAGCTGCCGGAAAACGTCATCACGCTGAAGGAGGTCTATCTCCACAACGAGCTGTCCAAGCGCGAGCAGAAGCGCCGTCGCATTCCCGCCGGGCTGCGCATCGCGCTCTACGACCTGCTGGGGAAATTCTACCTCGCCAAGACCGACGCCGAGCGCATGGCGTGCTTCTGGGGCGCGCTCGAGGGCTTGCAGGAAGTCGAGCAGCGCTTCCGCTTCGGGAACTTCCTGCGCGACCGCGAGCCTTGGAAAATCCTCGTCGCAGGCTACGAGGAGTTCTGCCCGGACGAGTCGTTCATCGACTTCTTCTGGACCGCGCGCTTCCTGCACCTGCCGCTCTGGAACCTCTGGAAGGCCCGCGACCTCGTGCCGCCCGCGGGCGTGTATCACAGCGTCTCGGCGGGCTACGCGGGCTTCATCGGCGCGATCACCGCGCGTCGTCGGCACGCGCCGTTCCTGCTGACGGAGCACGGCATCTACACCAAGGAACGCATCGCCGAGATCAGCCAGGCGGACTGGATTTACGAGCCGGACCGTTTCCAGATCAACTTCAGCGAAGGCCTCGGCAAGCTGAAGCAGATGTGGATCAACCTCTTCATGTTCCTCGGCAAGGTCGCCTACGATCAGGCCGAGAAAATCATCACGCTCTACTCCGGCAATGCCGCGACCGAGGTTGAGTTCGGCGCGGACGAGCGGAAGATTTCCATCATCCCCAACGGCATCGAGCCGACCCGCTTCGACGCCATCTACCAGCAGCAGATGACGCGCTGGCAGACGAGCCCGGAGAAGAAATACGTCGGCTTCATCGGCCGCGTGGTGCCCATCAAGGACGTAAAAACCCTGCTCCGCGCCGCGCGTATCGTGTGCGAGCGCATGCCCGAGGTGGAATTTCTCATCGCCGGGCCTTACGCCGAGGACCCGACCTACTTCGACGAGTGCTCCAAGATCGTGAAATTCCTGCACATCGAGGACAAAGTGCACTTCCTCGGCATGAGCAAGATCATGGAAGAGCTCCCGCGCATGGACGTGCTGGTGCTCACCAGCATCAGCGAGGGCTTGCCGCTCGGCGTCCTCGAAGGCATGGCCGCCGGCAAGCCCAACGTGTGCAGCGATGTCGGCGCGTGCCGCGAGCTGATGTTTGGCCGCACCCAGCCGGACCGCGCGCTCGGCCGGGCCGGCCGCCTGACCAAGATCATGTCCCCCGCCGAGACCGCCCACGCGCTCATCGGCATTCTCTCGAACCCCGAGACCTGCGTGAAGATGGGCGTCGCCGGACGCAAGCGCGCCGAGCAGTTCTATGGGATGACCACGATGCTCGGGGACTATCGCGACCTCTACGGCGAACTCGCTGGCAAAAAAGTCGTCCGCACCGCACCAGCCGCAGCCGTCCCATCAGCCCCCGCGCCGCGCCGCCCCAAAGGCTTGCCATGACCGTTTCGCGCCCAACGATCTCACATGAACCCCAGCACTTCGCTCCGCACCGCCCTCGTTCTTACCCTGCTGCTCGTCGCCGCGCTGCGGCCCGCCAGCGCCGCCTCGCCCATCGTTGACGCGTTAAAACCCTTCGTCGAGAAGGAGGAGCTCGCTGGGGCCGTCGCCCTCGTCGCGTCAAAGGACAAAGTGCTCGCCGTCGAGGCCGTGGGCTTCGCAAACCGCGCCACGCAGCGCGTGATGAAGACCGACGCGGTCTTTTGGATAGCCTCGCAGTCCAAGCCCATCACCGGCACCGCCGTGATGATGCTCGTGGACGAGGGCAAGCTAAACCTCGACGACGCCGTGGAGAAATACCTGCCCGAGTTCACGGGACAGAAGCTCGACGCCGGCAAGAACGCCGACGGCACGCCGAATCTCAAAGCTCACGCCCATCCCATCACCGTCCGCGAAATCCTCAGCCACACCAGCGGCCTGCCCTTCAAGTCCGCCGTCGAGCAGCCCACGCTCGACGCCCTCCCGTTGCGCGACGCCGTGGCGAGCTACGCCAAGACCCCGCTCACCTTCGAGCCGGGCACGAAATACACTTACTCGAACGCCGGCATCAACACCGCCGCCCGGCTCATTGAAGTCATCACCGGCCAGAGCTACGAGGCCTTCATGGACGCCCGCCTCTTCAAGCCCCTCGGCATGAAGGACACGACCTTCTGGCCCACCGCCGAGCAGCTCAAACGCCTCGCCACCCCGCACAAGCCCAACGCCGCCAAGACCGGCCTGGAGACGAACAGCATCAGCCAGCTCCGCTACCCGCTCGACGGCCCGGGCCGTTATCCGATGCCTGCCGGCGGCCTCTTCGCCACCGCCGGCGATGTCGCGAAGTTCTGCCAGATGGTGCTCAACGGCGGCGAGCTGAACGGCAAGCGCTACCTCTCCGCGAAAGCCGTGAAGGAAATGACCAGCCGCCAGACGCCCGCGAGCCTGAAGGAAAACTACGGCCTCGGCTGGTCCGCCGGCGCGACCTTCGGCCACGGCGGCGCGCTGGCCACAAACATGAGCATCGACCCCGCGCGCGGCCTCGTCTTCGTCTGGCTCGTGCAGCACTCCGGCTTCCCCGGCGAAGGCAGCAAGGCGCAAGGCGCTTTCAAGAAAGCTGCTGAGGCGCAGTTCGCGAAGAAGCCTTGAGTGACCAGTGGAACGCAGAGGCGCAGAGAACGCGGAGGAACGCAAAGGAGTGAGCCGGAGATTTGCAGCGGCTATGATTCCAGCTCTGCGATTCTCAGCGTCCTCTGCGTCTCTGCGTTGATAAGCCGCGTTCCTCGGCCCATGTGAAGCGGATGCCTTCCAGAGCGTCAGACCACGCTGGAAATCTGAAGCTCGCCCACATGAACTCCCCCTTCACCGCCATCCGCGCACCGCTGTCCCGCCGCACCTTCCTGCGTGGCACGGGCATCGCCCTCACGCTGCCGTTCCTCGATGCCATGCGCCCGGCGTTCGGCGCCGATGCCACCAAAGCCCCGCCACGACGGATGGTCTGCATCGAGA
>SXTU01000271.1 GCA_005791875.1 Verrucomicrobiales bacterium
CCGCGCGTTTCCGGCACTCTCCGCGCACGCATGAATGTCCAGTTCCTCCAACTCGCCGGGGTCGCGGTCGCTGCTGTTTGTTTGCTTAGTTGCGCCGCGCCCGAGACCAGTTCCCCCAAGCCCACACGCATGATGACCACCCGCCTTGGCTATCCCGAAACCGTAAAGCAGGACATCGTGGACGATTACCACGGCACGAAGGTCCCGGACCCGTATCGCTGGCTGGAGGATGACAACGCGGCGGAGACGAAGGCGTGGGTGGTCGCGCAGAACAAGGTGACTTACCACTACCTCGACCAGATTCCCGAACGCGCACAGCTCAAGGAGCGGCTCACGAAGCTCTGGAACTTCGAGCGCTATGGCATCCCGTTCAAGCAGGGCGGGCGCTACTTCTACTCGAAGAACGACGGGCTACAGAACCAGTCCGTGCTTTACGTGGCGGATTCGCTGGAGGCGACGCCACGCGTGTTGTTGGACCCGAACAAGCTTTCCTCGGACGGCACGGTGGCGCTCTCCGGCTACCGCATCAGCGAGGATGGGAACCTGATGGCTTACGGCCTCTCGGCGAGCGGCTCGGACTGGAACGAGTGGAAGGTGCGCGATGTGCGCACGGGCGCCGACCTCAGCGATCATCTCAAGTGGGTGAAGTTCTCTGGCGCGAGCTGGACCAAGGACGGCAAGGGATTCTTCTACTCGCGTTACGACGCGCCGAAGGCCGGCGATGCGCTCAAGGGCGTGAACAAGTTCCAGAAGCTCTACTACCACAAGATCGGCACGGCACAGGGCGACGACACGCTCATCTACGAACGCCGCGACCAGCCGGACTGGGGCTTCGGCGGGCAGGTCTCGGACGACGGGCGGTTCCTCATCATCTCCATCTGGCAGGGCACGGACCCGCGCAATCGTATCTACTACCGCGATCTCACGCGACCCGACGCGCCGGTGGTGAAGCTGCTCGACGACTACGACGCGGACTACAGCTTCGTGGACAACGACGGTGGCGTGTTCTGGTTTTACACGGACCTGAAGGCCCCGCGCGGCCGCGTCATCGCGATAGATACCGCGCAGCCCGACCGCGCGCAGTGGAAGGAAGTCATCCCGCAAGCCGCCGACACGCTCAAGGGCGTGAACTTGTTCGGCGAGAAGTTCCTTTGCACTTACCTCAAGGACGCTCGCAGCGCCGTGAAGCTGTTCAGCCGTGAGGGCAAGCCGCTCGGCGAAGTGGCCTTGCCCGGGCTCGGCAGCGCGGGCGGCTTCGGCGGCAAGCGCAATGACACGGAGACTTTTTACTCGTTCACCAGCTTCACGACGCCCGTGACGATTTACCGCTACGACGTGACCAGCGGCGCGAGCAGCGTCTTCCGCGCGCCGAAGGTGGACTTCGACTCCGCGCGCTTCGAGACGAAGCAGGTCTTCTTCAATAGCAAGGACGGCACGCGCATCCCGATGTTCCTCACGCACAAGAAGGGCTTGAAGCTGGACGGCGCGAACCCGACGTATCTCTACGGCTATGGCGGCTTCAACATCCCGCAGACGCCGGGCTTCAGCGTGAGCATGGCGGTGTGGCTGGAACTGGGCGGCGTGTATGCCGTGGCGAACTTGCGCGGCGGGGGCGAATACGGCGAGGAGTGGCACCAGGCCGGCACGAAGCTCAAGAAGCAGAATGTGTTCAACGACTTCATCGGCGCGGCGGAGTGGCTCATCGCGAAGCGCTACACGCGGCCGGACAAGCTGGCCATCGCGGGCGGCAGCAACGGGGGTCTGCTCGTCGGCGCGTGCATGACGCAGCGGCCCGACCTCTTCGGCGCGTGCCTGCCAGCGGTGGGCGTAATGGACATGCTGCGCTTCCACAAGTTCACCATCGGCTGGGCGTGGACGAGCGACTACGGCAGCGCGGACAACAAGGACGAGTTCCCCGCGCTCTTCGCCTACTCGCCCTACCACAACCTCAAGCCCGGCGTGCGCTACCCCGCGACGCTTGTCACCACCGCCGACCACGATGACCGCGTCGTCCCGGCGCACAGCTTCAAGTTCGCGGCGCGCTTGCAGGAGACGCAGAGCCGCATCGGACCGCCGGTGCTCATCCGCATCGAGACAAAGGCCGGCCACGGCGCAGGCAAGCCCACGGCGAAGCTCATCGAGGAAGCGGCGGACAAGCTCGGCTTCGTGGTGCGCGAATTGGGCGTGAGCATGGCGAAGTGAGGGAGTATTTCCTCCTTCATCATCGCACGCGTAACCGCTTACGCTCCCGCGCGTCACCAGTCCTGTGCTGGTTCCGTGTCCGACCGTTTTATGGGTGAGCAGCCCGGCTTGGATGTCGCGGTGTGCCTGGCGCGCGTGCGCGAGCGTGATGAGGACGCCGCCCGCGCGCTGGTCGAGCATCTGTATCCGCTCGTCATCAAGATCGTCCGGGCACACCTGCCCCGGGCGCTCGACGAAGAAGATTTGGCGCAGGAAATTTTTATGAAAGTGTTCGCCAACGCCGCGCAGTATCGGGGCGAGGTGCCGTTCGCACACTGGGTCTCGCGCATCGCCGTGAGCACCTGCATTGACCGGCTCCGCGCGCAGAAGCGCCGCCCTGAGTGGCGCTGGGCGGATTTGTCCGAGGGTGAGGCCCAAGTGCTCGACGCCATCCTCCACAACGAACAAGAGCCGCATCCGTCCCACGCGGCGGACGCGGGCGAACTCATCGGCAAGCTGATGCAAACGCTCAACGCCGAGGACCAGCTCGTCATCCGGCTATTGGACTTGGAAGAACGTTCAGTTGCAGAAATCGCCGCGCAGACGGGCTGGAGCCAAACCTTGGTGAAAGTCCGTGCGTTCCGTGCGCGGCGGAAATTGCGGAAGCAGCTTGAGCAACTTGAGAAACGCCATGAGTGAACCGAAAGACAACTGGCAGAAACTTGCGCGGCTCGCGCGGCAGGCACCGAAGCCCGCCGAAGAACCCTCGCCGTTTGGCTTCGCCACGCGCGTTGCGGCGCGTTGGTCGGCGGGAGAGTCGCCCGCACCGTCCCCATGGGATGTGTTGGAAGTGTTTTCCCTGCGCAGCCTTGTCTTCGCAGGTGCGCTGATGGTCGCCGTGGTGTTCGTAAGCTACGACGTGGCCACGCCCGGCTGGACGCAGCAATACACCGTGGCCGACGCGACCTTTGACCCCATCTTCGAGGAATGAGCTGGCTCCGACATTGGAAAGTGGTTCTCGCGCTGGTCGCGCTGTTTCTGCTCGGAGCGGCGACCGGCACGGTCATCACGCTCAAGGTCGTCAAGCGCGTCATCGAGGGCCGCACCAACCCGGAGCGGATGTCGCAAAGCCTGCTTCAGGAATACCAACGCCGCTTGCGCCTCACGCCTGAGCAGGCGGAGAAAATCCGGCCCATCCTGCAGCGCACCGGGCGCGAGATGTGGGAGCTGCGCACGGAGATGGCCGGACGCACGTTCCAGGTCATTCGCCTCTCGCACGAGGAAATCGCCGCCGAGCTTCAGCCCGAGCAGCGCGAGGAGTTTGCGCGCGTGAACAAGGAGATGCGCGAACGCTACCGCCAGCAAGGACCGCCAGGGCCCAAGGGGATGCCGCCGATGAAAGGGCCGGGATTGTTCGGAGTGCCCGCACACAAGGGCGAGCCGAAGGATTTGAACAAGTGAGCACCGCTGACGACCAAATGATTGATGCCTTTTCCCTCTCCCCCATCGGGGGAGAGGGCAGGGTGAGGGGGCGGGCGGAGGGGTGTCACAACCGTGCGGATTCACGAAGCGTTTCGAACACCCTTCCTGATTTCAAGCCGGCTCTACTTTTGTTGCGTTCCACACCCTCACCCCAGCCCTCTCCCCCAGTGGGGGAGAGGGAGATACGCTTTGTGCTCAGGTTGCTGACCGTCATGTTCGTTGCGTTTGCCACGAGCGGCTTCGCCGCCTCGCCGTCCAAGGTTGTGGATGTGGAAGGCAAGCTCCACGACCCGCTCAAGGCCAACTCCCGCAGAGCCACCGTCATCATCTTCACGCTGCCCGACTGTCCCATCGCCAACGCCTACGCACCGGAAATCAACCGCCTCGTCGCCGACTACACGGCGAAAGGCGTCGCCTTTTTTCTCGCGCACGTTGACCGTGAACTGACCGCTGCCGACGCCCGCAAGCACGCGAAGGACTTCGGCATCCAATGCCCCGTGCTGCTTGACTCGCAGCATGCGCTGGTGAAGTCGCTCGGTGCGACGAAGACGCCACAAGCCTTCCTCCTCGGCTCCAACGACAAGACGCTCTATCGTGGCCGCATCAACAACCTTTACGCTGACTACGGCCAGCGCCGCCAGACCGTCACTCAGCACGACCTGCGCGTCGCGCTTGATGCCGTGCTCGCGGGCAAGCCCGTTTCGCAGTCCGTCACCGAAGTCATCGGCTGCCACATCCAAACCATTTCAGAAACCAAGAAGTCACCATGAACCCACGCCTCCTGCTCGGACTCACCTGCGCCGTCGTGCTCGTTGCCCTCGCCGCACCGCGCGCCGCCTCCAACCCGGAACCCAAAACTCAAAACCCGAAGCCGTTGGCCTACGCCCCGCGCCCCGCGAACACGCTGACCTTCACGAAGGACGTCGCCCCGATTCTCTTCGCCAACTGCGCCTCGTGCCACCGCACCGGGGAGGTCGCTCCCTTCACGCTCACGAGTTACGCCGACGCCGTCAAGCGTGCCAAGACCATCGCCAGCGTCGTCGAGAAGCGCGTCATGCCGCCGTGGAAGGCCGCGCCCGGCCCGGCTTACGTGGACGAATGCCGCCTGACCGACGACCAGATTGGCCTCATCAAGCAATGGGCCGCCGAAGGCGCGAAGGAAGGCAGACCCGCTGACCTCCCCGCGATGCCCAAGTTCCCCGACGGCTGGCGCAACGGCGAACCCGACCTCGTCATCGAAATGCCGGAGACTTACACCGTCCCCGCCGAGGGCCGCGACATTTACCGCAACTTCGTCATCCCCACCGGCTTCACCGAGGACAAGTGGCTTTCCGCCGTCGAGATTCGTCCCGGCAACCGCCGCGTCGTGCATCACGTCCTCGTCCACCTCGACGTTTCCGGCAAGGCCCGCGAGCTGGACGCCAAAGACCCTGGCCCCGGCTATCGCAGCGGCGGCGGCGTGGGCTTTCCGAGTGCGGGACAAATCGGCGGCTGGGCACCCGGCAACGTCGCGCGCCGCTCGCCCGACGGCATCGGCGTGAACGTGCCGAAGAACTCCGACATCGTCATCCAGGTCCACTACAACCTGAACGGCAAGGCCGAGACCGACCGCACGAAGATCGGTCTCTACTTCGCCAAAGGCCCCGTGGACAAGCGCGCCCGGCTCTTTCCGCTAACCAGCCGCATCAGCATACCCGCTGGCGACGACAACTACCGCGTCACCTCCTCCATGCCCGTGCCCTCGGACGTGACGCTGCGCAGCGTCATGCCGCACATGCACCTGCTGGGCCGCGAGATGAAAGTCTTCGCCACGCTGCCCGATGGGACGCAACTCCCGCTCGTCCATGTGCCGGAGTGGGATTTCAACTGGCAGATGAGCTACTTCTTCCAAGCCCCGGTGAAGCTCCCGCGCGGATCGAAGGTCACGCTCGAAGCCCGCTACGACAACTCCGACAAGAACCCGCGCAACCCGAACTCCCCGCCCAAGCACATCCGCTGGGGCGAGCAGACCACGGACGAGATGTGCCTCGCCTACCTGAACTTCACCGTGGACAACGAGAGCCTCACGCAAGGCAAGACCGTGCCCAGCGCCGCCGACATCCTCCGCCAGCTCGGCGAG
>SXTU01000041.1 GCA_005791875.1 Verrucomicrobiales bacterium
GCCGGGGTGAGGGGAAAGGCGACGTGGAGCGCCGAGCATCGCTCGGCACCGGCGGTGGCAATTCTGGCCGAGCAATGCTCGGCGCTCCTCAGCCACCCGCCACCGTCCCCCGCTCACTCACGCGGGAGCAGTGCTTCGAGTTCGCCATCGGGAAGATTGGCAACGCACTGGGCACGACGTTCGCCGAGGCGGATTCCTTCCCGACGCGCGTGCGCCTGCCCGACGCACCGCTCCAGCTCGTGGACCGCATCACGGCCATCGAGGGCGAGCCGCGCTCGATGACGCACGGGCGCGTCGTGACCGAACACGACATCAAGGCGGGCGCTTGGTATCTCGACTGCGGACGCATCCCGACGTGCATCGCGGTCGAGGCCGGGCAGGCCGACCTGTTTCTCTCCGGCTTCCTAGGCATTGATTTCGAGACGCGCGGGCTGGCGATGTATCGGCTGCTCGACGCAAAGGTTTGTTTCCATCGCAGCCTGCCGGGCCCGGGCGAGGTGATTCGCTACGACATCCGCATCGAGCGTTTTTTCCAGCAGAGCGGCGTGTGGCTTTTCAAGTTCAACTTCGAGTCCACCGTCAACGGCCAACCGCTGCTCACGATGACCGAGGGCTGCGCGGGCTTTTTCACGCCGCAGGATCTGGCGGCGGGCAAGGGCGTCGTCCGCACCGCGCTGCAACTCAAGCCGCAGCCCGGCAAGCGTCCCGCCGAATGGGAAGACTTCGTGCCGATGGCGGTCGAGTCGTATTCGGCGGAGCAACTCGATGCGTTGCGCGAAGGCGACTTGGTCAAATGCTTCGGAGAGAAGTTCGCCGGGCTGAAGCTCGCAAAGCCCGTGACGCTGCCCGGCGGGCGGATGCGGCTGGTGCATCGCATTGAAACGCTGGAACCGAGCGGCGGGCGGTTCGGCCTCGGGCTGATTCGCGGCGAGGCGGACATTCATCCCGACGACTGGTTCATCACCTGCCATTTCGTGGACGACCGCGTGATGCCGGGCACGTTGATGTATGAGTGCTGCCTGCACACGTTGCGCGTGCATCTGCTGCGGCTGGGCTGGGTGGTCGAGGCGCGGACGGGCGTGGCGCTGGAGCCGGTGCCGGGCGTCGTGGGCCAGCTCAAGTGTCGCGGGCAGGTGCTGGAGACGACGAAGCGGGTGACTTACGAGATTGAGATTCGGGAAATCGGCTACGGGCCGGAGCCGTATGTCATCGCGGACGCGCTGATGTATGCGGATGGGAAAGCCATCGTGGAAATCAGCAACATGAGCCTGCGCTACACGGGCGTGACGCGAGAGGAGTTGCGGGCGAACTGGGCGGTGGCGCGGGGGCAGAGCGGGGCTATGTCGGTTCGCGCCGTCCTCCCTCACCTTAACCCTCTCCCGCTGGGAGAGGGGCCAGCCACGATCGCGTCTCGCAGTTCCAACGCGCTCGGCTCTGGCCCAGCGCGGGGTGCGTCGCTCCCTCTCCCAGCGGGCGCGGGCCGGGGTGAGGGAGAACGTGACGAGCTTCAACCAGTCCACCTCCTCACGTCGGCGGCTACGAAGTCCGCTCTCTACGGCCCGGAGCGCATCACGGCATTCTCCAGCGGCAATCCCTCCGACGCCTTCGGCAAGCCTTACCGCATTTTCGACGCGGGTGCGTCGCGTCGCATCGCGCGGCTGCCGCGTGCGCCGTATCAGTTCCTCGACCGTGTCACGGAGATTCGCGGGTGCGAGGCGTTCAAGATGGTCGCGGGCGGCGAGGTGGCGGCGGATTACGATGTGCCGCCGGGCGAGTGGTATTTCGCCGCGAACCGCCAGGGCGACATGCCGTTCGCCATCCTGCTGGAAATCGCGTTGCAACCCTGCGGCTGGCTCTCCGGCTACCTCGGCTCCGCGCTCACGAGCAGCGATGACCTCTCCTACCGCAACCTCGGCGGCACCGGCACGCAGTTCGCGCCCGTGCGGCCGGGCGTCGGCACGCTCACCACACGCATCAAGAACACGCGGCTCTCCAGTTCGGCGGGGATGATCATCCAGTGGTTCGAGTTCGAGGTGTGGGCGGGTGCGGAGAAGATTTATCGCGGCGATACCTACTTCGGCTTCTTCCCGAAGGCCGCTCTTGAAAAACAGGAAGGCATCAAGGGCGCGAAGCTGTATCAGCCAAGCGCCGCTGAACTGGCGCGCGCGAAGGCACTGCGGTATCCGACCACCGCGCCATTCGCCGACACGATGCTGCGGATGGTGGACGACATCACCGTGTTCGTCGCCGATGGCGGGCCGAAGGGACTCGGCTTCATCCGTGGCACGAAGCGCGTGAACGCCGACGAGTGGTTCTTCCAGGCGCACTTCTACCAAGACCCCGTCGTGCCCGGCTCGCTCGGTCTGGAGTCGTTCCTGCAACTGCTCAAGTTCGCCGCCGTCCAGCGCTGGGGCCACGCTCCCGGCACGCGCTGGGAAGCAGTCGCAACCAACACGCAGCACGAGTGGACCTATCGCGGCCAGGTCATCCCGCGCGACGTGCTCGTGACCGTCGAGGCCGTTGTGACCGCCGTAGACGACGCGACGCGCACGCTGACGGGCGAGGGCTTCCTGTGCGTGGATGGCCGCGTGATTTATGGGATGAAGAACTTCGTCGTGCGCGGGGTGAGCGAATGAAGACGCTTACGAGAGGCATTTTTTTGGACACGGATTGCACGGGTTTTCACGGATGGAAGCAGCGCACTCGGCGCGACGTGTTTTCAGCCGGTTTTCAATCAGTGCCAATCCGTGCAATCCGTGTCTCCCTCCGTCTCCGCGTAACATGATGCCCAAATACCAACGCGTGTTCGTCTCCGCACTCGGCTACGAGCTGGGACCGGTCGTGGTCACCACGGCTGAACTGGAGGAACGCCTCGCACCCGCTTACTCGCGCCTGAATCTCCAACCCGGCCAACTCGAAGTCTGGACCGGCATCACGGAGCGCCGCTGGTGGCAGCCTAACACGCCGCTTTCGCAAGGCGCGACAGCCGCCGCGCGCAAGGCGTTGGCGAAGGCGGGCCTCAGCGCGAGCGACCTCGGGATGCTCCTCTACTGCGGCGTGTGCCGCGAAAACTTCGAGCCGGCCACCGCCTGCGCGGTCGCGGACGGGATCGGCCTACGCGGCGGCGCGTGGGTGTATGACCTGAGCAACGCCTGCCTCGGCGTGCTCAACGGGATGATTGAAGTCGCCAACCGCATTGAGCTAAACCAAATTCGAGCCGGCCTCGTCGTCTCGTGCGAAAGCGCGCGGGAGATTAACGAGATTGCCCTCGTGCGGATGCTCAATGGCACCGGCGGCATGGACGAGTTCGCCCCCGCGCTCGCCACGTTCACCGGCGGCTCCGGCGCGATCGCGGTGCTGCTCACGGATGGTTCCTTCCCGAACTTGCGGACGCATCGTCTGCTAGGCGCGGTGTCCGAAGTCGCGCCAGAGTTTCACCATCTTTGTCGTTGGGGCATCAAGCCCAACGCTGAAGGCTTGCACGAACAGTTCATGGTCACCGACTCCGTCGCAGTGTTGAAGAACGGCGTCGCGCTGGGCCAGCAGACTTGGAGTCGCTTCCTCGACGCGATGAACTGGAATGCAACGGATGTAGACCGAGTGATTTGCCACCAAGTCGGCAGCGGGCATCAGGATGCGATTCTAAAATCCATCGGCGTGCCGCGTGAAAAGGACTACACGACGTTCCGCTACCTCGGCAACATGGGCACCGCAGCGCTGCCCGTGACCGCCGCCATCGCTGCCGAACGGGGCGTCTTGAAACCCGGCCAGCGCACCGCCTTCCTCGGCATCGGCAGCGGCTTAACCTGTTTGATGATGGGACTCGAATGGTGAACATGAGCCACACCCCAACTACTCCTCCCGCCCCGTGAACTTCCGCCGCGAACACTACCCCTTTGTCGGCCACACGCTCGACCGCGACGGCATTGCCATGCACTACCTCGACGAGGGCAGCGGCGAGGCGGTCGTGATGCTGCACGGGAATCCGACGTGGTCTTTCTACTATCGCAAACTCGTGCTCGGCTTGCGCAGGCAGTGCCGCGTCATCGCGCCCGACCACATCGGCTGCGGCTTCTCCGACAAGCCCGATGACGCACACTACGAATTCACGCTCGAACGCCGCGTGCGCGACCTCGAAGCGCTCATCGAACACCTGAAGCTGCCGCCGAAGTTCACGCTCGTGCTGCACGACTGGGGCGGGATGATTGGCATGACCTACGCCACGCGGCACCCGGAACGCATCGCGCGGCTCGTGCTGCTGAATACCGGTGCCTTCCACCTGCCCAAAACCAAGAAGCTCCCGCCCTCGCTCTGGGTCTGCCGCAACACGCCGCTCGACGCACTCCTCATCCGCAAGACCGGACTCTTTGTCCGCCTCGTCACGCGCTGGGGCGTGGCCACACGCCAGCTCTCGACCGTCGAGCGCGACGCCTACCTGACACCTCACGCCGCAAAGTCCAGCCGCCTCGCGCAGCTCCGCTTCGTGCAGGACATCCCGCTCACGCCGGAGCACCCGACGCACGCGCTCGTCAGCGAAGTGCAGGGCAAGCTCGCGCAATTCCAGCACACACCCACGCTCATCTGCTGGGGCGCGAAGGACTGGGTCTTTGACGACCACTTCCTCGCCGAGTGGAAGCGCCTCCTGCCGCCAGCCGAAGTCCACCGCTTCCCCGACGCGGGCCACCTCGTGCTCGAAGACAAGCCGGACGAAATCCTCACACTGGTGAAGCAGTTCTTCGCCAAGCACCCGGTCAAGGCGTGAACGTGTCTGCCACGGTCACAGCCAACATCGCCTCGCACCTCGCCGTGATGGCGGAGCGGCAGCCGGCCCGGCCCGCCGTGCTGTTCCCTGCCCGCCGCGACGCGCAGGGCGTCCACTACACGCAATACACCTTCCGCGAACTCGACGCGGTGAGCAGCCAGATGGCGCGCGGCTTCGAGCGCATCGGCATCCGGCGCGGCACCCGCGCTGTGCTGCTCGTGCCGCCGAGCCTTGACTTCTTCGCGCTGACCTTCGCGCTGTTCAAGCTCGGAGCGGTGCCCGTGCTGATTGACCCCGGCATCGGCTTGAGCAATTTCGCCAACTGTCTCGCCGAGGCCGAACCGCAGGCGTTCATCGGCATTTCCAAGGCCCAAGCCGCGCGCGTGCTGCTGGGCTGGGCACCGTCGGTTTCGATTCCCGTCACGGTGGGAACGAGATGGTTCTGGGGTGGACACACGCTGGAGCAGGCACGCTCGCTCGGAGCTAGGGGGGAAACTTTCTCCCCCGTCATTCCCACGCCGGACGAGACTGCCGCCATCCTTTTCACCAGCGGCAGCACTGGGCGGCCGAAGGGCGTGGTTTACACCCACGAGATTTTCACTGCGCAGGTCGAGCACATCCGCGCGCTCTACGGCATCCAGCCTGATGAGATTGACCTGCCCACGTTTCCGCTGTTCGCGCTGTTCGGACCCGCGCTGGGCATGACCGAGGTGCTGCCCGAGATGGACTTCACCCGCCCCGCGCAGGTGGACCCGTTTATTATCACCGCCGCCATCGAGCGCTTCGGCGTGACGAACATGTTCGGCTCGCCGGCGGTCATCAACCGCCTCGGCCGCCACGGCGAGACGCACGGGGTCAAGCTCCCCACACTCCGCCGCGCCATCTCCGCCGGCGCGCCCGTGCCGGCAAAGGCGCTCGCGCGTTTCGCCGCGATGCTCCCGCCCGGCGCGCAAGTCTTCACCCCCTACGGCGCAACGGAATCCCTGCCCGTCGCCAGCATCGGCAGCGACGAAATCCTCGGCGAGACGCGCGCTCAAACCGAGTTGGGCAAAGGCGTCTGCGTCGGCCTTCCCGTGCCCGGTCTCACCGTTAAAATCATCCGCATCACCGACGAAGCCATCGCCACATGGAGCGATGACCTCGAACTTCCGCGCGGTGAGATAGGCGAAATCGCCGTGCAAGCCCCGCATGCGACCCGGAGCTACTTCAACCGCCCGGCCTCCACCACGCAGGCGAAGATTCCCGCCTCTGACGGCAAGTTCTTCCACCGCATGGGCGACGTGGGTTACCTGGACGAACGTGGACGCATCTGGTTTTGCGGACGCAAGTCACAGCGCGTCATCACAAGCGCTGGGACGCTCTTCACTATTACCTGCGAGGCCATCTTCAACACGCACCCGGCCGTCTTCCGCTCTGCGCTCGTGGGCGTGCCGCGCGCGGGTGACGTGGAGCCAGTCATCTGCATCGAGCTGGAAGCCGAGGCGCGCGGGCAGGACGAGGCGAAACTGCGAGCGGAACTGCTGGCGTTGGCCGCGAGGTTCCCGCACACGCAGACCATCCGCACCGTGCTGTTCCACCCCGCGTTCCCCGTGGACATCCGGCACAACGCAAAAATCTTCCGCGAGCAACTCGCCGGGTGGGCGAAGGAGCAGCTCGGATGAACACACTCGTCACTGGCGGCGGTGGTTTTCTCGGGCTTGCCATTGTGCGGGCGCTGCGGGCACGGGGTGACACGGTGCGGAGCTTGTCGCGGCAGGACCATCCAGCGCTGCGCGAACTGGGCGCGGAGCACGTGCGTGGGGACATCGCTGATACGTCGGTGGTATCCGCAGCGGCGCGCGGCTGCGACATCATCTTCCACGTCGCGGCGAAGGCGGGCCTCTGGGGAGCTTACGAGGACTATCACCGGGCGAACGTGTTGGGCACGGAGAACGTCCTGGCCGCTTGCCGCGCGCACGGCATCCGGCGACTGGTCCACACCAGTTCGCCAAGCGTGGTCTTCGATGGGCGGGACATGGCGGGCGTGGATGAAGCCATGCCGTATCCGCCGCACTTCGAGGCGCATTACCCGCACACGAAGGCGCTGGCGGAGCAACTCGTGCTCAAGGCCAACTCACCGACGCTCGCGACCGTTGCGTTGCGTCCGCATCTCATCTGGGGGCCGGGCGACAACCACCTGCTGCCGCGCCTCATCGCGCGGGCGAAGGCCGGTCAGCTCCGCCGCATCGGAACGCAGAGCAAGCTTGTGGACAGCGTGTTCATCGAGAACGCGGCGGACGCGCACCTACTGGCAGCGGACGTGCTCGCGCCGGCCGCGACCTGCGCGGGCAAAGCTTACTTCATCTCAAACGGCGAGCCGGTTGAGCTGTGGGACATGGTGAACCGGATGCTCGCGGCGGCCGGTCTGCCACCCGTGACACGCAGCGTGCCGGTGCCGGTCGCGATGGCGCTCGCGTGGGGCTTCGAGACGTTCTCCCGCGTGACGGGCAGCGAGCGCGAGCCGCGGCTGACGCGCTTTGTGGTGCGCGAGATGTCCACGGCGCACTGGTTCGACATCTCGGCGGCGAAGCGCGACTTCGGCTACGTCCCGAAGGTGACGACGGAGGAAGGGTTGCGGCGGCTGGCGGAACACTTAAAACAAGGCGGCTGATGTTTCCCGACTGGCAAACCCTCTTCGCACCGCGCCCGCTGACTGGGCGGGCGGTGCGACTACAACTGGCAGGGCTGACCTCGCCAGTGTGGTTTGCCAGCGCGAACGCTGCTGACTTGATGGAGTTGCCGGTGGATTCTTTTTTGACTACCGCAGATAGCACGCGGGCGGGCGCGTTCAAGTTTGGGCAGCCACGGGAGAATTTCACACTGGGCAGGCTCGCGGGGAAACTGGCGTTGGCGGCGGGCGCTGAGGCAGCCCCCGCGCTTGGCGCAAGCAACCCCCTCAACCCGGCCCTCTCCCCCGGGGGGGGAGAGGCAGAAGCACTGGCGCAGCGGCTGCGGTCCTTTGAAATCGGGAACGGTGAGCGCGGCGAACCGGTGGTGCGTGCCGGTGATTTGCAGTCGCCGCCTTCACTCGCGATGGGAGCGACCGACGGCGGCTGCAAGTCGCCGGCACTCGGCGTCAGCCTCAGCCATGTGAATGGGCTGGGCGTAGCGGTGGCGTTCGCGGCTGGCGAGCGGGTCGGGCTGGACTTGGAACTGATAGACGACCGACGAGCTGAGACGGTGCGCAAGGGCGTGCCGTTGTCGGCGGAGGAAGAGGCTTGGTTGAAGGTCACTTCACTGCCGGAGGCGACGGCGTTGCTGCTGCTGTGGACGGCGCGCGAATCGCTGGGCAAGGCGCTGGGCTGCGGGCTGGCGTGTAAGTGGGAGTCGCTAGCGCTGCGGGAAATTGAGCTGACAGGCGACGGAGTTTTCTCGGGGCGGTTTCTACATCAGCCGCAGTTTCATTGCGTGTGTTGGATTGGGGCGGACGCAGTGATGTCGCTCGCGTTTGCACCGCCTTGAGTTGTTCGCGGGCGAGACGCCCGGGAAGACAGGCGGGACGCCTGCCCCACTACTCCGCGTTCGGGTAGGAGCCGAGCACCTTCACGAAGCTGCATTGCGTGCCGAGTTGGGCGATGGCTTTCGCCACTTTCGTGTCGTTGGAGTGGCCGTCACAGTCCACGAAGAAGAAATACTCCCACGCGCGGCGCTTGCTGGGGCGGCTCTCAATCTTGGTCATGTTGAGGCGGAACTTGCGGAAGGGCGCGAGCGCGCGGTGCAGGGCGCCGACCTCGTCCGCGATGCTGAACATGAGACTGGTGCGGTCGTGGCCAGTGGGCGGGCTGCACTTGCGGCCCAGCACGAGGAAGCGCGTGGCGTTGGCGGCGTTGTCCTGAATGTCGTGCTCCAGCACGGGCACGCCGTATTTCTCGGCGGCGAGCAGGCCGGCGAT
Organism: Verrucomicrobiales bacterium; assembly: GCA_005791875.1. Classification (GTDB taxonomy): domain Bacteria; phylum Verrucomicrobiota; class Verrucomicrobiia; order Limisphaerales; family SXTU01; genus SXTU01. The sequence goes on from SXTU01000041.1 coordinate 8,694, forward strand.
AGCAGCGGAATGCCTTTCCTTCGCGGACAATTCGGCGCTACGGGCGTTGGAGGAGGTCTCGACAATTTCCGCGCCGGCGAGGTTCTTGTGGACCCATGCGCGGCATTGCGCGAGCGACTGCGGGTGGACGTAGAGTTTCTTGATGTGCACGCGACCGGACTTGCTGACGAGGCAATGCGAGATGGGCAGGACGATTTGGGAAACAATCTTCAGGTCGCTGTCCACGAACATGTCGAGCGTGTGCGTGACGACGCCTTCGGTGGAGTTCTCGACGGGCACGACGCCGTAGTCGGCGCGGCCTTTGGCGACTTCGTTGAAGACATCGGCAATGGTCTTCTGCGCCGCATAAAGCAGGCTGGAGCCGAAGCGCTGGATGGCGGCTTGGTGCGTGAAGGTCGCCTCCGGGCCGAGGTAGGCGATGGTCATGGACTTTTCAAGCGCGAGCGCGCTGGACATGATTTCGCGGTAGATGGCGCGGAGCGAGGCGTCGGTGATGGGGCCGGTGTTCTTCTTGAGGATGCGCTGGAAGACCTGGCGTTCGCGGGACGGGACGTAGATTTCCTCGCCGGCCTTGCGCTTGATTTCGCCGATGCCGAGGACGTTCTTGGTGCGCTCGTTCAACAGGGCGACGAGCTTGGCGTCGAGGGTATCAATGGCCTTGCGATGTTCGGGAATGGTCATGGCGAGATGCTCAAGTCCAAGCGGACGGGTCTGCGGGCGGTGCAGCGGGAGAGCTTGTGCGCGGCTCCTTAGCCACAGCTTCGGTTGGAGCCGACTCGCGCGGGGTCACTTCCTGCAATGCCAGTTGCTCCGGCGGTGCAGTGGCGAGGCCGGGTTCGACGGTGAGGAGTGCCTCGGGTTTCTTGACGGGAATCTTGCGCAACTCATCGGCGGCGGGGAGGTCTTCGAGGCCACGCAGACCGAAGTATTCAAGGAACGCCGGCGTGGTGCCGTAGAGCACGGGGCGGCCCACGACTTCGGCGCGGCCGACCTGCTCGACGATGCCGCGCTCCAAAAGCGTTTGCATCACGCCGTCCACGGCCACGCCGCGAATCTGCTCCATCTCCGCGCGCGTGAGCGGCTGGCGGTAGGCGATGATGGCGAGCGTCTCCAGCGCGGGCTGCGAGAGGCGGCCGGGGCGGCTCTTCTCGCCGACGAGGGTTTTAATCCACGGAGCGAACTCCGGCTGGCTGACGAACTGCCACGCGCCGGCGACGCACACGAGCCGGAAGGTGCGCGCGGCGGTGGCGTGTTCCTGCGCGAGCGTTTCGAGCACGGAGATGAGTTCTTCGTCCTTCGTCTTCTTGAAGGACTTGGCGAGCGACTCCTCGGAGTTCTCGGCGGTCTGGGCGAGCACGTCGCGGAGTTCTTTCGGACTCAGCGGCTTCTGGGAGTTGAAGAGGACGGCCTCGATGATGGTTTTGAGTTCCATGCTAATTCATTCGAAGGTTCAGTTCGGCAGCGGGGGCGGGAGCGGCATCGGTGGGAGGTTCCGGCGGCGTGATTGGCTGCGGCGGAGCTTGGGAAATCTCGATTTCTGAAAACTCCTCGGCCTGGGCGATGACGATTTGCTTGAGGCGAATCAGCTCCAGCATGGCGAGGAAAGTCACGACGACCTCGGTGCGGCTGGTCGCTTCAGCAAACAGCTCGGAGAACTTCACGGCGGGCCGCTCGCGGATGAGGTTGACGATGGCCTCGATTTTCTCGCTGACGGTCCACTTGTCCTCGAAGACGTCGCGCGAGTCGGTGGTGGCGAAGCGCTTGAGGATGACGTTGACGGCGTTGACGAGGTCGAAGATGGAGACCTGCATCCGCTGCGTCGGAGCCTCGAACTCCAGCTTCGGCGCGGTGCGGCGATAGACGTTCTCCTGTGTGTGCTCCATCTCCTGCAGGCGGCCGGCGGCGTCCTTGAACTTTTTGTATTCGACGAGCTGGCGGATGAGTTCCCAGCGCGGGTCTTCGCCGTCCTCCTCGCCCTCGACGACGACCTGCAGATCCTTGGGCAGCAGCTCGCGGCTCTTGATATACATGAGCGTGGAAGCCATCACGAGGAACTCGCCGGCGATGTCGAGATCGAGCTGCCGCATCAGGTCCACGTAGCTGATGAACTCGGTGGCGAGCTTGGTGAGGTTGACTTCGTAGATGTCCACCTCCTCCTTCTTGACGAGGTAAAGAAGCAGGTCGAGCGGCCCCTCGAAAATCTCAAATTGAACTTTGAACTCGGACATCAAATGCGCCGCGCGCTTTCGTTCGCGGGCTGGCGGAGATTAAGGGGAGGGCCGGAAGTTTGGCAACGCTTTCGCGCATCGCGACTCATGCCGTCACGCCTGCCGCTTTGCAAATCTGGGCGAGCCTTGGGCAACCTGCGGTGAGCCACGCGCGCCGACCGGCTCCAGCTTCACGCCGTATGAGACGAGTCCTCTCCATCAGCGAAGTCGTGGAAACGCTGGCGACTCCCAGCGGCGCGGTCGAGGTGCTGGCCACCGGCGACGCGGGCTATGACGAGGACAGGGCGCAGATGGAGATGCGGCTGGACAGTCAGTTCCGTCCGGTCGCGGCGAAGCCAGACGGTCGCTGGCCGCTGCCAGCCCGCCTCCCGCAGCGAGACACGGTGAAAGTCAGTCTCGACTGGATGGAGGCGCTGCCGGCGGCACGCGACATTTTCAGGGACTGGGCGAAGCGGGTTCACCAGTCGGTCTGCAACACCAAGGACCTCAACTGAACAGGCTTATGCTTGCGAAATACCACATCGAATACGCCATCCATGTCGGCCGGAACGCCCATGTGAACCACTACCAGACGGACGACCCCGTGGCCGCCGAGGAGTTCCTCGTTCATGTGCTGGACCACGGCTACAAGTTTCACGCCATCCGTCACGAGGGCGTGGAGCTGCCGCGCCACGAGTCCGACAAGATGCTCAAGACGGCGGCGGGCGTGCTCGCCTCGCGGCACCTGTGCGCGTCGCTGGGCATCAAGCCGGAGGAAGAGCCCTTCCGCTTCGGCTTTGCCGCATGAGCGGAGTGCGGTGGATGGAGGAATCGGGAAATGCGCCCGTGAGTCGATGAGGTCCGGGCGCGCAGCCAGAGTCGCCTTATGAAAACAAGAACCGTTCTCAGCATAGTGCTGGCAGTTGCCCTCCTGGCCGGCGTCGCCGCAACCGTCGCGCCAAACGACCCGAAGATCACCACGCGTGAGGTGATGAAGCTCAAGCTGGAAAGCTCGCAGAAGGTGCTCGAAGGAATCGCCATCGAGAACTTCGCCACCATCTTCGCCAACGCGCAGAAGCTCGTGGTGTTGAGCCAGGCCGCCGGATGGCAGGCGCGCCAGACGCCCGAATACCAGCAGTTCACCGCCGAGTTTCGCCGCCACGCCGAGGCGCTGCAAAAGGCCGCGCGCTCGGAGAACGTGGACGCCGCGTCGGTCGCGTGGTTCCAGCTCACGATCAGTTGCGTGAACTGCCACCGGCACATGCGCGGCGTGCAGACGGTGCAATCGCCGGCGATCCCAGCGGCACAAGCTGTCGCCGCGCAGTGAGGCCGAGCTGGCCGGACCGGCCGGAGACTGACCCCTTCTCCTGCTCGTAATCCTGCTCCTGCTTTCGCCGAGGCAGGGGAGGAGCAGGATCAAGATCAGGATTCCGAGCGGGAAGGCTCATCTCATTTTCTTGCAGGGTCGCTGAAGAGGGAAGGAATCATTGGAGGCCCAATCACCGCTCGGCCTTCCTGCATTCTCCTTCCCCTCCACTGCATGCATTCTGCGCACTTTCGCGGCCAGTCCACTTTTCCGCGTGCCTTCCCGCAACTCCGTTTCTATCTTCCCACCTCGTTATGGCCACATTGAATCCATTCGCCGCACTCCGCCCGAAGCCCGACCTCGCCCTCAACATCTGCGAACTGCCCTACGACGTGATGTCCTCCGACGAGGCCCGCGCCATGGCCGATGGCAACCCGCTCTCCTTCCTCCACGTCTCCAAGCCGGAGATTGATCTCCCGCCCGGCACCGATCTCTACTCGCCCGCCGTTTACGCGAAGGGAAAAGAGAACTTCGACAAGCTCATTTCCTCCGGCGCTCTCGTTCAGGACACTCAACCCTGCTTCTATCTCTATCGCCAAATCATGGCCGGCCACGCGCAGACCGGACTGGTGGCTGCCGCCAGCACGCAGGAGTATCTCGACGGCACGATCAAGAAGCACGAGTTCACCCGCCCGGACAAGGAGGACGACCGCGTGCGTCACATCGAGGCGCTCAACTCCCAGACCGGCCCCGTCTTCCTCACCTACAAGGCAGTCCCGGCCATGGACGAGTTCGTCGCGCGCAAAACCACGACGCCCCCCGACGTGGACTTCACGGGCAAGGACGGCGTCCGCCACACCTCGTGGAGCATTCGCGATGCGGCGGACATCCGCTTCATCTCGCAGCAGTTCGCGAGCATTCCCTCGCTCTACATCGCCGATGGCCACCATCGCAGCGCGGCGGCGGGGCGTGTTTTCACGTCGCGACACGGCGCGGGCCACAGCGACGGTTTCCTCACCGTCACCTTCCCGCACAACCAGATGCAAATCCTGCCCTACAACAGGGTGATGAAGGATTTGAACGGCCTGACTCCGGCTAAACTTCTCGCGAAGCTGGACGCCCTTTGCATCATCAACCCCGCCGGCACGCCGAAGCCCTCCCGCAAGCACGAGGTTGGCCTCTACCTCGGCGGGCAATGGCGCACGCTTCACTTCCGCCCGCAGTTCGCCGCGGCGAACGACCCCATCGAGAAGCTCGACGTGACGCTGCTCCAGAAGTTCGTGCTCGACCCCATCTTCGGAATCACTGACCCGCGCACGAGCAAGCGCGTCAACTTCGTCGGTGGCATTCGCGGCACAGCGGAGTTGGAGAAGCTGGTCAACAGCGGTGAGTATGCGTGTGCGTTCAGCATGTTCCCGACGAGCATTGTGGACCTGATGGAAATCGCCGACGCCGGCGGCATCATGCCCCCGAAGAGCACCTGGTTTGAACCGAAACTCCGCGACGCGATGTTCTGCCACATGATCTGAGGGGCAGGCGGTGGTGAACGCAGTGTGAGACTCTGGCGCGGCAATCCGACCCACGGGCATTTTCCCGTTGAACTCCCCTGCCCTGCCCTTCCTACTGAACTCATGCGTTCCATCATCGTTCTCCTGCTTGCTGCGCTCGGAATTGCCGCGCCGGTTTCCGCTGCCAAGGCGAGGCTCAACGTCTTCATCTGGAGCGAATACCTCGACCCGCAGGTGGTGAAGGAGTTCGAGCAAGCCCACGGCTGCAAGGTCACGGTGGACGTGTATGAGGACGCGGAATCGATGCTCGCGAAGCTCCAAGGCGGCGGCACGGCGCTCTACGATCTCGTGGTGCCGCCCGACCATCTCGTGCCGACGATGGTGAAGCTCGGGCTGCTCGCGCCGTTGCGTCCTGCGAACCTGCCGAACCTCAGGAACCTCGACCCGAAGTTCGCCAACCCGCCGTATGACCGGGGCAACAAGTTCAGCGTGGCCTACCAGTGGGGAACCGTTGGCATCCTGCTGCGGCCTGCGGTGGGCAAGCCGGTGCCGGAGTCTTGGGGCCTGGTCTTCGATGCGAAGCAGCAGCCGGGGAAATTCGTGCTGATCGACTCGGTGCGCGACTGCCTCGGGGCGGCGCTGAAGTTCAAAGGGCACGGCCTCAACTCCACGGAGATCCCCCACCTCAAGGAGGCACGCGACCTCGTCATCGAGGCGAAGAAACGCGCAACCGGCTTCGACGGCAGCGTCGGCGCGAAGAACAAAGTCGTCGCCAAAAGCGTCGCCGCCGCCATCGTTTACAGCGGCGAGGCTGCGCGCGCGATGACCGACGACGCCTCGCTGCGCTACATCATCCCGCGCGAGGGCAGCCAGATCTGGGTGGACAATCTCTGCATCCCGGCGAAGGCCCCGCATCGCGACCTCGCGGAGAAGTTCATGAACTACGTCCTTGATGCGAAGGTCGGCGCGCGGCTCTCGAACTTCCTGCAATTCGCGACTCCCAACTCGGCGGCGCGGGCGTTCATCCAGCCGGAAGATTTGAGGAACCCGGCGATCTACCCTGCGCCCGACGTGATGGCGAAGCTGGAGTTCCTCGAAGACTTGGGCGCGAAGACGAAGCTCTACGACGAGGCGTGGACGCAGGTGAAGGCGCGGTGAACGCGCCGTAAGGGGGACACTCCTGTCCCCCGTGCCGAGTTGACAGCCAACGGGCCGGAACAGGGATCAACTCTGCGGCGGCTTGGGGGACAGGAGTGTCCCCCTTACGCCGCGCCACGCCATCACGAGCGAACCGAGGATCAGCACCGCAGCCACTGGGAAATTCCAATCGAAGCCCGCTGCTTCGCGGTCGGTGCGGCGCATGCACCAGTCGAGGAAGACGGCGTAACCTCCAAGCATCACTGCGCACAGCACCGCGAATCGTCTCGTGTCCTCCGCTGGATGGAACACCAGTGCGAGAAGCGTCACCAGCATCAGCACCACGCGCCACGCGGGAAACTTGCAAGTCATCGCGAGTGAATCCAGCAACGTCTTCAGCGCGGGGAACGTGATGATAGTCTTGCCGCCCTCGCGCCTGAAGTTCTTGTCGGCCATCGGGCCCATCAGCTCGTTCGTGCCAACGGCCACCCAGACGTGCTGGAGGTTGGCGACCAGCCGCGCGTCCGCGTGACCGCGTGCGCGCAGGATGCTCACGGCCAGCACAGCGCGGCCATCGCAATCCTCGCGCTTGCGCTCCCAGACCTCGGCGGCGGTGGGCCAGTAGTCGAGGTTCCACCAGCCGTGCCAGTCGTATTGATACGGGATTCGGCGATAGACGAAGCGCTCCACCGCCTTGAGCTCGGTGAGCGCAGGCGTGTTGGTCGCGATGAGTTGGTCAATGTCCCGGTTGATCTCCGGCATCGCGGGCAGGTTGGGCTGGATGAGCGACTCCGTGTCCACGTAGTGGCCGAGCTGCCGCACGAGGAGGACTGGGTTCGGGTAGAGGGTGAACAGCACGACGACGGCAAGCAAGGCCACCTTGATGCTGCCGCGCTTCAGCGGTCGTTGGGCTTCCAGCCAGCGCCAGAACTGCGCTCCGCTTGTGATGATGCGGTTCACACTACTGCGACCATGCACGCCAAGCTTCGAGGAGCCGCAGCCAGCCTCTTCTCCCTCTCCCTTCATCGGATGAGGGGAGAGGGCCGGGGTGAGGGGTTGCGTGCGTCGGCGTAGCTGGCATCACCCCTCATCCGGCCTTCGGCCACCTTCTCCCCTCCTCCGAGGAAGGAAGAGGGCGTGCAGAGGGCGCTCCACCAACCGGCATTGAGAATGGCTATCACACAGCGGCCGCGCTCCATCAATCCAGCCGCTTGATGCTGACGCTGCGGAACGCGACGGCGTCACCGTGACCAGCGAAGCCAAAGAAGCCCTTGGTCAGCGCGAGGCCGGGATGCTTCGACTTGCCCATGAACTTCTCGGGGTCTTCCTTGCTCAGGTCGGCGTCGAGGATGACCTGGCCGTTGAGCACGACCTTGATCGTGCTGCCCTTGACGGTGACTTCCTGCTGGTTCCATTCGCCGACCGGCTTCTGCGCGCCGCGCTTGGCGGCGACCATGCCGTAGGCGGAGCCGTGGTATTGGCGCGGGTCGAGCTTGGCGTATTTCTCAGCGGTGTCGTCGAGCACCTGGAGTTCGCACATGCCCACGTAAGCGGTGTCGCCCTTGCCGGGGTAACGGATGGCGAGGCCGTTGTTGCCGCCGGGCGGGACCTTGAA
>SXTU01000042.1 GCA_005791875.1 Verrucomicrobiales bacterium
AGTGCTCTACCAGGCTGAGCTACGTCCCGGACCGTGGCTGGATTGTTCATCTCCGAGAGTTGCGGCGCAATCTCCATTTCGCCCAGCGTCCTGCGAAGCAGCGGGGAACCCTTTGGACATCATGGCGTTGAACTGACGAGTGATTGCTTCTCCACAGAATGACGGCTCGCCGCAGCGTTGCCGCGATGGTATGAGTTTCACATGAACCGCGCTCTTCGAACTGGCCTTAGCTTGGCGCTGCTGGTGCTGGCGTTTGCCGCCTGTCCGGCGCGCGCGGCGGACAAGCTGCTCTGGCGCGGAGCCAGCGAGCGCGTGGATGCGGACATTGACGGCTGGTCCCTGCCGCAACTGCTCGAGCACCTCGCCGACGCCACGGGCTGGCAGGTTTTCGTGGAGCCGGACACGCGGCTCAAGCAGCCGGTCTCGGTGAAGTTCAGCAACCTCACGGCGAGCGACGCGCTGGGCCGGTTGCTGGGGGATCTCAGTTTCGCCGTCCTCCCGCAAGCCAATGCTCCCGCCAAGCTCTTCGTCTTCCGCACGTCCGTTGGCGATGCCACGCAGCGTGTGCAGCGCCGCGAGTTGGCGAAGGCCAAACCCATCGCGGACGAAATCGTGCTGCTCCGCAAGCCCGGCAGCAAGGAGAGCGCGGAGGATCTGGCGAAGCGGCTCGGCGCGAAGATCACCGGGCGCGTGGACGAGTTCGGAGCTTACCGGCTGAAGTTCGCGGACGAGAACGCGGCGCGTCAGGCGCTCGCGTCGCTGAACGGCAACACGGACTTTGACGTGGACTACAACTACTCCGTGCCGCGTCCGGTGGGTGCCGAGGCGCTGGCCGCCACCTCGGCCCTCTCGCTCGCGCTCAAGCCCGATGCGAGCCCGCCGGCGGGGCAGTTGGTCGTCGGGCTGATTGACGCGGCGGTGCAGAAGAATTCGCCTTACAGCGAGTTCCTCCTCGCGGGCGTGTCCGTCGCGGGGGATGCAGCGCCGGGCAGTGCGAGTCCAACGCACGGCACCTCGATGTTCGAGACGCTGCTGCGTGGTCTGGCGAGCACGCAGGACAAGGACGGGACGACTTCCGTGCGCGTGCTGCCGGTGGACGTGTATGGCAACTCGGAGAGCACGAGCACGTTCGACGTCGCGCGCGGCATCGTCGAGGCGCTCAACGCGGGCGCGAAGATCATCAACCTCAGCCTCGCCAGCCCGGGCGACAGCCAGTTGCTGCACAACGTGATCATCAAGGGCGCCGAGCGCGGCGCGCTCTTCATCGCCGCCGCCGGAAACGAGCCGAACACCCTGCCCAACTATCCTGCCGCGTATCCCGAGGTGCTGGCGGTGACGGCTGGCGGCAAGAACGGCCTGGCCAGCTATGCAAACCGGGGCGAGTTCGTGGACGTAGTCGCGCCGGGTTCGAGCATTATTTACTTCGGCGGCAAGGCCTACATGGTCAGCGGCACATCCGCTTCGACGGCTTACATTTCCGGGCTGGCGGCGGGGATGAAGGCGAGCACCGGCGCGAGCGCGACGGCGCTGACGGGCAAGCTGGTGGAGGTGTTCGGGGTGAAGAAGTAGGGGAGGGGGAAAGTGATCTAGTAGTTAGTGTTTAGTCTGGGCCATCAGCCGTCGCTCGGTCAGCACGGACTAATCACTCTCTCTTCCGCGTCAACCGCACGCTGACGTGGCGGGCTTCGGGGATGATGAACTTCTTCACCTCCACGCTCACTGTCTCCGCTCCGAAGTCCGCCAGCACCATCGCTGCGATGTCAGCCGCGAGCTTCTCGATCAGCTTCCAGCACCGGCCCTCGCCGAAGTCGAGCAGGCGGCGTGACACGGCGTAGTAGTCAATCGTCTCGCGCAGGTCATCACTCGCGGCGGCGCGGGTGAAATCGCGCTGCATCTCGACGGTCAGCAACAACCGCTGTGGTTGAGCACGCTCCGCATCCGGCACGCCAACGTGGTAGTGAACTTCGAGGTCCGTGAGGGTGATGGTGTCCATGTTTTCGTAGCCGCCAACGCGAGGAGGCGGATTGGATGGCTTACGATTCCGCCTCCTCACGTCGGCGGCTGCCAATCACTTCCTCCAGCAGCACGCGAGTCGGGCGGTTCAACTCCTTTTCCATCGCCTCCGCCAGCGTCACCCAGCGGAACGCCTGCGCCTCCTCGTTCAGCGTGACAGTCGGGGCGGAGCCGGCGGCGCGGCAGGTGTAGTTGAGCAGGAGGAAATGCGCGTCGCGGTAAAACTCCTTCGAGTGGATGCAGTCCTGCACCAGCACGAAGCGAATGTTGGTGATGTCGAGGTTGGTCTCCTCCTTCAGCTCGCGGCGGAGCGCGTCCTCGGAGCGCTCGCCCCACTTGATCTTGCCGCCGGGAATGCCCCAGAGGTGCGACCATTTCTGGGTGCGGATCATCAGCACGCGACGGTCGTCGTCGAAGATGAGGCCACCGACTGTGGAGATGGGGAGGGAGGGAGAGTTGAGTGTTGAGTGTTGAGAGTTGAGAGACATTCCGTTCCGTGTCATCAAGTCGCGGAGTTCGCCGAGGTGCTCGACGATGAGGTCGGGCGCGGCGGCACGGAGTTGCGGGAGGTGGTTGTAGCCCGTGAGCACGGCCACGGAGTGGATGCCGCCGTGCTTGGCCGTCTCAATGTCGTGCGCCATGTCACCGATGAAGGCGGTGGCCTGCGGGTCGAGGCCGTTTTCGGCGACGAGTTGCTGGATGACCTGCCGCTTGTCCCAGATGCCTGTGTAGGGCCGGTCAATGAACCGCCCGAAGTCCGTGCTCGCGGCCTGGGTCTGCCAGTGGTCGGGATGCACCGTGCTCAGGAGAAACGTCCGCACGCCCCGCTCGCGGCAGAAGACCAGGAAGTCCCGCGCGTGCGGCAGCGGCTCGACGAGGTCCTGCACCTCGCGGAAGCGTTCGTGGAACCAGTTCTCCAGTTGCGCCATCGGCACGCCCGGCAGGTGGCGGTCGTAGAACGGCTTGAACGGCAGGCAGAACTCAGTGCGAAACTGGTCGAGCGACATCTCCGGCTTACCGGCGGAGGCGAAGCAATGATTCGTGGCGCGAAGGACGGCGGGCAGGTCGTCCACGAGCGTGCCCGACCAGTCGAAGATTATGTTTCGGATCAAGCGCACGAGAACTTTGCGGCGATGGCGGCGGGATGCAAGGGAATCCTCCACGCCCCGAGCTCCGAAGGGAGACTCCAGACATCGTCTCTGAACGGCGGGGAAGCGCCGTGGGCTTTCCTCTGACAAAACCCCGACCTTCCCTTTCGCCACGCCGTCCGGCACTCTCCCGCCATGCCGTTTGCAAAACTTGGTTTGTCTCCGGGTGTGGTGGAAGGCGTGAAGGCGATGGGCTACAAAGAGCCGACGCCGATCCAGCTCCGCGCCATCCCCCTTGTGCTCGAAGGCCGCGACCTTATCGGCAGCGCCCAGCCGGGCACCGGCAAGACCGCCGCCTTCGCCCTGCCCATCCTCACGCGCCTCCAGAGCCACAAGCGCGCCGCGCGCGCTCTCATCCTGGAGCCGACACGCGAGCTGGCCTCGCAGGTGGAGACCGCGTTCCGCGACCACGCACGGTTCACGGACCTGACCGTCGCCGTCATCTACGGCGGCGTGGGCTATCAGAAGCAGCTCGACGCGCTCAAAACCGGCGTGGATGTGATCGTCGCCACGCCGGGCCGTCTCCTCGACCACATGGAGCAAGGCAACTGCAACCTCGGACAGATTGAACATCTCGTGCTCGACGAGGCCGACCGGATGCTGGACATGGGCTTCCTCCCCGACGTCAAGCGCATCCTTCAGAAATGCCCCAACGAGCGGCAGTCCATGCTCTTTTCCGCCACCATCCCGCCGGCGATCGAGACGCTCATCACCTGGGCGATGAAGAACCCGGAGACGATTGAAATCGGCGCGCGCCGCTCCCCCGCCGAGACCGTCAAGCACGTCCTCTATCAGGTCAGCGACACGCAGAAGACCGACCTGCTGCTGGAGCTGCTCAAGCGCGTCAACTACGACTCCGTCATCATCTTCTGCCGCACCAAGCACGGCGCCGACCGCGTCGCGCACACGCTCAAGGCCGCGAACCACGCCGTCGCCATCCTCCACTCAAACCGCACCCAGGCCGAACGCGAGCAGGCGCTCGAAGGCTTCCGCAAAGGCAAATACGAAGTGCTCGTCGCCACGGACATCGCGGCGCGCGGGCTGGACATCGCCAAGGTCAGCCACGTCATCAACTACGACGTGCCGCAGCACCCGGAGGATTACGTCCGCCGCATCGGCCGCACCGGTCGCGCGGAGAACAGCGGCGACGCCTTCACCATCATGATCGCCGAGGACGCGATGCACGTCTTCTCCATCGAGCGCTACATTGGCAAGACGATTCCCCGCGAGAAACTCGAGGGCTTCAACTACCGCTACACCGCGCTCTTCGAGGCGGACAAGCCCGGCGCGGCCAAGCCCCACGAGCGCAAGGTGCAGATGGCCCGCATCGGCGGCGGTTACTTCTTCGGCGCACGCAAGCGGAGACGTTAGGCCTCCCCCTGTAGCGGTGGTCTGTGACCGCCGAGCTTGGCTCACGCCTGACCGTTCGGTCGGCGCTCACAGAGCGCCGCTACAGCTCCCGAACGACCTGCGCTTCACGCCAGCATCTTCCCGACGACCTTCGCCCCCTCGAATCCGGTGAGCTTGAAGTCCAGTCCTTGGAAACGGTAGGTGAGCTTCTCGTGCTCGAAGCCGAATTGGTTCAGGACGGTCGCGTGGAGGTCGTGGACGGACACCGGGTCACGCACAACGCCCCAGCCGATCTCGTCTGTCTCGCCGATGACTTGCCCGCCCTTGATGCCGCCGCCCGCGAGCCACATGGAGAAGCCGAACGGGTGATGGTCACGGCCGGTGACGTTGGCGGAGCCGCCGCGATTCTCGCCCAGCGGCGTGCGGCCAAACTCGCTGGCCCAGATGACCATTGTGTCGTCGAGCATCCCGCGCTGCTTGAGATCGCGGACGAGTGCGGCGATGGGCTGGTCTGCCATGCCGGCACAGAAGGGAAGTTCCTGGTTGATGTTGCTGTGATGATCCCACGACGCGTGCAGCAGCGTGACGAAGCGCACGCCGCGCTCGACCATCCGGCGCGCGAGCACGCAGTTGCGCGCGAAGGTCGAGTAGGTCTCCGGCCCGCCGCCGCGACCGCCGGGGTTGTCGCGCGAATTGCGGCCCACGCCATACATGTCGAGCGTGGCCTGCGATTCCTTGCTCAAGTCCATCAGCTCCGGCGTCGCAGCCTGCATGCGACCGGCGAGTTCGTAAGCGCCGATGCGCGAGGCGATTTCCGGGTCGGCGACATGCTTGTGGCGGAGGCGGTTCAGGTCGCCGATGGCGTCGAGGCCGAGGTGCTGCATCTCGGGGGTGAAGCCGGGCGGGTTGCCGAGGTTAAGCACGGGGTCGCCCTGGTTGCGGAAGAGCACGCCCGCGTAAGTGCTGGGCAGGAAGCCGCTCGACCAGGCGCTTGCGCCCGCGCTGGAGCCGCGCCCGGCGTGCAGCACAACGTAGGCGGGCAGATCGCGCGACTCGTTGCCGAGGCCGTAGGTGAGCCACGAGCCGAGCGTCGGGCGGCCGAACAGCGGCGAGCCGCAGTTCATCATGAGCTGGCCGGGATGGTGGTTGAACTGCGTCGTGGTCATCGAGCGCACGAGGCAGAGGTCGTCGGCGATGGAACCGATGTGCGGCAGCAGATCGCTCAACTCCATGCCGCACTGGCCATGCGGGGTGAACTTGCGCGGGCTGCCCATGAGCCGCACGCCTTCCTTCTTGATGAACGCGAAACGCACTTTCTGCAGCATGTCGTCCGGCAGCTTCTGGCCGTTCATCTCGTTCAACTTCGGCTTCGGGTCGAACAGGTCAATGTGACTCGGCGCGCCCTCGAAGTAGATGAGGATGCAGTTCTTCGCACGCGGCGGCACGTGGGCCGCGCGCACCGCGAGCGGGTCGGTGGGCGGCGCGGCGTAGCCCTTCTCCGCGAGCAGCGAAGCGAGCGCGAGCGTGCCCATGCCGGTGCTGGCGAGGAAGTCGCGGCGGGTGAGGTGGGCGATTTCGGACGGCGAGAGGTCGGGGCGGAAGTTCATGGAAAGTTCAAATCATCAAGTGGGGTGCAGAGGTGCTCCTCTCATTAGCACCCGGCTTGAGCCGGGTGTGAGGTCGGGCCGAGAATGCGCTAGCCGCTTCAGCGGCTTTCCAGGCGGACGAGTAAGCCGTTGAAACGGCTGGGCCATCGAGTCTTCGCTGTGACACCCGGCTGAAGCCGGGTGCTAATGAGAGGGCGTTGGTCTTCATGGCGTAGCAGGGACGCGATGCCTAATCTCGCGTGAAAAACTCATCGAGGTTGAGCATCACCCGGCCCAGGGCCACCAGCGTGGCTTTCTCGCCGGTTTCGGGCGCGGGTTTGGCGGCTCCGGCAATCTTGGCCGCGCCGTCCGCGTTCGCCTGCGCGAGTTTGAGTTGGGCTTCGTAGAGTTTGAGCAAGCGGCTCAGTTCTTCCGCGCTGGGTGGGCGGGCAAGAGCGCGCTCGAAGCCGTGGCGGATGCGCTCGGCGGCGTCGGCTGTTGGCACCTCGGCCATGCGCGCGCCAAGCTGCTGCGCGCACTCGAAGAAGACCGGGTCGTTCAACAGCGTGAGCGCTTGGAGCGGCGTGTTGCTGCGCTCGCGGCGGGCGCAAGTCGTGTTCGAGTCGGGGGCGTCGAAGGTCATCAACATCGGATACGGCACGGTGCGCTGGAAGAAGATGTAGAGGCCGCGCCGGTTCTTCTCGTCGCCTTTGCTCTCGGTCCACTTCACGGAGTTCGCGTAGCCGAGCGCGGCGATGTCGGCGGGGAGCGGCGGGCGGATGCTGGGGCCGCCAATCTTTGGGTTCAACAGGCCGCTGGCGGCAAGGTAGGCATCGCGGACCGTCTCGGCTTCTAGGCGCAGGCGGCTCTGGCGGGCGAGCAGAAGATTGTTCGGGTCCCGTTCCTGAAGTTCGGGGCGGTTGACCGAGGACTGTTTGTAAGTCGCGCTCGTGACGATGAGTTTGATGAGTGCTTTGCGGCTCCAGCCAAGGCGCGGGAACTCGGAGGCCAACCAGTCGAGCAACTCCGGGTGCGTGGGCTTTTCGCCCTGCTTGCCGAAGTCATCAACGGTCGCGACGAGGCCGCGGCCGAAGAGGTTTTTCCAGACGTGGTTCACCGAGACGCGTGCGGTGAGCGGGTTCTCCGGCGCGAAGAGCCACTGGGCGAGGTCGAGGCGGTCGGGCTGCGCGGCGCGGGGCTTAAGCGGGTGAAGGACGGCGGGCGTGGCGGCGCGAACCTCGGTGCCCTTGTCGAGGAAGTTGCCGCGCACGTGGGTGAAGGTCTTGCGCACGCCCGGTTCCTCGGCGAGCACAGCGGCGGTGGTGGCGGGTGCGGCGGGGGCCTTCTTCGCGTGGTCGTCGAGCGCGGCGTGGAGCTTGCGCCCTGGCTCGTCCACTTGCTCGCGGAAGTATTTGGCCAACGCCTCGGACTGCTTGGCGGTGCGTTGCTCGGGCTTCGCAGCCAGCGCGGCGGCCACGGTGTCGGGCGTGAAGTCAGGCTTGAGCGGGCCACTCGCGTCCGTCGCGGCGAGGCGGAACTGCCCGAGCAGGTAAGTCTCCTTGTATTGCTGGTCGAGCGTGAAGACGAGCCGCGCGCCCTCGGGCACGTCGAGCGGTGACTTCAGCTCGAAGACGGCTACGTGCGACTTCTGCTGTTGCGGCGCGACCGCCCAACCGACCGAGTCTTCGCCTTTGAGCGCGGCTTCCACGGGGAACTTGTTTTGTGAGTGGTCCGCCGTAACGCGCGCGATTTCCAATTCCTTTCCATCAAACTGGCCGGGCACGAAGAGCTTCACGGCGAACTTGGTCAGGACAAAGTTGCCGTCCTTCGCGCGACCCACGGCCTTCTTCGGGTCGGGGTCGTCAATCGCCTCCAAACGGAAGCCGGTGAGGCGCGGGAGCGGGAGCTTAGCCTCGACGGTGTAAGTTTCCTTCGCCGGGAGAGCGCCGCTGGCGGTGATGACGGCTTCCTTGTCGGCCTTGAGCGTCGTGCCGTGCTTGGCCGCGAGCTTGTCTGGCGTGAGCGAGCGCCAAGGCACGGCGGCGAGCGAGGCGGTCTGGAGCCAGGCGGCGAGCTTGGTGGGCGCTTCGGTCGTCGCGTAGGCGTCGAGCGCAGCCTTGTGCTTGGTGGCCTCGGCGGCGTGGGCTTGTTTCGCTTGGGCGTAAGCAACTTTCTCCTCGGCATTCGGCGCAGGTATGGCCTTCTCGTTCGCGTTGTTGAAGAAGGCGAACAATGAGTAAAATTCGCGTTGCGTGAAGGGGTCGTATTTGTGTGAGTGACACTCGGCGCAGCCCATGGTCACGCCCAGCCAGACAGTGGCGGTCGTGCTCACGCGGTCCACGACGGCTTTGCAGCGGAACTCCTCCTGGTCGGTGCCGCCTTCGGTGTTCGTGAGCGTCTGGCGATGAAAGCCGGTGGCAACTTTCTGCGCTTGGGTCGCGTTCGGGAGCAGGTCGCCGGCGAGTTGCTGGAGGCTGAACTGGTCGAAGGGCAGGTCACTGTTGATGGCTTCAATGACCCAGTCGCGGTAGGTGTAGGCAAAGGGGCGCGCACGGTCCTTCTCGTAACCGTCGCTGTCTGCATAGCGCGCGAGGTCGAGCCAATGCCGCGCCCAGCGCTCGCCGAAATGCGGCGACGCGAGCAGGCGGTCCACGAGCTTTTCGTAAGCGTTGGGTGAGGTGTCGCTGACGAACGCGCGGACTTCCTCGGGCTTCGGCGGCAGGCCGAGCAGGTCGAGCGAGAGGCGGCGGATGAGCGTGGGGCGGGAGGCTTCGGCAGAGGGTTGGAGCTTCTCGCGGGCGAGTCGGGAATGGACGAAGGCGTCAATGGAGTGGGGGGGAGAGTGATTGGTAATTAGTGGGGAAGTGCTTGGCGTGGCCGGGCGCTTCACCGGTTGATACGCCCAGTGATCGGACTTCTTCACCGCAAGCTTCCCGTCGTCCGGCCAAATCGCACCCGCATCAATCCACGCGCGGACCTTGCCGATCTCGGCGGAGGTGAGCGGCTTCTCCTTCGGCGGCATGATGCCGATCTCGCCAATGCCCGCAATCGCATGAACCAGCTTGCTCTCCGCGCTCTTGCCGGGGACGAAGACCTTGCCGTTGTCGCCGCCTTCGAGCGCGGCGATCTTGATGTCGAGGCGCAGACCGCCCTTTTGCTTCTCCGCGCCGTGGCAGGAGTAGCACTTCGCGGCGAAGAGCGGCTGGATGTCCTTCGCGAAATCCACCGGGCCGCTGGCGGCTGGCGGGAGTTTGCTGAGGTCGAGCGGAGCCTTCTTGGGTTCCGCTGCGGTGAGCGAGACGGCCACCCCGGTCAGGAGGGCGAGGAGAGTTGCGTGCGTTGCCATGTTGATTTTGTCGGGCCGTTGGACGTGTGCTGGCGGCGGTTTGTTTCAGGGCATATAGGCGGGCCGCCGTCGTTCACAACCGCCAATCTCGCTGCCATTTTTTCACGGTGGCAATCCGATGCGGGAGGATTACAACTGACGCCATCGCCATGAACTCGTCGCCCGTCATCCGCCTGCCCGCCTTCTTGCTCGCTGCCTCCGTCTGCCTCGCGCGGGCGGCGGAGTTGCCGGAGCCAGTCACGGTCGAGGCGCAGCCGCTCGCGGCAAACGTGCAGCGCGTCGGCGAAGCGCTGGAGTTTCTGGGCGCGCCGTTGACGACGGTGAAACAGGCCGCACTCGCTGCCGCTGGCAAGGCACGTGATGCCGCGAAGCTCCAGCAGTTGCTCGATGCCGGAGTCCTGTTCGTCGTGAACATCAATCCCGAGGCGCGCGTGAAGGTGGCGCGCGGTCCGGCGACGGCGCGCTTGCAGCAGTCGGGCTGGACGCCCGTGCTCGTGAAGGTGGTCAACGAGAGCGGCGGCACGCAGCGGCTGCGCGTGCGCAGTCCGCAAGCGGGGCCGGTGTATGCGGGCGTGGCGAAGTTGAGCATGGAGCGGCAGAAACAGGAGCGCCTGCGCGAGAACGAAAACACCCAGGGCGTCACCGACCGCTTCCTCGAAGCCGAGATGTTCACGAGCCGCCCGATGACGGAAAACTTGAGCGGCCTGCGCGTGGAATACGCCATCGCCCTGCTCTACAGCGCCGAGGCCGGCAAGCGCGAGGCGACCATCGGCTTCGACATCGGGCAAGGCACGGAGGACCTGGGCTTCCGCAGCGAGCTGCCGGTGCTGTTTGAGGTGCGGCCCGCGATTCCGGTGAAGCTCTCCGTCCGCGACCACGGCGGGACGCCGACCACCGGACGTTTTCTGTTCCTCGACCAGCACGGCCACGTCTTCCCGCCGCAAACCAAGCGCGTCGCGCCCGACCTGTTTTTCCAGAAGCACATCTACCGCGCGGATGGCGAAACGGTGCTGCTGCCGCCGGGCGAGTTCACGATGTTCTATGGGCGCGGGCCGGAATACCGCTGGCAGCAACGCCTGTTGCAGGTCGCGTCACACGCAACACGCAACCCAGAAGTTTCCGTCCAACTCGCCCGCTGGGTAAATCCGCGTTCGCGCGGCTTCCTCTCTGGCGACCACCACATCCACGCCTCCGGCTGCGCGCACTACAACCAGCCCAGCGTCGGTTTCTCGCCCAGCGACATGTTCCGGCAGGTCAAAGGCGAGGCGCTCAACGTAGGATGCGTGCTGACGTGGGGGCCAGGCTTCGACCACCAACAACAGTTCTTCTCGCCGGACGCCGACGCCCTCAGTGAGCCGCTCACGGTTTTGAAATAC
Source organism: Verrucomicrobiales bacterium (assembly GCA_005791875.1). Lineage (GTDB taxonomy): Bacteria > Verrucomicrobiota > Verrucomicrobiia > Limisphaerales > SXTU01 > SXTU01. Next base: position 10,820 of record SXTU01000042.1, read on the forward strand.
GACATCGAGGTCAGCGGCTTCGGCTCGCAGGCGCTTGGGCATGTGTGCCTGCTGAACCTGAAGCAGCAAATCTACCCCGGCGCGGACGGCTCGAAGGGCTGGCCTACCTGGACCGTGCCGGTGCTGCGCTGGGCCAAGCAGCAAGGCGGCGTGACCGGCTACGCGCACTCGGGCAGTGGGCTGCAAATCGAGCCAGCCGCCGCCACGAAACGGATGTTCACCGCGCTGGACTCAAACAAGGACGGCAAGCTCGATGCCGACGAGACGGCGAACGGTTTGCTGCCCGAGCCATTCGCCACGGCGGACGCAAACCGCGACGGCGCGTTGAGCGAAGCCGAGTTGACCGCCAGTCACGACCGCGTCTCCGACGTGCTGCCGAACCTCGCCATTCCTGAATTGAACAGCGTCGGTGCGCAGGAGATTTTCGTCACCACGGCGCTGGGCTTGTGCGACTTCATCAGCGCGATGGACACGGCGCGGCTGCGCGAGTGGAACTGCTGGTATCACCTGCTCAACTGCGGCTTCCCGCTCAAGGTCAGCGGCGAGACGGACTTCCCGTGCATGAGCGGCACGCGCGTCGGACAGGGGCGCGTGTATGTGAAGCTCGCCGCGACGAACCGCGTGGACTTCAAGGCGTGGTGCGAGGGCTTGCGCGCGGGCCGCAGCTATGTCAGCGACGGCTACGCCCACGCGCTGGCCTTCACGGTGAACGGCAAGTCGCCGGGCGATGAACTGCGGCTGGACAAGGCCGGTCTCGTGACGGTGCGCGCGAAGGTGGCGTTCAGCCCCGAGACGCCGCTGGAAGTCTACTACGGCGGCGCGATGCCCGTGGGCGGTCCACGCCTGCTTGGCGACACCGTAGTGCTGCACGAGACGAAGGGCCCGGGCGTCTTCAGCGGCGGGCGTCGGAAGGTCGAGCTGGTCGTGAACGGCCGCCCCATTGCGGAGCAGGAAGTTCCCGCCGACGGCCGCGAGCACGAAATCGAGTTCAAGGTCGGGCTCGACCGGAGCAGTTGGGTCGCGCTGCGGCAGTTCCCGCAGTTGCACACGAACCCCGTCAACGTGCTCGTTGGCGGCCAGCCTATCCGCGCCTCGCGGGCCAGCGCGCGCTGGGCCAGCGAGTGCATCGAGCAGCTCTGGCGCGTGCGCGGCCGGAGCATCGCCGCCGGCGAGCGCGACGAGGCACGCCGCACCTACGACCGCGTCATCGAGCAGTATCGCCGGATCGCCAGCGAAGCCCCAGAAGGCTCGTAGCCGACGACGTGAGGAGGCAGACGGGAGTGCGATTGACGCAGCCTCCGGCGACTGGCTACGTTCGCCCCGTTGTTCACACGCCAGCCAAACAATCAGCCTATGAAAAAGTTCCTCCTCGCGCTCGCACTCTCCATCGCCTGCCTCGCGCCAGCCGCCGACAAGGACGGCTGGATTTCCCTCTTCGACGGCAAGTCGCTCGCCGGCTGGAAGGCCAATGAGGTTCCGGACACTTTCAAGGTGGTGGACGGAGAACTCGTGGTGAAAGGTCCGCGCGCGCACCTCTTCTACGTGGGCGACGTGCAGGGCGCGAAGTTCAAGAACTTCGAGCTGAAGCTGGACATCAAGACCCTGCCCAAGGCGAACTCCGGCGTTTATTTTCACACCGAGTTCCAAGGCCCTGGCTGGCCCGCCAAGGGCTATGAGGTGCAGGTCAACAACACCCACGGGGACCCAAAGAAGACCGCCGGCCTCTACAACGTGAAGGACAACATGGAAGCCCCCGCGAAAGATGGTGAGTGGTTCACCATGACCATCAAGGTCGTCGGCAAGCACATCACCACCAGCGTCAACGGCAAGGTCATCGTGGACTACACCGAGGAGGAGCAACCGCAGCGCAAAAGCAACCCCGACCGGCTCGTCAGCAGCGGCACTTTCGCCATCCAAGGCCACGACCCCGGCAGCCAGATCCACTACAAGAACATCTTGGTGAAGCCGCTGCCGTGAGCGGGTCGGCAGCGTTTCTCCGCACAGAACTGTAATTGCTGGCGGGCTAGCCTTTTGACAGGCTGCGGCCAACCGCATGGCCCACGTCTCCGACTTCCTCACGCCGGCCGAGTTGCAGAAAGTAGCGAACTTGCAGGTCGTCGCGCAGCGGGTGGTCGAGGGCTTTTTCTCCGGGCTGCACAAATCGCCGCACAAGGGTTTTAGCGTCGAGTTCGCCCAGCATCGGCAGTATGTGCAAGGCGACGAAATCCGCCGGCTCGACTGGAAGGTCTTCGGCAAGACCGACCGCTACTACATCCGCGAATACGAGGAGGAAACCAACCTCCGCGCCACGCTGCTGCTCGACCTCAGCGGCTCCATGAGCTACGCGGGCGCAGGCCGCGCGCCCAAGGCTGACTACGCCATCCGCCTCGCCGCCGCGCTCGCCTACCTCATGCTCCAGCAGCGCGACAGCGTGGGCCTCGTCACCTTCGACACCAAAATCCGCCGCTACATCCCGCCCCGCTCCAGCGTCCCGCACCTGCGCGTGTTGCTGGATGAACTCCAGTCAGCGAAACCCGGCGGCGAGACCGCGCTCGGCAACGTCTTCCACGACCTCGTCCCGCGCATCCAACGGCGCGGCTTGCTCATCGTGCTCTCCGACTGCTTCGGCGACTCGAAGGAGCTGCTGAAGGCCCTCGCGCACTTCCGCCACGCCCGCCACGAGATGCTCATCTTCCAAATCCTCGACCGCGACGAGCTGGAGTTCCCCTTCACGCACTGGACGCGCTTCGAGTCGCTGGAAGAGGCCGGCGCGCACCGGATGATTGACCCCGCGCAGTTCCGCGCCGCCTATCTGGACAACCTGAAGAAATTCCAAGACGAGCTGACGAAAGGCTGCCACCGCCACCACATTGACCTCGTGCAAATGGTGACTGACCAGCCGTATGCCGAGGCGCTGGCGCAATACCTGACGCGACGCCTCGCGCGGTGAATCTCCAATGCCCAATGCCGCAATGACCAATCAATGCCCGATGCCCAATTCCCGCCGCAGCGGCGCGCGTCCGCCCATTGGTCATTGGAAATTGGGAATTGGGAATTGGTCATCCGCCCCCCCGCCCCGATGACCTTCCTCAACCTCCTCCTCCTCGGCGGCATGGCGGCGGCGGCGATTCCGGTCCTGCTGCACTTCTTCAACCGCTCCCGCCCGCGCGTCGTGCCGTGGGGCGCGATGCACCTGCTCGACGCCGCACTCCAAGCGCACACGCGGCGGATCAAGTTCGAACAGCTCCTCCTGCTGCTCGTGCGCTGCCTCATCCCGGTGCTGCTCGCGCTCTGCATGGCACGGCCCGTCCTCACCGGCATGCGCGCGCTGCTCGGCGGCGCGAAGACATCGCTCGTCATCCTGCTCGACGACTCCTACTCCATGTCCGCCGGCGCGGGCGCGGCCTCGAACTTTGCGCAGGCCAAGGACGCCGCCGCGAAGCTCATCGAACAGGCCGGCTCCGGCTCCGATGTCGCCGTCGTGCTCATGGGCGGCACGCCGCGCCAGCTCCTCGAAGCCCCGACGCTCGACACCGTCCGCGTCACGAAGGCACTGACTCAACTCGAAGCCAACTTCGGCGCGGCCAACTTCCCCGAGGCCCTCGAACTCGCCGCCAACGTCGCCGCGCAGATGCAGCACGGGCTGAAGGAATTCGTCGTCCTCAGCGACTTCCAGAAAGCCAGCTTCAGCGATGGCGAAGCGGCCGCGCGCGGGCGCGCGTTGCAGACCTTGAAGCGCCTGCCCGTCCCGCCACGCGTCACGTTTCTCCACGTCGGCACTGAGTCGCGCGACAACGTCGCCGTCGAGTCGCTCGACCTGCCCAAGCTCGCGCTCGGTGTGAACCAGCCGCTCCAGGTCCGCGCCACGCTCCGCAACTTCGGCGAGCGTGCGTGGCCCGACCTGCGCGTGTATTTCCGTGCCGATGGCCGCGAGCGCGGCGCGCAGCAGATTGCCCTCGCACCCGGTGAGCAACGCCAAGTGCTCTTCACGCACGCCTTCGATGCCGCCGGTTTCCACACGCTCGAAGTCCACACCGACGCCGACGCGCTCAAGGCCGACAACTCCCTCGCCGCCGTCGTTACCGTCTGGGAAAAACTCCCCGCGCTTCTCGTCAACGGCGACCCCAACCCCGAGCCGCTCAAGGGCGAGACCGATTATCTCGACCTCGCACTCTCGCCCGCGCTGAAAGCCGCGACCGGCGGCAGCGACCTCATCCTCACGCGCGTCATCGCGCCCGGCGACCTCACGCCCGACGCGCTCTCGAAGTCCCGCGTCGTCGTGCTCGCGAATGTTCGCCAACTCGCCGACGCGCAAGTCGCCGCCCTCGCTGGCTTCGTTGCGAACGGGGGTGGTCTGCTCGTCTTTCCCGGTAACCGCGTCAACACAGACTGGTATCATCGCACGCTCCGCGCCGCCGGATTGCTGCCGCTGCCCTTCACCGCGCTCGCGGGCGGACTCGAGGACGGCAAGCCGCGCGCGAAGATTGTCGTCCAGTCCTTCACTCATCCGGCGATGGAACTCTTCAACGACGCGCGCAACGGCAACCTCGCCGACGCCGAGATGAAGCTGTGGTTCCAGCTCGGCAAGCGCCAGGAGCAAGCCGACCCCGGCCTCGCCAGCCTCGCGCAACTCAGCAACGCCGACCCGTTCCTCGTGGAGAAGAAGCTCGGCGAAGGCCGCATCATTCAATGCGCCGTCCCCTGCGACGCCGACTGGGGCAACCTGCCCGTGCGCCCGGTCTTCGTGCCGCTGATGCAACGCCTCGTCATCTACCTCGCCTCGCAGGCGCAGCCGCCGCGCAACGTCGTGGTGGGCAAGCCACTCGCCGCGTTCGTGTCGCGCACGCACGTCGGGCGCAAGGCGCACTTCACCGCGCCCGATGGCACACGGCACGACGCCGAAATCACCGGACGCGGCGCGCTCGGCTACGTCGAGTTCACGAAGACGGGCCGCCCCGGCACCTACACGCTCGCCGCGCCCGACGGCGGCGCGACGCCGTTCGTGGTAAGCACCGCGCGCGCCGAGTCCGACCTCCGCCAACTCACCGAGCCGGAGCGCAAGACGCTGGCGGAGTCGCTGCAAGCCACGCTGCTCACCTCCGTCGCCGACTATCAACAGATGGACAAGGACCGACGCTTCGGCCGCGAAGTCTGGAAGCCACTGCTGTGGGCCGTGCTGGCGCTGTGCTTCAGCGAGCTGCTGCTGGTGCAGTGGTTTGCGCGACGAAAAGGAGGGAAGACGTGATACCAGTTCTCAATGCCAGTCGGTGAAATGCGACCCGAACGCCGCGGAGCGCGCCTTCTCCCTTCCTCGGAGGAGGGGAGAAGGTGGCCGGAGGCCGGATGAGGGGTGTGGCCACCAACGCCGCCGCATGCAACCCCTCACCCCGGCCCTCTCCCCTCATCCGATGAAGGGAGAGGGAGTCAAAGCGCGTCGTGGTTCCCCACCGATTCCACCGAATCACATTCCGAAATGGTATGAGTTGCCACAAGGAGCACAGGCGGCGCAAAGAGAAGATGGCGCAGACGACTGGCATCGCTTTCCTTACCGCACCGAGAAGCGGAAGAGGCGGCCCCAGCAGGAACGCCGTTTCGCTCCGAGCAAGCCTGCTGCTCTTGGCTTGCGCCGGCAATGCGGAGCGACGTTGAATGCCGCACCAACATGAAGAAGCCCGCGAAGCTCGCCGCAACGAAACGTCAACGCGTCTCTTCTCCCTCGCCCCCATCGGGGGAGAGGGCCGGGGTGAGGGGGCGGGCGGTGAGCGCAATCAGCGCCGCTCTCGCTGTCACGACGCAACCCCCTAACCTTCTCCCTGATTCTGATAGGGTTGACCTGAGGTCGGCCTCGTCAGTCCATTCAGAGACACGAGGCCGCGCGCAGCGCAGCCCTACCGGGGGCGAGGGGACTGAAAGCCGCGCCGCCACCAAGACCATTTCCCCCGCGCCCAAGCCCGTGCCGAACAGCTCGGGCATCAAAATCACCGCCATCGAGACGGTCATCCCCGACGACATCATGCCGGGGTTGCTGCTGCTGCGCATCCACACGGACGCGGGCGTCATCGGGCACGGCGAGACTTACTACGCGCCGCAAGCGGTCGCGGCGATGATTCACGACTGGATGGGCCGGCGGCTCCTCGGGGCTGACCCGTTGTCCATCGAGAACCACTGGCGTTTCCTCTACGAGCGGGCGAGC
>SXTU01000272.1 GCA_005791875.1 Verrucomicrobiales bacterium
AGCCGGCCTTGATCAGCGCGGAAACGCCGCCGCAGAGGACGGTCTGCTCTCCGAACAGGTCGGTCTCGGTCTCTTCCTTGAAATCCGTCTCGATGACGCCCGCGCGTGTGCCACCGATGCCCTTGGCCCAGGCGAGCGCGATCTTCTTCGCCGCGTTGCCGCCCTGATGGACCGCGATGAGCGCGGGGACGCCTTTACCCTCGGAGTATTGGCGGCGGACGATGTGGCCGGGGCCTTTCGGCGCAACCATGATGACGCTCACATTCTTCGGCGGCACGACCGTCTTGAAGTGGATGGCGAAGCCGTGGCTGAAGAGGAGGGTCTTGCCCTTAGTGAGGTTGGGCGCGATGTCCTTCTCGTAAGCGGCGGCCTGCTTGGTGTCCGGCAGCGCGACCATGATGACGTCGGCGCGGCGCACGGCCTCGGCGGTCGGGACGACCTCGAAGCCCTTTTCGCGCGCGACGGCGATGGACTTGGAGCCTTCGTAGAGGCCGATGATGACCTTGCAGCCGCTGTCCTTGAGGTTCAGCGCGTGGGCGTGGCCCTGCGAGCCGAAGCCGAGGACCGCGAGGGTTTTGGTCTTGAGCACGCCGAGATCGGCGTCTTTGTCGGAATAGACTTTTGAGGGCATAGGTCGTGTTGCGTGTTGCGTGTTGCGTGACTGAAAAGTGACTGCTGAATTCTAGCTTCTGACTCCTGCCTTCTGGCTACTTCCGGGGCAAGGCCACTTTGCCCGTGCGCGTGAGATCGAGCACGCCGAAGGTCTGCATGAGCACCAGGAACTTCTCCACCTTGCTCTCGTTGCCGGTGATCTCGATGGTCAGGCTCTTGGGCTGCACGTCCACGATCTTGGCGCGGAAGATGTCGGTGATCTGCATCACCTCGGCGCGGGTCTTCGAGTCCACGCCCACCTTCACCAACACCAGCTCGCGGTCAATGTATTCGCCGTCGCGGAAATCAATGACCTTGAGCACCTCGACCAGCTTGTTGAGCTGCTTGACGATCTGCTCGAGCGTGGCGTCGTCGCCGCGCGTGACGATGGTCATGCGCGAGACGCTGGCGTCCTGGGTGGGCGCGACGTTGAGCGTGTCAATATTGTAGCCGCGCCCTGAGAAGAGGCCGGCCACGCGCGTGAGCACGCCGAACTTGTTTTCCACCAGCACTGAAATCGTGTGTCGCATACGGGTGGCGGCTCATCTTTTTGCCGCCAAAGGGCGGGCAATGTAACAAGTGTCCGGGGACGGTCAACCTTGGTTTTGGGCCAATGCAGTGGTCAATCGAGCGGGAAGACCGGGCGGCGGATGCGACGGTAGGGCAGTGAGCGGACGTTGCTGGTGCAGGGGCCGGGCGTGTCCACCCACAGCATCCGTGCCGCGATGCCATCGTAGGCGCGGCGGTGCGCGACGGCGGCCTTCACGCCGATGAAGGAGAAGTTCTTTGGCTCCAAGCCCTGACTGCGCCATTGGCCGAGATCGAAGGGCGGCGTCTTGCGGCTGGTGAGAAGAATCGTCACCTCCCCGTGCCGCACGACGGCGCACGGTCCCATGTCAAACGCGTCGCCGCACATCGAGGCGAGGTGGCTTTGCTTGTCCTCCAGCTTGAAGTGTCCGTCGCGGAGGGAGATCAGTTCGAGTTCGAGCGGCAGCGGGCCAGCGTCGAGCCGGCTGGCCTTGCCACCGATGGGCAAGGTGACGCGCACGCCGATGGGGAGCGCTGCGAGTTGCGCGACCACGGCCGCATCGCTGATGGCGATGGCGCAGTTGGGAAGACGGTGTTTCAGCATCGCACGCAACAAGCCGGTGCCGTCGCCGGGCGCGCCGCCGCCGATGTTGTCCGATGGCTCGACGAGCACGGAGAGGCCGGGCGGGGCGGGGACGAGCTTCGCGAGGACTCCATCCACTGGTGGCTCGGTGACGTTGCCGAGTTCCTTGGTGCGAAGGGCGAGTGAGGAAAGTTCTGCCAGCGCGGTGCGAGCGTCCGCGTCGCTGCCCGTGGTGGAGACGATGAAGCTCACGCCCGTGTCGGGCGTGTCGGCGAAGGAGAAGCCGGCGATGACGCTGGCTGACCAGATTTCAGAGCCGCCGGACTCGATGCGGCGCGCGAGCGTTTCCAAGCCGCGCATCGGCTCGCTCGCGGTGCCGGTGCCGGTGGGCGGCCAGACGATGGGCGTTGGCTCAAAAACCATGTGCGGGACTTCGCCAGTTGTAAGGCAGCGTTGCAGCATCGTCGCTGCACGCACGGCGGACTCGCGGCCGTCCGTGTGCGGGTTCTCGCGATAGGCGACGAGGCAGTTGGTGTGCCGCGCCATCGCTGGGGAGAAGTTCGCGTGCAAGTCGAAGACGCCGAAGACGGGGACGCGCCCGACGCCCGGTAGCGCGCGCAGACGCGCGAGCAACTCGCCCTCCACGTCCGGCAGCGATTCAGAAGCCATCGCGCCGTGCAGAACGAGGTAGATGCCGTCCACTCCGCGCGCCAGTTCGGGCTCGGCCCGCTGGCGGAACTCGCGCCAGAAAGTTTCCACGACCTCGTCCCTCACCGTCGCGCTGGGCGAGGCGCGAAAGTCGGCGGTTGGGAGAATTGTCCAGCCAAACCCTTTCGCTGCCTCAAGCACGCCACCGAGCGGCGAGGCATCGCCGGCGCTGGCGAGCAGTTCGTCGCCCAGTCGCACCTCGAAGTCCGCTAGGCCGGTGGTGCCGTCGAGGAATGTGTGCGTCTCGTGGAAGAGGCCGGCGATGAGGACACGCATGGAAATTTCGAATTGGGATTAGCGAGTGTCGAATCTCAGAAAGACTACGCTTGGCTAAACGGTTCCCGAACGAGCATTCGCCATTCGCAGTTTCACAAGATTCCATACTTGCGGAACACTTCGCCGACGGGGACACCACGGGCCAATTCCTCGCGGACGAGGTTCTCACCGGAGACTTTCTCCTCCGCGAGGCGGATGGCTTCGGCGGCGACCTCCTGCGGAATGATGACCACCCCGTCTTCGTCGCCGAGCAGCCAGTCGCCGTGCCGTGCGCGCACGCCGCCGATGCTGATGGGTTCGCCGACGGTGATGACATCGAGGCGGCCCTTGCTGTCGCCGGGATGCCAGCCGATGCCATAGACGGGGAAGTTCAGGTCACGAATCTTCCACATGTCGCGCGTGCAGGCGGTCATCACCACGCCGCGCGCGCCCTTCGCGAGGCACGCGGTGGTGAGCAGCTCGCCCCAGAACGCGCACGACTGGTCTTCGCCTGCGTCCACCACTAGCACGTCGCCACGCACGAGCGCGTCCACGGCGGCGATTTCCAGCTCATAGGGCTTGGCGGGAATCTTGCAGGTCGCGCGGGCCATCGCCGGGAAGACGCGGCCGCAAACCTTCTTCGCTGGAGTGAGCGGGCGGATGTGCGCGGGCAACGCCTGATGCCGGTAGCCGAGCGAATCCAGCACGTCGGCGAGGACGGCGGAGTAAAGGGTTCCAAGGGCGGCTGTGAAGTCGGCGGAAACGATGGATGACTTTTTCATGGGAGATTGAACCACTGAGCGGCACTGATCCGAATTCTGCTGGTGAATTGGGGATCACAAGACAATTTTGGAAAACCCTCTGTGTCATTGTCGCCGTCCTCATTAGTGCGGGCCAGTGCAGGTTAGTGCTTGAACTCGGCCTTCATGGTTTGGCCTCGGGCCTCGCGCGCTTCGCGCTCCACTCGTAAGTGCGCTCCACCGGCGCGGTGCCGGAGACGATTTTGCCCTTGATGGTGTCGCCGGTGAGCTTGCCGGCATAGCGGGACATGAACTTCACGCCGCCATACTCGCGCGGGATTTCGAAGGTGAGCTGGCCGTCCTTCAACTTGCCCTTCTCAATCGCCGTCTTCATTTCCTGGACTGTGACGGAGCCGGTGACGTTCTCGCCCTCCTGCTTGAACTCAGCGATGAAGTCGAGCGAGGTGTCGAGGGAGACTTCGAGCGTGTAAGTCCATTTCCCGGTGACGGTGTGGGTCGCGACGGCAGGTTTCTCCGGCTTGTCAGCGGCGAGAATTGGGCCGAGGAGATCGAGACTGAGGCAGACGACGAACCAGAGCGCGACGCGACGGTGGAGGAAATGTTTGGTGTGCTTCACGCGGCGACTGAATCGGCGCGGCGGCGGCTTGTCAAGCTGCGGGCTGGAAACGCCCAGCCGACTCAAGCCGCGCGAATTCTTCGCAAAGCTGATTGGCCGGCTCACGTTCATCGGGGTGGCCCTGAACAGTTCATCAGGAGATTGCCGTATTTTTCGCCACCACCCGCGAGTTGGGCCGCGAAGCTGCTTGGTTCGCAGGCATGAAAGCAGCCGTGTTTCTCGAACGGGACGGAGTCCTGAATCAGGTGCGCGTCGCCGGGCGCAACCAGGTGGCGCCAATGTGCCTTGAGGAGTTTCGCATCCGCGAGGATGTGCGCGAGTCGCTGGAACACCTGAAGGCCGCCGGCTACCTCATACTGGTCACCACCAACCAGCCCAACGTCGCCCGCGGCCTGCTCCCGCGCCGCGAGCTGGACCGGATGCACGACATGCTGCGTCGCGCGCTGCCGGTGGATGACATCCTGCTTTGCGCGCACGAGGAGAGCGACCGCTGCAATTGCCGCAAGCCCAGCGCGGGCCTGTTCACCGAGGCCGCCTTCCGCTGGCACCTCGACATGGAGCGCAGCTTCGTCATCAGCGACAAATGGCAGGACTCGTCTGCCGCGTTCGTGGCGGGCTGCAACTCGGTGCTGATGAAGTCGCCTTGGAACGGGTCCGGCCACCATGACTTTCTCGTCAACGGCTTCGGCGAGGCCTGCCAGAAGGTGCTCCAGTTCAATCACCCGGTTCACCACGTCCGCGTGCCGCTCCCACAACTGGCACTGGCCTGAAACCAGCTTTGGTGTGTCATAGTTAGTCCTCCTTGCGAAGAGACTGCCGGCGGGTCCTCCGACCCTCGGCAGTCTCCCTTTTTCTCCCCTCGCGTCCGCGCTGCTGGCGGCTTGCCTCGCGTTGGAACACACGGCAACAATCCGCCGTCTTTCAACTGCCTGTCACCATGAAGCACCTTGCCTCCCTCGCCGCCGCCATCGCGCTCACTGCCCAAGTTTCCGCCGCGACCGCTCCTGTTCCGCCCCCTGCCCGCCTCGAACTCCGGCCCGGCGACCACGTATGCCTCATCGGCAACGCGCTCGCCGAGCGGATGCAGCATGACAACCACTGGGAAACGCTGCTTCACCAGCGGTTCTCGAAGCACAATCTCGTCGTCCGCAACCTCGCCTTCACCGCCGACGAGGTGGACCTCAAAACCGAAATCACCATCGAGAATTCCTCCTACTCGAAGGGCGATAAAGTGCTGCCCGCCCGCCTCCGCTCGCAGAACTTCGGCTCGCCGGACCAGCACCTCGCCTTCAGCAAGGCCACGGTCGTGCTCGCCTGCTTCGGCTTCAACGAGTCCTTCGCTGGGTCGGCAGGCGTGGCGAAGTTCAAGGCCGACCTCGCGCACTTCGTCGAGCACACGCGGAAGCAAAACTACTCCGGCAGTGGCGCGCCTCGCCTCGCGCTGGTCTCACCCATCGCGCACGAAAATCTAGGCAACCCGAACCTCCCCGACGGCAAGGCCAACAATGCCAACCTAAAGCTCTACACCGACGCGATGGCGGACGTGGCCAAGGAAAAGGGCGTGCCCTTCGTGGACCTGTTCAACCCAACGCTCAAGGCTTACGCCGCGGCCAAGGCCAAATTCACGCACAACGGCGTTCACCTGAACACCGACGGGCACAAGGCGGTTGCGCGGCTGCTAGACGAAGGGCTGTTCGGCAAGGCCGGCGCGCCGACGAGTTTCAACGACAAGCTCCGCGCCGAGCTGAACGAGAAGAATTACCAGTGGTTCAACCGCTACCGCGCGGTCAACGGCTACTACATCTACGGCAAGCGCTCACTCGTGAAGTTCTCCGACGGCGAGCAGCGCAACGCCGACGTGATGGAACGCGAGCGCGCCGTGCTCGACGTGATGACCGCCAACCGCGACGCCCGCGTGTGGAAGGTCGCGCAGGGCGAGGCCGTGTCGGCGACCATTGACGACTCGAACGTCCCGCCGTTCCTCCCGGTGAAGACGCACTTCGGCGCGGGTCGCGTGAACCGCGCCGCGACCACCAACCCGATTCAAAAGGTCGGCATGAGCAGCAAGTCCGGCGAGGCGGACGCCATCAATTACCTGCCGTCCGCCGAGGCGTTGAAGCAGTTCAAGCTCGCGTCCGGCTACGCCATCAATTGCTTCGCATCCGAGGAGCAGTTCCCGGAAATCGCCAACGCCGTGCAGATGGCCTTCGACGCGCGCGGTCGCCTGTGGGTCTGCACGATGCCGAGCTACCCGCAGTATCAGCCGCTCTTGGACCGCCTCGGCAATCGCTCCATGCCCGATGACAAAATCGTCATCCTCGAAGACACCGACGGCAACGGGAAGGCCGACAAATCCACCATCTTCGCGCGCGGCCTGCACGTGCCGACGGGCTTCGAGTTCTACAACGGCGGCGTGCTCGTCGCGCAGCAGCCGGACCTCGTCTTCCTGAAGGACACCAACGGCGACGACCTCGCCGACTACTCCGAGCGCGTCCTTGGCGGCTTCGACTCCGGCGATTCGCACCACTCCATCAGCGCGTTCACGCTCGGGCCGGCGGGCGAGCTTTACATGCTCGAAGGCACGTTCTTCTACACGCAGGTCGAGACGCCTTACGGCCCGGTGAAGAACCACAACGCCGCCGCCTACCGGTTCGAGCCGCGCACGGCGAAGTTCGAGGTCTTCGTCAGCTACGGCTTCGCGAACCCGTGGGGCATGACCTTTGACCGCTGGGGCCAGCCGTTCATCGCGGACGCCTCCCCAGGGCAGAACTTCTGGGCCACGCCGTTCTCGGGCCGCATCGTTTTCCCGGACAAGCGCCCGACCATGCCGCAATGGATTCAGATGCGCGTGCGGCCGACCTCCGGTTGCGAATTTGTCTCCAGCCGCCACTTCCCCGCCGAGGCGCAAGGCCGCTACCTGCTCAACAACGTCATCGGTGTGCAAGGCGTGCTCCAGCACACGGTCGAGGACAAGGACTCCGGCTTCGCGGGCAAGGAAATCGAGCCGTTGCTGATGAGCGACGACAAGAACTTCCGTCCCGTGGACATGGAGTTCGGCCCCGACGGCGCGCTGTATCTCGTGGACTGGCACGAGCCGCTCATCGGCCACTTGCAGTATTCCATCCGCGACCCGCAGCGCGACAAAACCCACGGCCGCATCTACCGCGTGACCTATCCCGGCAACCCGCTGCTCAAGCCAGCGAAAATCGCCGGTGCGAGCATCGAGGCCTTGCTAGAGTTCCTCAAAGAGCCCGAGGACCGCACCCGCCAGCGCGCAAAGACCGAACTCGGCTCCCGCCCCGTGGACCAAGTCATCACCGCGCTCGTGAAGTGGACCAAAGCCCTGAACCGCGCCGACCCCGGCTTCGAGCACGCGCGCCTCGAAGCGCTCTGGCTCCACCAAGTCATGAACGTCGCCAACGAGCCGTTGCTGAACGAAATCCTCGCCTCGACCGAACCCCGCGCCCGCGCCGCCGCCGTGCGCGTCCACAGCCACTGGCGCGACCGCGTGAGCAAGCCCCTCGACACCCTCGCCAAGCTCGTGAAAGACCCGCACCCGCGCGTGCGCGTGGAAGTGTTGCGGTCGTTGAGTTTCTTCCCCACGAGCAAGGCCGCCGAGATTGCGTTGGAGTCCGTCGAACTGGCGCAGGACCAGTATCTGAAATACGCGCTCGACGAAACCATGCGGACCTTGGAGCGGTTCAAGTAGCCGCTTCTTGCCTCCCAAAACAAAACCGCCCGCCGCGTGGCTTCGGAAGCCTTTGCGGCGGGCGGAAAAAGAAAAACCCCACCATTGCCGTGTGCGAACCGTTCCTGATGAACTGCGATAGAAACAGGTGGGGCCGAATCAGCGGCTTTTGCCTTCCAGCGAAGGCCTGACAGCCGCCGTTGAAGTTAAGGCCCCAAGATTTGTTAACTTACGGTTCAAGGAATTGGTTTGCGAAGCACGAACAGGGCAGGGCAAATCGAAAATCTTTTTTTGAAAGAACCGGCGTCCGTTGCTTTCGCTGCGTTCGCTTTTGTTGGCTGAAGTATCGGCAGCCGCCCGGGCCGCTCAAGAAATTTAGTTTTTTGAGCAGGGTTTTATTTCGTCCGAATCGCGGACGCTGGCAAAGTTAATGCATTTGCGCGGACAAAAATATGCCTTTGCACGGGCTTGCAGTTTGAAGCGCCCCCTCTAGACTCCGCCCTCTGTTTCAAACGGATACGTATGTTGACCTCCCACGAACTCTTCGGGTTCATGCCGCCCTCACTCGCGGCGGATATCCTCGAACACGCCCACACCAACGACCGCGAACTCTATCGTGCCACACTCACCGCCGTCGCCAACGTGCGCAGGGTGCGGACCATCTTCCTCGGCAAGCAGCCGCGCCCGGCTCGCCACGCCGGGATGGTCGCTTATCTCAGCCGGCCTGGATTGGAACTCGCCGCCGGCACGCTGCTGCGCGGGTGGCTTCTCAAGGCGCACAAGTCCCTGCTCGTTGATTTCCTCGACGGCGTCGGCATTGCCCACAAGGACGGCGTGGTGGATGACCTGCCCGAGTCGGTGGATGACGCAAAGCTCAAGACTGCCGTGGACACGATCTTGGCCAAGCACTCCGCCGATGTGGTGAAGGTTTACCTGCACTCGTTCAACACGATGAACGAGTCGCAGTGGAAAAACCTCGAGGCGATCCTGAAGGATGACGCGCGGCTTCAGTTCTGAGCGGGGCGGCTTGTAGCGGCAGTCTGTGACTGCCGGTTTCCCTGGCCCGGCGCTCGCAGAGCGCCGCTACAGGGAGCGGACGGACTGCTAGAAGAGGCTGTTGACGGCGATGCCGAGGACGCTCAACGGGCCTTGGTCCTCCAGGCCTTCCGTCGCCTTGTCGAGTTTCTGGAGGGTCATCTTCGCGTTCTTGAAGAGGCTGTCGTCGTTCACGAACTTGCCGACGCTGCCCTGGCCGCGGTTAATCTTCTGCATGATCTCGCGGAGGTTGGTCATCGCCAGCGTGGTCTCGTTGTAGAGCGCCTCGTCCTTGAGGAGCTTGCCGAGCGAGCCTTTGCCAGCCTGCAAGTCGGCCCGCACATCGCTCAGCGTCTGCTTGGCGGTGGTCATGGTGTCGGTGGCGGTGTTCAAGGTCTTGCGCGCGTCACCCAAGGCCAGCTTCACGTCGCCGAGAGAACTCTTCGCCTCGGTCATTAAGCCCTTCACGTCGCCGATCGCGCTCCTGGCGTCGGCGACAAGCCCCTGCGCGTCGGAGGCTGACTTGTTGAGTGCCTTCATGGTGCTGACTGTCTCGGTGTAGAGCGCCTCGTCTGTGAGGAGCTTACCGATGCTGCCCTCTCCCTTGGCCATGCGTTCGGACACGGTCTGGAGGCCGCCGAGCGTGGCGCTGAACTTGGGAATCGTGTTCGTCCTGAACTCCTTGAGAGTCAGGCTTGCGTCCGTGATCATCGGCTTGACCTCCTTAAACGCATCCATCATCGGGCCCATGATGTTCTCGATGCTCTGGCCGCTGAAGCTCTGGCCCAGCTTCTCGATGCCGCCGGCGGCGTTCTCCAGCTTCTGCATGATGGCGGCGAGGTCGGGCTGCTCGGTGGTCTGGATGATGTCGCCGTCCTTGAACTCCGGCGCGGCGGGCGTGCCGAGGTTGATGGAGACGAAGTTCTGCCCCATGAGGCCGGCGAACCGGATGGTGGCCTTTGCGTCGGTCTTCACGTCGGCGCCCTCGGTGACTTTCATCGTCACCTTCACCTTGCCTGCCTCGAAGCCGATCTTCTCGACCTTGCCGATGGGCACGCCGGCCATCTTGACGCTGTCGCCGACCTTTAGCTCCTGCGCGGTGGTGAAGAGCCCGTGGAGCCGGTAGCCCTTCTTGAAGAAGTCCGTGCCGCCGGCGATCTCGAGCAGGACCACCGCCGCGACCACGACGAGCGCGACGAACATGCCGAGTTTGGTTTCGAGGGATGTGTTTTTCATAGCAGAGGTCTTTGAGTCGTTGGCGCTACCGGAAATCTAGTGCCACAAAGAGGCACAGAATGCCCAAAAAGGAAATCCCTCTTTGTGCCTTCTGTGCCTTTTTGTGGCTGGCTCTTCTTCGCGTTCATTGCGGCTTGCGTTTGAAGTCCGCCGTCAAAAATCTCCGCACCAGCGGGTGCTGGCTCCGTCGCACGTCCTCGGGCCGGCCGATCTCAAGGATCTCGCCCTCAGCAATCATTGCGATGCGGTCGGCGATGCCGAACGCGAGGTCGCGGTCGTGCGTGACGACGATGCTGGTGGCGTGCGTGCGGTCGCGCAGCGCGAGGATCTCCTGCCCGATGGTGATGGCGATGAGCGGGTCAAGTTCGCTCGTCGGCTCATCGTAGAGGATCAACTGCGGCTCGATGACCAGTGCGCGGGCCAGCGCCACGCGCTTCTTCATGCCGCCGGAAAGCTCGCCGGGAATTTTCTCCTCGGTGCCCTTGAGGCCGACGATCTCGAGCTTCTCCGCGATGATGCGGCGGATCTCGTCCTCGGGCTTGAGCCGGTGCTCACGCAGGTAGAGGCCGACGTTTTCACCGACGGTCAGGGAGTTCAGCAGCGCGCCGGACTGGAAGACCATCGCCATGCGGTAGCGGTCGCGCAGGCCTTCGGTGTGGATGCTCTGGCCTTCGAGGAGCAACTCGCCGTCGTCGGGTTCTTCGAGGCCGATGATGTGTTTCAGCAGGACGCTCTTGCCGCTGCCACTCGGGCCCATGAGCACGAAGATTTCCCCGCGCTCGACGGTGAAGCTCACGCCGCGCAGCACTTCGTGGTCGCCGAAGCTCTTGCGCAGCCCGCGCGCTTCGACGCGGACGCTGTCATGGTTCAGGGCGGTGCTCATTGCTCAATCTGCACCAGCAGGTGCGTGAGGAAGTAGTCGAGGATGAGGATGAGCACGATGGAGTTGACCACGGCCTTGGTCACGGAGCGGCCGATGCCGCGCGGGCCACCGATGGTGGCCAACCCCTGATGGCAGGAAACCGTGCCGATGACTAGGGCGAACACGAAGGTCTTGATCAGGCCGTGGACGACGTCCTTGACCTCGACGGTGTCGCGGAGGTTCGCGAAGAACGACTGCATGCTCACGGCGATCTGCTGGTTCGTCGAGCAGACCAGCGCACCGCCCAACCAGCCGACGAGGTCGGCGAAAACCACGAGCATCGGCAAGCCCACGGCGATGGCCGTGATGCGCGGGAGCACGAGGTAATGGACCGGGTTGATGTTCATTGTGCGCAGCGCATCAATCTCCTGATACACCGCCATGGAGCCGATCTCCGCCGCCATCGCCGAGCCGATGCGGCCCGCGATGAGCACCGCCATGAGCGTCGGGGCGAGTTCGCGGCAAAGGCCGAGGCCCACGATGCCGCCGAGGAAGTTCGACAGCCCGCGCTCGACCATCACCGGGCCGATCTCCAGCGCGAGGACGCCGCCGATGAAGACGGACAGGATGCAGACCATCAGCAGGCTGCCCATGCCGATCTCGTAGAACTGCTCGAGCACCTTGCGCCGGTGGCGAAAGGTCAGCGGCAACGCCTGAAGCGTCCGCCAAAAAAGCAAAAACAGTCCGCCGATGTCTCGAAACATAGTGTGAACCCAATGGCCCGTCCGACAGCGATTGGATTACCCGCGTGCCGCGGTCTTGGCAACGGGAGTTTTCCCGAAAGTTGAGAGTTGAGGAGTTGAGAGGCGGACACGACAGAACCGCCCTCTCAACTCTCAACTCTCAACTCTCAACTCTCAACCCACTTCACCCTTGAATGAAATAACTCAGGTTCTCCAGCTCGATGGCGAGGTTGACGTTGTTGATCGTCACCTCCTCCGGGACTTGTAGCACGATGGGCGCGAAGTTCAGCACGCCGACGATGCCCTCCTCCACGAGCTGGTTCGCCACCACCTGCGCCGCCGTGACCGGCACGGTGAGGATCGCCATGCGCACGCCGCGCTCGCGAATGACGCGTCGCATCTCGGCCATCGGCAGGATTCGGGGGAACGTGGTTCGCGTCCGCGCCTTCAACGGCTCCGCGTCGAACGCGGCGACCACTTCGAATCCTTCTGGTCCGAAGCCTTGATACGCCAGCAGCGCAGCACCGAGATTGCCCACGCCCACGAGCACGACGGGTTGCAGGCGGCTGGTGCCGAGCACGTCGGAGATCATCGCGGCGAGCTCCTCCACATCGTAGCCCAGCCCGCGCGTGCCGAACGTGCCGAAGTAGGCGAGATCCTTGCGCAACTGCGTGGACTTCACTCCCGCCGCGCGCGAGAGGGCCTCGCTGGAGATGGTGGGCAGCCCGTTCTCCTTCAAGCGCAGCAGGCAGCGCAGGTAGATCGAGAGGCGATAGACGGCCTTGCGCGGAATCTCGGGGCGCGAATGCTTTTTCAAGTGCGCGGAAAATAGTTGAACCGCCAGCGCATCGCAAGGCGCGGAGTTCGCTCGGCACTCGAACGGCCGCGCCCGCATCATCCTGGAAGCTGAGGTTCAACCACGGATGCACACGGATAGGAAAGGGAGATTTCAAACTTCTGCCATCACCCAGTGGGTCAGGAAGGCAGAATCGGTTTTCATCCGTGGTTTCTCAGTTCCGACTGCGAAATCTAGGGTCATTGGCGGCCCTTCCCAAGCCGCCTCCCCTTGGCTAGCCTGCGGTCATGTGCCCCGTTTCATGGTTGAACCCCGCCACGCTCGCCGCTGTGTTCGCGCTCTGTGCCAGCGCGTTCTCCGCCCGCGCCGCCGAGCGGCCGCCGAACATTCTTTTCGCCATCGCCGACGACTGGGGCGCTCATGCGAGCGCTTACGGCACACGCTGGGTGAAGACGCCGCACTTCGATCGCGTGGCGAAGGATGGCGTCCTGTTCACCCGCGCCTTCACGCCGAACGCGAAGTGCGCGCCGTCGCGCGCGTGCATCCTCACGGGGCGCAACTCCTGGCAGCTCAAGGAGGCCGCGAACCACATCTGCTACTTCCCGCCCGAGTTCAAAGGCTGGGGCGAGGCGCTCGCGGAGAACGGCTGGAACGTCGGCCACACGATGAAAGGCTGGGGGCCGGGCGTCGCGACGAACGCGCTGGGGCAGGCGCGGCAGATCACGGGCAAGGCGTTCAACGCGCACAAAGCCCCGCCGCCCACCACCGCCATCAGCAACAACGACTACGCCGCGAACTTCACCGACTTCCTCGACACCACCGCGACGAACCAGCCGTGGGCGTTTTGGTATGGCGCGATTGAACCGCATCGCGGCTACGAGTTCGGCTCCGGCGTGGCGAAGGGCGGGAAGAAGTTGAGCGACATCGACCGCGTGCCCGCCTACTGGCCGGACAACGACACGGTGCGCAACGACCTGCTCGACTACGCGTTCGAGGTCGAACACTTCGACCGGCATCTCGGACGGATGCTCGCCGAACTCGCGCGGCGCGGCCTGCTGGAGAACACGCTCGTCATCGTCACTGCTGACCACGGGATGCCCTTCCCGCGCGGCAAAGGCAGCGCCTACGAAGCCTCGAACCATGTCCCCTTCGCCGCGATGTGGCCGCGCGGCATCCAGAAGCCGGGCCGCGTGGTGGACGACTACATCAGTTTCATTGACCTCGCGCCGACGTTCGTCGAGTTGGCCGGCCTGCCGTGGGTGAAGACCGGCATGGCGGCGAGTCCGGGCCGCAGCCTCACGGACATTTTCCGCTCGGAGAAGTCGGGCCGCGTGAACCCCGCGCGCGACCATGTGCTCGTCGGCATGGAGCGCCACGACATTGGCCGGCCCGGCGATGTGGGCTATCCCATCCGCGGCATCGTGAAGAACGATGTGCTCTTCCTGCAAAACTTCGAGCCGTCACGCTGGCCCGCGTGCAACCCCGAGACCGGCTACCTGAACGTGGACGCCAGCCCGACGAAGTCCCTCATCCTCGACGCGCACCGCCTCAGCGCCGCCGACATCCCGTGGGCGCTGGCCTTCGGCAAACGCCCCGCCGAGGAACTCTACGACCTGCGCACTGACCGCGACTGCGTGAACAACCTCGCCACAAGTGCCGCCGCCCAAGCCCAGCTCGCCGCGCTCAAAGCCGAGCTTCACGCCAAGCTCCGCGCCCAAGGCGACCCGCGCATGGAAGGGAAGGGCGATGTGTTCGACAAATACCCGCACGCGAACAAAGGCCACGTCGGCTTCTACGAGCGCTTCATGAAGGGCGAGCCGCTCAAGGCCGGCTGGGTGAAGGAAACCGACTTCGAGAAGAAGCCTCTGGACTGATCCCAATTCGAAAAGAGATTTGGTGCAATGGCAAGGAGCCGCGCCGCGCGCTGGCTCCCTCTCCCTTCCGCGGAGGAGGGGAGAGGGTTGGGGTGAGGGGTTACGTGCGTCGGCGTTGGTCGCCCCACCCCTTATCCGGCCTTCGGCCACCTTCTCCCCTCCTCCAAGGGAAGGAGAAGGCGTGCATCGTCGCACCCAGTTGGCATTCCAGCGACTGGCTTTGGGATGGATTTCACGCCGCGGAAGGAAAGCCGGTTCGGAGCCTGGTGATCGGTGCCTGCTAGCTCGGGCTGTGTGCGGAAAATCCTGTTGTCCGGCAGTTCCCACGCCGCCTAAGCTGCGCGCGTGGAAAAAGAATCCGGCAAGCCCTCCCTGCCCTCGCTCTTGCCGGGCGTGATGAACCTGCCGCTGCCGCAGAGCTACCTGGATTTCGTGGGCCGGCTGCTGCTGCGCTTCCTCCAAACGGTCCAGGGCGTCGGTGCGTTTGCGCTCATCACGCTGGGCGTGACCTGCACCAAGTTCAACGACTCTTGGCGCGTCATCCATCCGCTCATCCGCGCGCAGGTGGACCGCGCCGGTGTGCGGCTGCTGCCGGGAGTCGCGTTCCTCGGCCTCGCGCTGGGGCTGGTGATCGTGGGGCAGACGGTGTCCATGCTGAACAAGTTCGGTGCCGGGCAATACGCCGGGACGGTGATGGTGACGGTGGTGATCCGCGAGCTGGGGCCGTTGGTGGCGGCGTTGCTGGTGCTGGCGCGCGTGGGCACGGCGATCGTGATCGAGCTGGGCCTGAGCCGCGCGCAGGGCGAGGTGGAGGCGCTCGAGGCGCTGGGGATTGACCCGGTGCATTATCTCGTGATGCCGCGCGTGATCGGGCTGGCGGCAGCGATCTTCTCGCTGACGGTGTATCTGATCATCGTGGCGCTGTTGAGCGGCTACCTGTTTGTCTTCGTGCAGAATGTCCCGCTGACGCCGGCGGATTACTTCGGCCAGATCGCGCGTGCGCTGGGGTGGCAGGACTTCGCGCTGCTGGGCCTCAAGACGCTGGTGTTCGGCGCGACCATCGCGGTCGTCACCTGCTACCACGGCCTCGCGCAACGGCTGCGGCTGGAGGAAGTCTCCGACGCGACCACGCGCGCCGTGGCGCAGAGCGTCGCGGGCTGCGTGCTGGCGGACGCGCTGTTCATCCTCGTCTATATCGTGATGTGAGCATGGCCGCGCCCACTGAAAATCCCTCCGTCCCGCCGCTCATCGAGCTGGTGGACGCGGACATTGTCTCCGCGCAAAACCAAGACATGCCACTGGTGGAGCGCGTGAGCTGGCGTCTGCATCCCGGCGATTACTGGGCGGTGGGCGGCCTGCAATGGTCGGGCAAGAGCGACTGGCTCACGACGGTGGCGGGCCTGCAACAGCCGGCGGCTGGCAGGCACTTGCTCTTCGGCGAGGATCCGGCCCATCTGCCGCAGCCTGAGCTGGTCGCGGCGCGGTTGCGCGTGGGGCTGGTGTTTGAGAATGGCGGCCGGCTCTTCACGCAGATGACGGTCGAGGAGAACGTGGCGCTGCCGCTGCGTTACCACCGCAATTGTCCGGCTGAGGAAACGCGCGAGACCGTCGCCTCCGTGCTCGAACTCACGGGCCTTGCCGAGCTGGCGCCCCAGATTGCCGGCCAGCTCAACCGCAGTTGGCGGCTGCGCGTCGCGCTCGCCCGCGCGCTGGTGCTGAAGCCCGAAGTGCTGCTGCTCGACAATCCGCTCGCCGGCTTGGACCCGCGCCAGACGCGCTGGTGGCTGGACACGCTCGACGCGCTCAACGCCGGCCACGCGTGGCTGGAGGGGCGGCCGCTTGCGCTCGCCGCCACGACGGACGACCTGCGCCCATGGAGCGCGCGGGCACGGCAGTTCGCGCTGTTGCAAGGGCGGCGTTGGATGGAGTTGGGCGGCCGCGCGGAGCTGACCACCAGCGGCGAGCTGGCCTTGCGAGAATTCCTCACGGCATGAAGACCCCACACGTGCGATCGAGACTTTGGACCTTGGACCTTGGACCCTGGACCTCCTCCCGCTGACCTCCCATGGCCCTTCAAGACCTCACCCCGCAACTCCGCACCCGCCTCAGCCGCGTCGAGCATGCCGTGGGCATCTTCGTCATCCTCGCCACGGTGCTCCTGGCGTCGGGCTTCGGCTATTACCTCTACCACGCCGCGAAAGTCCGGGGCTGGTTCGACGTGAAGGCGCCGTTCTACACCTACGTGGACAGCGCCGGCGGCTTTAAAGAAGGTGACAAGGTCAAGCTCATGGGCCGCGACGCCGGGGAGATAACGGTCATCAAACCGATGTCGCCCGAATCGGAGGAATACTTCGACGGCCATTTCGTTTACGTGGAGTTCGTCGTGCGCAGCGATTCCATCGGTTACATCTGGAACGATTCCAAGATCCGCGTGAACGCCGGAGATTTGCTCGGCGGCCGCTACCTCGAAATCCTTCAGGGCGGCTGGGCCGGCTACACGAATCGCGACGGCTCAAAGAAAATTCTCCAGGCCGCCTACAAGTTCGAAGGCCCGCGCATCACCCAGCTGTGGTTGGACCAGCACGGCAGCTACACGAACTACGCCCTGCACGGCAAACCCTACTACCTCCCCGCCGACGAATCGCTCGCGCTCACCAAACGCGCCGAGCAGCTCCTGTCCCAGGTCGAGACCGCGCTGCCAAACATCCTCAGCCTCACCAACCGCGTCGCCGAACTGTTCGCCACCAGCACGCGCACACTCACGAACCTCGACGCGCGCGTCGCCGAGCTGAAGCCCGTCGTCAGCAACGCGAACTTCCTCGTGGCCAGCTTTCATCCCGTCAGCTCCAACGTGCACCGCATCACCGCCAACCTCACCAACCCCGCCGGCTCGCTCGGCACCTGGCTGCTGCCCACGAACCTGAACACCTCCGCCGAGCAAACTCTCCTCTCCGTCCGCACCACGCTGGCCGACGCCCGCGCCACCTTCACCAACGCCAACCTGATGCTCGCCGACGCCCGCCGCGTGATGCAGACCTCCGACCAGACCATCGCCCACGCCGACACGAACCTCACCACGCTTGCGCTGAGACTGGACAACTCGCTGATCAACCTCGCCAACCTCACCAGCAACCTGAACGCACAGGTCGAGCGCAACCCCAACCTTCTCTCCGAAGTCTCCGCCGCCATCGTCCACACGGACGCGCTGGTGCAAGGACTCAAGCACCACTGGCTGCTCCGCTCCGCCTTCAAGGAGAAGCCGCCCGCCAAGCCCGCGAAGAAGTGAAGCCAGCCGGCCTCAGCGTTGACACCGCCTGCCTTCCGCATAACCGCATGACGATAAAGCGGAAGCAGAAAGAAACCGAAAAAAACTATTGTCACGTCCTCGGTCTTTG
This sequence comes from Verrucomicrobiales bacterium, assembly GCA_005791875.1. Taxonomy (GTDB): domain Bacteria; phylum Verrucomicrobiota; class Verrucomicrobiia; order Limisphaerales; family SXTU01; genus SXTU01. Next base: position 17,732 of record SXTU01000272.1, read on the forward strand.
CTACTCTCACGGGCAAATGCACCGTTTTTGGTGTGCGGGCAAACGGTTTTTTGGCCGCAAGCAAAACGTAAAAGTAACAACAGTAAACAACTCGCAAGAGAACCTAACACAAATGAAAATCAATCAATGGACACTCGGGCTGGCCGCCGCAGGCGTGATCAGCTTCGGCGCTGTTGCTCAAGCGGAAGAAAAGCCGTCACACCAAGTGCTCACGGCCGTCTC
>SXTU01000273.1 GCA_005791875.1 Verrucomicrobiales bacterium
AGTCGAGGACTGGTTGCATGGGCGGAGAGGAAAGCGGAGTCGGGGGCGGAAGGCAATGACGGGCGCGCGTGGGGCGGACACTCCTGTCCGCTGTGAGCGCGCGGACTGGCCCGGCCCGCCATCAACAACCGTCTGCGGGACAGGAGTGTCCCGCTTACGGGGAATTAAACCTTGGCGCGGCCAATCGTTACGTGTAGGTAACAACTCGTTTTCCGGCACAACGCACAGCGCAACCACACACATGAGTTCACCCAACACGATCAGCGACGGCCCTTGGTGGAAACAGCTCAACAGCTATCACTGGTTCGTCTTCGCCGTGGCGGCGTTGGGCTGGCTCTTCGACTGCCTCGACCAGCAGCTTTTCACGCTCTCGCGCGGCCCGGCGATGAAGGCGCTGCTGCCCGCGGGCAAGGACCCGCTGCTCTGGGGCGGCTACGCGACCTCGATCTTCCTCTGCGGCTGGGCAACGGGCGGGCTGGTCTTCGGCGTGCTGGGCGACCGCATCGGGCGCGCGAAGACGATGATGATCACGATCCTGATCTACTCGCTCTGCACCGGCCTGAGCGCGCTGTCGCAGTCGTTCTGGGACTTCGCGTTCTACCGCTTCATCACGGGGCTGGGCGTGGGCGGCGAGTTCGCGGTGGGCGTGGCGCTGCTGGCGGAGGTGATGCCGGCGAAGGCCCGCTCGGGTGCACTCGGCTCGTTGCAGGCGCTCTCGGCGATGGGGAACATCTCCGCCGCGCTCATCGGCATGGGCATGGCGAACCTGGAGCAGACGGGCGTCATCTCGCTGGGCAACTCCTGGCGCTGGATGTTCGTGATCGGCGCGATCCCGGCCTTCCTCGCGCTCGTCATCCGCATGCGCATGAAGGAGCCGGAGCGCTGGCAGCAGATGAAGGATTCCGGCGAGCTGGACAAGCACAGCGCGTTCACCTACGGCGAACTCTTCAGCAACCCCCGCTGGCGCAGGAACGCCATCCTCGGGATGCTGCTCGTGTGCTCGGGCGTGATCGGCCTGTGGGGCATCGGCTTCTACACGCCGGAGCTGGTGCGCACGGTGTTGCGCAAGTCCTACACTACCGCCTACGTGGACTACGCGAAAGTTTCCACCGCCGCAGCCGCCGCGACCTCCACCGACACCGTGCCGCAAGTCATCAAAGACGCGCACACGGAACTCACCAAGCAAGGCCTGCCCGCCGCCGAGATCCAGAAATCCATCGAGACTAAGACCATCGGCCCGCTGGTGGACAAGTGGGCGAGTTGGGGTTTGCTCACGCTGCAAATCGGCGCGTTCTTCGGGATGCTCACGGCGAGTTGGGTCGCAGCGAAGCTCGGGCGCAAGCCAGCCTTCGCCATCGCCTTCTCGACGGCACTGGTGGCGACGGCGTGCGCGTTCTGGTTCTACCGCGACGCGAGCCAGACGTTCTGGCTGATCCCGATCATGGGCTTCTTCCAGCTCTCAGTGTTCGCGGTGTATGCAATCTATCTGCCGGAGCTTTTCCCCACGCACCTGCGCAGCACGGGGACTTCCTTCTGCTACAACGTGGGGCGCTTCCTCGCAGCGGCGGGCGTGCCCGTGATCGGGCTGCTGAAGACTGAAGTCTTCGCGAACTCGCCCGAGCCAATGCGTCCGGCGGCGCTGACGATGTGCTGCGTTTTCCTGCTCGGCCTGGCCGTGCTGCCCTTCGCGCCGGAGACGAATGACAAGCCGCTGCCGGAAGACGAAAAGGGCTTCGCGCACTGAAGGAGCGGGGCATTCATGCCTCAGAAACGTGAGCAGGCAGGAGATTTCCGGACTTCAGCGTCGTCCTGCTCGGAAAGCCAAGTGGTGCGGGCAACCCGGGTGCCGTGTGACGGAACAGCGCTGGTGACGGTCGGTCGTCCCTGCGGCATGAATGCCGCGCTCCTGCCGCGTTGATGGGGCGGCGGACAGAAGTGTCCGCCTCACGGCGTCACACGGAGAAGAAGTCCTTCATCTTGTTCATGAAGTCGTTGGCGTATTCCTCCTGGCTCTTGGGCACCACATTGCGGGTGCGCTGCGATTGCGACTCGGCCAGGACGACCTCGGTCTCGAGCCGGCGCAGGGCGAGGATTTCGCTGAGTTTCTCCACCAGCTCGGGCGAGTCACGCAACACCTCGGCCACGCGCTCTCGGGGGATGAGGACCACCTCGGCGTCCTTGGTGGCCACAATGGTGGCACCAAGTTTCTCGCCAGTCAGCAGGGAGATTTCACCGAGGCACTCGCTGCTGCGCACCACGTTGACACGAGTATTATGCCCCTCCGCTTCGACGAACACGTCTGCTTCGCCGTCCACGATGACGTAGAGCGCGTTGTTCTCCTCGCCCTGACGGAAGATGCGCTCGCCCTTGCCGAAAAGCTGCTTGTGCGCGCCCACCACCAGCTTCTGGCGCTGCTCGTCGCTAAGAACCCCGAAGATCATGTTGCGTCCGAGGATGTCCGCGATCTGCTGGGCCTGCGCGTCCGTGTCGTCCTTGGGCCGCAGGTATTGCACCACGCGTTGTGGGAACGGCATGGTCAGGCCCGCGCGCCGCAGCTCATACCACGCGTCGGTGCGGATGCCGTCGGCGATGCGGTCCTGCTCGGCGTCCTTCTCGATCCACACGCGGATCTCGTAGTTGATCGTGCTGTCCGCGAATTCCTTGAGATAGACCTCGGGGGCAGGCTCCTTCAAGACGCCTTCCACATCCGCCGTGGCGCGCAGGAGAATGCGACGGACCCTGTTGGGCGGAGCCTCATATTCCACCGGCACGATGACGCGCATGGCGTGGTGGGGCGTGGGGTAGCTGTAGTTCTGGAGGTGGATGTTGACTAGGTCCACGTTCGGAATTTCGAAGTAGGTGTGGTCCACCGTGCGCAACCGCGTGGTCCGCCAGTTTAGCTCCATCACCTCGGCGAGGCGGTTGTCAATGAGCAGCCAGTCGCCCAGCTTGAGCGGCTTGCTCATCTGGATGGTCAGTCCGGCCGTGAGGTTCGCGATGACCGGCCGCAGCGCAAGGCCGACGCCGAGACCGATGCCGCCGATGCCCGCGAGCAGGCCGGGGACGCGCACATCGAATACAAACTGAAGGATCAGCAGGACCGCCGCCGTGATGCCGATGAGTCGAGTTGCATGGGTGAAGAAGCGCGGCACGACCATGTTGCGCTTCTTGGCGAAGTAGCCTTCCCAATAGAACCGGTTGAAGAGCGTCAGGAGCAGCAGCGTGTCCATCATGTAGGCCGCCGCCATGATGATTCGGTGCGTGTCCACCTTCAGATTCATGAAGTAGGAGGCCGCCAGCGCCGCGTTGGCTATGCAGATCAGATGGTAGGACGCCCCCATCGTCACCGCCCACCGCTTCCGCAACTGGCGGCCCAACACCACCATCACCAGATACACCGGCAGCCCGACGAGAGGGATGTAGAAAAGATTGTTCATGCCGGTGTCCGCATCTTGGGAAAGCGCGTTTGCGACTGCAACTTGGAAATCTCCGGGAGCCGCTGGCGCGTCACTTGGCCAGGCCCAGACAAACGAGCTTGTCCTCGCTGCGGAGGAAGAGCCGTTTGTGGGAGAGAATCGGCGCGGCCCAGGTCGGGTAGCCGAGCATCGGAGCCTGCCAGCGGGCCAGCTCCTCCGTTTGCTTCGCGTTGGGCTTGAAGATGCCGAGCAAGCCGGCCTCGCCGAGGACGAAGAGTTTTCCGTCCGCGAGAATCGCCGAGCCACGGGCATAGACCGGAAACTGCGAACCGTGCGGCGGGTTCTTCTTCCAGCGCTCATCGCGGCTCCACGTCACCTTGCCGGTCTTGAACTCCACGCAGCGAAACGTCGCGTCCGGCTCGTCGCGCCCGCTGAACGCGTAGAGATGGCCGTCGAGCAGGATGGGCGTGTTCCAGTGCAGCTCCAGCGCGGGCACCTTCCACCGGCCCGTCGCGGGGTCGCGGTCGGCGGGGTCGAAGGGATGCCCCGCCGGGTCGCGCCAGACTTCGGCGAAGGATTTGCCATCGGGCTTCACGCGCAGCAGCACCGCGCCGCTGCGGTAGTAGGCGGCGGAGATGAGCACGGTGTCATCCTGCACCACGGGGTTCATCGCGTTCACCGAGTCATTGGCCTGCGACTGGAACCAGCGGCTGAAGTTCACCTGACCGTTCGTCGGGTTCACAGAGCAAAGCCCCTGGCGCATGAGGCAGAAGATGTGGCGCTGGCCGTGAATGGTCGCGGCCACCGGTGACGCGTAGCTCGCGAGCTTCTCGAAGCCAGTCCACTCGTAAGGCGCTTCCGTGCGCCAGCCCAGCGTGGTGACGCCGGTCCAGTTCGCCTTGCCGACACTTTGCCAGAGCGTCTTCCCGGTCTTCGCATCGAAGGCCACCACGCCGGCGTTCGGCTGGCCGCCGACCATGACGATGAGTTTGTCGCCCTCCAAGATCGGCGTGGAGCCGACGCCGAAGAAGGCTTCCGCCACGTTGAACTCCTTAGCCGTGTCGCGCTGCCAGACGAGCTTGCCGGTGGCGAGTTCGAGGCAAAGCAACTTGCCCTCCGCGCCAAACGTGTAGCAGCGATCCGCCGTGAGCAGCGGCGAGCAACGCGGACCGTTGTTGTAGCCGAACGGGTCCTGGTAACGGCTCGGATAGGCGTAGCGCCAACCGGGTTTGCCTGTCGCCGGGTGCATCGCCTCGACGATCTCCTCGTCCTTCACGCGATGGTGCAGCACGAGCAACTCGCCGCGCACCGACGGCGCGCTGTAGCCCGTGCCGATGTCGCGCTGCCACACGACGGGCGGGCCGGACTTGGGAAACGCGTCGAGCAGACCGGTCTCGCGCGAGGTGTTGTTGCCGCGCGGGCCGAGGAACTGCGGCCAGTCTTCCAGGACCTCAGCGGCGCGAAGCGAACCGGTGGCCAGCAATACGGCGAGCAACAGGGAACGGGCATTCATGCGGATGGCGTGCAGGTTCCAATCGCGAAGCGGGTGGTGCAAGCGAAAGATTGGGCTGCCCACGAACCTGGTAGGGCCGACCTGTGGTCGGCCTCGTCATTCCCACGAGGCCGTGCGCAGCGCTGCCCTACCGGGGTTCATTGGGTGAAATCGGGGGCTTCTGCGGCTCGTGAATGCTCTCACGCCAGCGCCACCACGCCGCCAGCAGGCTGCCGATGACAGAGTGAAACACGCTCGACACCGCGCACGGCACAGGCGCAAGCGTGCCGGGGAAATGCGTCCGCGCCAGCACCACGCCCAGCCCGGAGTTCTGCATCCCGACCTCGATGGAGATGGTCCGGCACACGATGCGGTCGTAGCCGAAGAGCTTCGCGAACAGGTAGCCCAAACCGAAGCCGCAAGCGTGCAGGAGGAACACGCCCAGCAGCAGCACGCCGCCGGATTCGCGGATGGGTTGCGCGTTCTGCCCGATCACGCTCGCCACGATGAGCGTGATGAACGCGACCGACACCAGCGGGGCGACGGGCAGCACCTTCGTCACGAACCTCGGCGCGAAGTGATGCAGAGCCAGGCCGAGCACCAGCGGGAGGAGGACGACTTGCGCGGTGCTCAGGAAAAGGCCCACCGCGTCCACCGGCACAATCGCGCCGGCGAGCCACTTGGTCAGCAGCGGCGTGAGCAACACGGCCGCGAAGGTGCTGCACATCGTCATCAGCACCGAGAGCGGCACGTCAGCCTTCGCGAGGAACGTGACGACATTCGACGCCGTGCCGCCGGGGCAGCACGCGACGAGGATGAGGCCCACCGCCATATGTTTCTCCAGCGGCAGCGCAGTGGCGATGGCCCAGCCGAGGAAGGGCATGATGGAGTATTGCGCCATGAATCCGGCGGCGATGGCCTTGGGCATCTTCAGCACGCGCTTGAAGTCATCCACGCTCAACGTGATTCCCATGCCGAGCATGATGATGGCAAGGCCCCACACGATGAGGTTGCCGCTGAACCACACGAACCAGTGCGGCTGGAAGAGCGCCAGCGTGCCGCCCAACAACGCCCAGACGGGAAAGAGATTCGTGAGCCAGTCGAGCGCGCGCAGCATGGAGCGCGGTTGTAGTCGCGGGGCGCGGGTGAACCAAGCGCGAATTCATGCGGGGCCGCGTTTGACGCACCGGCTGGCATCGCGTTTACTCGCGCCGTGACTTCCGCCCGCCACATTGTCCTCTACGACGGCGAGTGCTCGCTCTGCACGTTCCAAATGAAGCTGCTCACGTGGCTGGACTGGCGCCACGTCGTGCGCCTGCTGCCCATCGCGGACCCGGAGTCCGCGCGCGTCGCGCCGACGCTCACGCGCGAGGCGCTGCTGGAGGCCATCCACTGCATCGCGACCGACGGCACGATTCATCGCGGCGCGCGCTGCCTGAGATTCGTCGGGCTGCGGATGCCCTTGCTGGTGCCGCTGGCGCTGGTGCTGTGGATCCCCGGAGTGATCTGGATTGCGGAGCGCATTTACATGTGGGTCAGCCGCAACCGCCACCTCCTGAGCAAACTTTTCGGCTGCAAGGACGCGTGTGCGATCCTGCCAACCCGGCGGAGGGCGGAGGAAGGCGCGTTACAAACCGCTCCTACTCCACCGCATACCGACTGAAGACTGAATCGAACCGGGCGTGCGGGGAAGCTTTTGCAAGCCCCGCTCCTTCTGCTAGCGTCGTCGCGTGGCCATGAATGCCGACGGCGGACCAGATGTGGTGACGCCCCTTCCTCCTAATACCCGGCGGCGGATTCGTGACAATTTGGCCTGGCTGCTGGGCGACCGTCTGGGTCGGGCCGCGCTCAACGTCGTCGTGGTGAGCGTCGTGGCCCGGTATCTCGGCCCGGACCAGTTCGGACTTCTAAACTACACCATCAGTCTCGCCGCCATTTTTGCCACAGTGGCGACGTTGGGTTTCGAAGGGATCGTCATCCGCGAACTGCTCGCACAGCCAGAGGAGAAGGACGCTGTCCTCGGCACGGCGTGCGCGCTGCGATTCGCCGGAGGCCTGCTGGCCATCGCGTTGGTAGCGCTGACCGGGCTGTTAACCCGCAACGGTTCCGCCGTGCTACCGCTGGCCTTGGTGGTATCCCTCGGTTTCCTGCCCCAAGCGCTGGAGGTGATTGACCTGTGGTTTCAGCAGAGCATCCAGTCCCGGCTGACTGTGCTGGCGAAGAGCGGCGCGGCGCTGCTGGGCGCGGGAGTGAAACTGGGGCTGGTGTGGGCGCAGGCACCGCTGGCGTGGTTTGCGGCGGCGGTGGCGGTGGACGCGGTGCTGGCTGCTGCCGCGCTGGCATGGATGTTCCACGGGCGCGGGGAGCGGCTCCGGCAATGGCGGGTGACGAGGACGATGACCCGCACGCTCCTGCGGGACAGTTGGCCGCTCATCGTATCCGGCTTGCTGATTGCCCTCTATCTGCGGGTCGAACAACTGCTGGTGATGAATTGGCTGGGCGAGCGCACGGCGGGCGTTTATTTCGCGGCAGTGAAGTTCGCGGAGGCTTGGGCGTTCGCGCCGGGACTGATCGTCTCCTCGGTTTATCCACTCCTTGTGCAGGAGCGTCAGCGGGGCGGGGCGGAGTATGAACGCCAACTGCAATTGCTGTTCGACGGGCTGACGGGCCTCGGCCTGCTCGTCGCGGTCGGGGTGACGTTCGCCGGCCCGTGGGTGCTGCCGCTAATCTTCGGGGACAAGTATGCGGCAGCGGTGCCGGTGCTGGTCATCCTCGGCTGGACCGCGCCGATCACCTTCAGCGGCGCGGCCCGCGCGCAACTGTTCCTGCTGGAGAAGCTCACGATTTACCACACCTGGTCCGCGCTCATCGGGATTGCGGCCAACGTGGGCCTGGCCCTCTGGCTGATGCCCCACTGGGGTGCGCCGGGCGCGGCGCTGGGGGCGCTGGGCGGATACTGGTTGAGCGCCTGCGGCACTTCGCTGCTCTTTCCGCGGCTCCGTCCGTGGGCTGGTTTACAGGCCCGCGCGTTTCTCCTACCGTTGCGGCCCGGCGGGCTGCTCGCCCTTTGGAAGCGCCAACGTGATGAACATTGACTACACCCGGTATTATTCGCGGTTCCACCTGGACACGCCCGAGCATCTGGCCGCCATGCGCCAGCATTACGAGCAACTGCTCGCTCCATGCCTGCCGGCGGACCGGGCCGCGCCCGTGCTGGATGTCGGCTGCGGCATGGGCTTCGCCTTGGACACGCTGCGGGCGCTGGGCTACACGGCGCTCACGGGCGTGGATACCGACCCAGGACAGGTGGCCGCCGCGCGTCGCCTCCACCTGCCGGCCGAACTGGTTGATGATTCCCGCCGCTGGCTGGAAGCCCACCCCGCCACCTTCGAGCTGATCCTGGCGACGGACGTGATCGAGCACGTCCCCGTGCCGGAGCAACTGGCCTTTGTCCGCGCGCTGGCGGCGGCCCTGCGGCCCTGCGGCACGCTGCTTTGCAGGGTGCCCAATGCAAGCTCCGCCCTCGCTGCGCACTGGCGCTACAGTGACTGGACACACCACAACAGTTTCACCACGCACAGCCTTGACTTCCTGCTCCACAACGGCGGGTTCAGGGACATCCGGGTGATGGCCGGCGACGTTGTGCGTCCGCCACGCTGGTGGTGGTGCCGGCCCAATCGGGCGTGGTGCTACTGGTTCGCTTTTCTCCTTTTCCGGCGCTTCCGCCGGTGGGAGATGATGGCGGAACTGGGCCCCGAGGAAGGCCGCCGCGTGCCGCTCTCCCTGAATCTCCAAGGCGTGGCCCGGAAGGCTTGACGGATGCGCATCGCCTCATTTGATGTCTTCGACACCCTGCTCACGCGCGTTCACGCCCGGCCCGAAGACTTGTTCGTGGAACTGGGCGACGAGTTGCGCTGGCTGGGCCTGGTGGCCTGCGCAGGCGCTGAATTTGCCGCGCTCCGCATCGCGGCCCAGGCCGATGCCCGCAAGCTCGCTCCCGCCGGCGAGGCGAACTGGGATGAAATTTACCAGCAGCTCGCCATCCGCTGCTCGTGGGACACGGACGCTGTCCGTCTGGCGCAGGCTGCGGAACTCGCCTTGGAAGACCGCTCGCTGCGGCCCGTGGACGGCATGGCTGGCGAAGTGGCTCGGGCGCGGCAGACGGCGGACCAGGTGCTATTTCTCTCAGACATGTATCTGCCGGGCCAGTTCATCCAGGAACTGCTGCGCCGCCGGGGTATCTGGCGTCCCGGTGACCGGCTGCTCGTCTCGGGCGAAGAACGGTGTTCCAAGGCGAGCGGAGCCATGTTCCAGCGAATGCGCGCGAACTGGAGCGGGCCAGTGGAATGGAGTCACTGGGGGGATAATCGGTTCGCAGACGCAACCGTGCCGCAGCAGTTTGGCATCCAGCCCGTCGCGGTGGTGAAGACCCACCTCAACCGGTATGAAAACCTGGTTCGCGGCCCGGCGGACTCAGTGCCGGTGTGGCAGTCCAAGCTCGCCGGCGGGATGCGGCTGGCACGCCTGTGCAACCCCGAGTCAAACGGCGCGCGCGCGGTGATTTGGAACACGGCCTGTGGCGTGGTCGGGCCGCTCTGGTTCGGCTTCGTGCGCTGGTGTCTGGAGGAAGCCCAGGCCCGCAACCTCCGCCGGCTCTACTTCGTCGCGCGCGATGGCGAACTGCTCGTGGAGCTGGCGCGCGAACTGGTCAAGGCCTGGGGCCTGGACCTCGAATGCCGATACCTGCACGGGTCGCGCCAGGCCTGGCATCCCGCCGCCTTTCAAAACTTCACCGCCGGGGAGTTTGGCTGGTTGTTCGCCCCGACGAGGTTTCTGTCCGTTCGGCAGGTCTTCGCGCGCTTGGGGTTGGAGCCGCAGACCGTCGGCCCGTGGCTGGCCGGCGGCGAACTTGACAAAGTGGATTGGGACGAGCCGCTGACCTCTGACGTCCAAAGCCGCCTCCAAAACGTGCTGCTGCACGAGCCGGTCCGTCAGGCCATCGAGGCGGAAAGCAGCCGGCGGCGCGGCCGCCTGACGGACTATCTCCAGCAGGAAAGGTTCTTCGATGCGGTGCCCTTTGCAGTGGTGGACGTGGGCTGGCGCGGGAACCTGCTGCGCAGTCTGAGCCGCGTGGTGGCGCTCTCCGGACGGTCGGCTCCACGCCCTTTGACCGGCCTTTACTTCGGCCTGGCCAGCGACGTTTCATCCACCGCCACCGACGTGACGCTCCTCGGCTACTGGAACAAGCACGCCCCCGGGGACCAGCCCATCGAACAGGAGAACGTGGTGCTGCTCGAGCTGTTCGCCTCGGCGACGCATGGATCGGTCATCGGTTATGCTGAAAACGGTAGCCGCATGGTTCCGGTTCTGGATCGGCCCCACCATGACGCCGCATTGCAGTGGGGGCTGACCGCTCTACAGCAAGGCGCGCTCGAATTCGCCCGGCGGTTTGCTGCGGAAGTCCGCCTGGAAGCGGTGGCAACCGGAGATTTTCATCGCGTGGTCTGGAAAGCTTACCGCGAATTCTACGACCGGCCCACCGCTGAGGAAGCACGCGTCTGGTGCAGGCTGCCGTTTTCGGACCAGCAGATCGAAACCAAGTGGGAGATCTTGGCACCGGAATGGAACCGCCGCGAACTGCTGGCTGCCTTGCTGGACCACCGCCTTCGCCCGGCTGGCTGGTGGCCGGAAGCGGCGCTGGCCCGGCAGCCTTCCTGGCTGCTGGCCGCCTTCCTGGCGTTGCGCAAGGCGCGCCGGCGGTTTCAGCGCTGACCGGGCCCGGCCGACGGCATCCCTGTTCCCCGGGCCGCTCAAGCCACGTCCGTCCTGCGGCTCCGCTGGCGGAACATCTGCCGCAGCGTCTGGGCGAGCAGCCACGAGCACAGTTCAGCGCTCCGCCACCGCAGTCGCGGCAGGCAAAACGACAGGAACCACCGCCATTCGGACCACTCCCGCTCGCCGGGCGGCTGGCGCAACACAGCGAATGCGCGCCGTGCGCCGGCCTCATCCAGCCCCAGAAAATCGCGGCAGTTCCGCAGCGACACGCTCTCCGAATACGGAACCCGCAGCGCGGCCTGGCGGACGGACATGGACTCCGCGTGGAGCCGGTGGGCCAATAAACGCCGCCCCAATCCCAGCACCGTGCCCGTCGCCACCATGCGGCTCCACAACGCATAGTCCTCCGCATGACGCTCCGCCTCGCAATAACCGCCGCACTCGTCGTAGGCGGACTTCCGAAACAACACGGAACTGTGGACGATCGGGCAGCTGAAGCAGAGTTTCACCGCCAGCAGGGCCATCGTCTGTGGCAGATGGGCTCCCTGGACGTGATTCGCCCCCGAGCCCATGAACTCGCAGCCCGTATGGCAGAGCACCACCTCCGGCCGATGCCGGACTCCGGCCCACTGGGCGGCGAGCCGCGCCGGCCCGCTGAGGTCATCGGCATCCTGCCGGGCGATCCATCCGGCGCGCGCGTGTGCCACCCCCTCGCGTAGCGCCGGCACCAGGCCGCGATGGGGCATCGTCAGCACCCGCACGCGGTGATCCTTGAACCTGCGGAGGATCGCGGGCGTGGCATCTATGCTGCCATCGTCCACCACGATCAGTTCCCAATCCGTGAAGTCCTGGGCGAGGATGCTGCTCACCGCCTCGGCGACGTGCCGTTCACCGTTCCAAACGGGCAGCACGATTGAAATCGCGGGCGTGGCAGTCGCGGACATTGAAAGTCCCGGAGTCGCATCCGGTCAAAACTCGCCACCACGATAGGTGCCGCCGACCATGAGTCAAGACCCGCACGGAACCCGCACGGAACCGGCATGCCCCCGGGCGGGTCCACTCCGCCGGAGAATGACTTGTCGCCATCCGCCGCTCACGCTTACCTTGACCGGGCCGATACACCACCGCTGATGTCCGCCGAACCATCCGCTCCAATCGAGGGCCAGCTCAATCCCGCCGAGCGGGCACTGCTGGCCGCCCCCCTGCTGGCCGCGCCGGAGCGGGACTGGCGCGTGCTCGAAGTCGGCACCTGGCTGGGCGGCGGCAGCACGGTCACGTTCCTGCGCACGCTGCACCAGCTCGGCCACGGACATCTCTGGGGCGTCGAGGCGGACCGGGGCATCTACGAGCGCATGATCGGCAACCTCCGCGCCGCCGCGCCGGACGCGGTGGGCCGGTTCACCCCGCTGTTTGGTTTCTCGCAGGCGGTCATCCCTCGCTGGCTTGCGGAACAGCCGGCGGACTTCGCGGTGGACCTGGCGTTTCTCGATGGCGGCAACAATCCGCGCGAGCAGATCACCGAGTTCAGGCTGCTGGCTCCGCGCATCCCGGTGGGCGGGCATTTGTTCTCCCACGACGCGAAATTGCGCAAGGGCAAATGGCTCGTCCCGTATCTGCGCCTGCTCGACAACTGGGAATGTGAACTCCACGACGTGAGCGACGAGGGCTTGTTCCACGCCCGCAAGCTTGCTGCGGAACCCTCGCCTGCGAGTCTTAAGGCGGCGCAGGGCCGGCTGTTCCGAATGCAATTGGAGCTGCAGGAGATCGCCGCCGCCGCAGTGCCGCGCCGGGTGTGCGCCTGGATTTTCGCCAGGTTGCCAGCGCGGATGGTCCGCCGGATCGCAGACGGCCGGAGGTAACTTTTCCCTAGCCCGCCATGAAAGTTATTTTCTCCAATAACATGCCCTTCGCCCTGGCCCACGGCGGGGTGCAGACTCTGCTCGAAGCCATCATGCGCGAACTGCAAGCGCTGGGCGTCACTGTCGAGCCGGAGCGCTGGTGGGACGCGCAGCAGACCGGCGACGTGCTGCACTACTTCGGACGACCGCCAATGGTCCAACATGTGCGGCTCGCGCATCAGAAAGGGCGGCGAGTGGTGATGTTTGAGACCTTGGACCAGACTGCATCGCGGTCGCGACTGGAGCTATTTGGCCAGCGGTGCCTGACACGGCTCGGGCGTGCGGTATTGCCTGGATTGACGGTCCGGCTGGCTTGGGAAGTTTATCGCGAGCTGGATGCGATGATTTATGTGACGCCCATCGAATGGGCGGCGGCGCAATACCTCTTCGACGCCGATCCCACGCGCGGCCACGTCATCACGCACGGGCTGGAGGAGTCGGCACTGGCCGCGTTGCGCGAGCCGGCGGCGGAGGGGGATTACCTGGTGTCCGCCGCCACCATCGCGCCGCGCAAGCACACGGTGTTGCTGGCACAGGCAGCGCGCGCGGCACGCGTCCCAGTGGTGTTCCTCGGCAAACCTTACGCGGCGGACGATTCTTACTTCCGGCAGTTCGAGGCGCTGGTGGACGGGCAGTTCGTCCGCTATCCCGGCTACGTAAGCGAGGCGGAGAAGTTCCGCTGGCTGCGCGGGGCGCGCGGCTTCGTGCTGTGCAGCCAGTTCGAGAGCGGGTGCATCGCCGTGTATGAGGCATCGGCGGCGGGGCTGCCGCTGCTGTTGTCTGACTTGCCGTGGGCGGCGACGGCCTATCCCAAAGCGCGCCAGCTGCGGCTGGCGAAGCTCGGCTCGCCGGACAGACTCGCCGGGGTGCTGGGAGATTTTTACCGCTCCGCGCACCGGCTCCCGGAGCCGAATTTCCCCATGCAGTCCTGGCGCGAGGTGGCGCGGCAGTATCTCGCCGTCTATGAGGCGACCCTCGCCCGGCGTGCCGCATGAAGGTGGCGATGCTCATTCCCGACAACCGGGACGAGTTCCGACGCCACGCGGACCCAGAGCCCCAGTTCGGACCCGCCCCAACTGCGCTGCTGGAAGGTCTGGCGCAACACCCCGAATGCGAAGTCCACGTGGTGTGCTGTGTGCAAAGACCGGTGCGTGCGCCTGCGAAGCTCGGCACCAACATCTTCTACCACGCACTGCTGGTTCCCAAATGGGGCTGGTTGCGCGGCGGGTATCTCGGCTGCATCCACGCGGTGCGCGGCGAACTGCGCGGGATCCAGCCCGATCTCGTTCATGGGCAGGGCACGGAACGATACTGCGCCTTGGCGGCAGCGCGTTCGGGCTTGCCGAACCTGACCACGATTCACGGAAACATGCGCGCTCTCGCGCGGTTGAGCCGTGCGCGTCCATTTTCCTTCGCCTGGCTTGCAGCACGTTTGGAGGGCATGACCCTGCCGCGCACGGGCGGTGTGATGTGCAACTCGCGGCACACCCATGATTTGGTCGCGCCGCTGGCCCGGCAAACGTGGCTGGTGCCTAACGCGGTGCAAACGGCATTTTTCGGACCGCCTGCCGGACCGCCCGCATCTCCGCCGGTGATTCTCAACGTGGGGACGGTTCTGCCGAACAAGCGTCAATTGGATGTGCTCCGGATGGGCCGGCAACTCGCGCGGGCTGGGAGGCAGTTTCGCCTCCGCTTCTTCGGGCGGTGCGACGAATCCACGACCTACGGGGCGAGTTTCTCGCGTGAGGTTCGGCAGGCCCGAGCGGAAGGCTGGGCCGACCACCGCAGCGAGGTGCCAACAGCCGAATTGGTGCGCGAAATGGACTCCGCCTCGGCAATGGTCCATGTCCCCGTTGAGGAGGCGTTCGGCCTCGTGGTGGCTGAAGCACTGGCGCGGAACTTGAAGTTCTTTGGTGCGCGCGTCGGAGGCGTGCCGGATATTGCGGAGAGCGTGGAAGCTGCGGAGTTGTTTGCGCCGGAAGACGAGGCAGGGCTGGCCGCCGCTCTCTCCCGCTGGCTGGCATCCGGCGCGCCGCGTCCCACCACCGCTGCGGATGAGATGCGGGTCAGATTCCATCCCGAGGTGGTGGCGCTGCGGCATCTGGAGATTTACCGGGAGCTGCTGGCGGAGCGGGGAGCGGGTTCAGGGGAAAAATGGATTGCCGCAGGTTTGCGGCGTGAGGTTAGCTGACGGCGCACATGACCGTTTCATCGTCAGACTTGCGGACAGTGGTCGCCCTCGTGTTGGCTTCTGCCCTGGCGGTGCTGGTGGGCATGGTGCTGGTGTCACCGACGAGCACGATGGCGATGGGTGTCGTGGGGTTGGTCGCCTTAGTCCTGAGCCTGCCGCTGCTGCTGCGCTGGCACCGGCCACTGTTGTTTCTGAGCTGGAATGCGGCGTTTCAGGTTTTCCTGCTGCCGGGAAATCCAAGCATCTGGATGCTGATGGCCGGATTGAGCCTCACGCTCACCATCCTAGGCAGCACGCTGGGCCGGCGCGTTGAACTACAATCGGTGCCCTCCGTGACGTGGACCCTGTGCGCGCTGTTGCTGGTGGTGCTGGTGACGGCGCAGTTGCGGGGCGGCATCGGCATCAAATCCCTTGGCAGCCAGACCTACGGCGGGAAACGCTACGTCTTCCTCATCGCGGCGGTGGTTGGATACTTCGCTTTCAGCATGGCGCGGGTGCCGGTGGAGAAGGCATTCGGCTACATGAAATTATACTGTCTTGGCACGCTCACCCTTGTCATGAGCAACGCGGCCTACATGCTGGGGCCGGCCTTCTACTGGCTGTTCCTGCTGTTCCCGGTGGAGTTCGCCATGGATCAGGCCGTGGCGGATCATTTCGGCGGGTCCTTGCGCCGTCTCAACGGGATCGGCTTCGCGATGGTGGGTCCGTTTTGCCTCATGCTGATGAGCTATGGCATCCGCGGCATGATGGACTGGCGTCGGCCGTGGCGGCTGATGCTCTTCGCGGCGATCATGGCCGTGAGCATGCTGGGGGGGTTCCGGTCGTTGCTGGGCTTGTATGGGTTGCTCTTCATTTTCCAGTTTTGGCTGGAGGGGTTGTGGCGCACCAAGCTCGTGATCGTGCTGGCGGCGGCGCTGGCGGTGGCGGCGATCGTGGCCATTCCCTTCACACG
>SXTU01000274.1 GCA_005791875.1 Verrucomicrobiales bacterium
GGCAAGCTCATCCTTACCGGCTCGCTCGGCGACGTGATGAAGGAGAGCGCGCAAGCCGCCCACAGCTACCTCCGCGCACAGGCCAGTTTGCTCGGCCTCGCCACGACGGACTTCGAGAAATACGACATCCACATCCCCGTCCCCGCCGGCGCGACGCCCAAGGACGGCCCCAGCGCCGGCGTGACCATGATCGTCGCGCTGGCCTCGCTGCTCACCCAGCGCCGCGTCCGCTCGCAGCTCGCCATGACCGGCGCGATCAGCTTGCGCGGCCGCGGGCTGCCCGGCGGCGGCATCAAGGAGACGGTGCTCGCCGCCGCCCGCGCCGGCCTCAAGCAAGTCCTGTTGCCCGAGCACAACCGCAAGGACTGGGCCGAGGTGCCCGAGGAAGTCCGCATGAAAATGAAAGCCCACTTCGTCCCTCGCATCAGCGAACTCCTCCCGCTCGCGCTGGAGGAGGCGACAGTGGTGAAGCCGAAGAAAGGCAAAGCCAAGTGAGACTGTCGCTTTTCCACTTAGGAGACGATCCACGCTGTCTGGTCGAAGATGCCTTTCCCCCTCACCCCGGCCCTCTTCCTTCGGGAGAGGGAGAATGGCATGCCGCGCTGGAACGGAGGCAAACGTCTGGTGGCACGCAGCACGGGCGAAGCGGTTCCCTCTCCCAGCGGGAGATGGCCAGGGTGAGGGGGAACGTGTCCGTCCGCAGTTGGCGTTTTTGCGCCGTCGCGCTTGCCCTCTTCGCCTCTCTCCCTGCGCTCCACGCCGCTGACCTCGAAGTCCAGCGTGCCGAGGGGCAGCGCCTCGCTGCCGAGGCACGCTCGCTCGCGCCCAAGACCAGCAGCACGAACACCGCAGTCCTCAAAGTCCGCGATCATCGCGGCGTGCGCTCGCAAATCCCCGTCACCATTCGCACCACGGTCAGCGACACGCAGTGGCACACCGACTACATCAGCGGCGACGGCCTGCTCTTCCGCGTCACCCGCTCGCCAAGCGCGCCGAGCCGCTATGCCACGGGCCGAGTGAACGGCGGGGCACCACAGCCCGCCGGCAATTTGCACGTGCCATTCGCCGGCTCGGACTTCTGGCTCGTGGACCTGGGCCTGGATTTTTTCCACTGGCCGGAGCAGGTGCTGCTGAGGAAGGAGCAGCGCCGGGGCGAGGCGTGCTTCGTCCTGGAAAGCACGACGCGAACGCCCGCAGCCGGCGGCTACTCGCGGGTGGTGACGTGGCTGGATCAAGGCACGTTGGGCATCGTCGCCGCCGAGGCCTACGACACGCGCAGGAAGCTGATGAAGGAGTTCGAGCCGAAGAGTTTTAAGAAGGTCAACGGCCAGTGGCGGCTGAAGGAAATGGAAATCCGCAACGACCAGACCGACTCGCGCACGAGCCTGATTTTCGAAGTGGAAGTGCAATAGAGTCCGGCAGGTAGCGCGCTCTTCTTCCGCAAGCTTGCACGGTGAAAGGCTGGCCCAACGGCAGCGACCAGCAGAGGCCGGCGGCTTCTTCCGGAAAGTTGCTGGCAGCCCGGTCGCAGCCACAAATCCCTTCCTTCGGGGGTCGCCTCGTGTTTTAATCCCGCAGGTTGCAGCCCAAAAAATACCATCGGCGAGCCGGGGCGGTTTTGGCATGGATTCCAAGACAAAGAAGAAGGTGAAGAAGACCAGGGTGCTGGTGGTGGACGACCATCCCCTCGTTCGTTTTGCGCTCACGCAGTTGCTCAACAACACGGCGGACCTGGCCTGCTGCGGCGAGGCGGACGGGATGGCGACGGCTCGTGCGGCGGTCACGAAGCACACCCCCGACTTCGTGTTGCTGGACTTGTCATTGGGCGACGGGGACGGATTCGAGCTGATCACCGAGTGGAAGCGCGCGCTGCCCGCCATGAAGGTCGTGGTCATCAGCCGGCATGACGAGGTGGTGTATGCGGAGCGCTCGTTGCGAGTCGGGGCGGACGGGTTCATCACGAAGGAAGAGCTGCCGGAGGAGATTTTGCGCTCGGTGCGCCTGATTTTGGCAGGCAAACGATATGTCAGCGACAAGATCGCCGGACAGGTGGCGAAGCGGTTGGCGGAGTCGCCATCGGGCAAGGGCCGTCAAGGGATCGAGGGGCTTTCCGCCCGGGAGTTGCAGGTGTTTCGCATGCTCGGTGAGGGCCGCAACAACAAGGAGATCGCCCAGCAGCTCGCTCTCAGCCCCAAGACCGTCGAGACCTACCGCGACAACATCAAGCGCAAGCTCGGCCTGCCCGATTCTGTCAGCCTGATCCGCCACGCGGCGAACTGGAGCGACCGGCACTGAGCGGGGCACGGGCGGATGGCCCCATTCGGATCACAGCCCGGTGACAGTCGTTTGTCGGTTATCCTCTCAGGAATTCCCTTAGGTGATTGTTAGTGTCTTCATCTTGGCATGACAGGGATTGCCTCTACTGTGATGCCCGTCCAGTCTTTAGCGGCGGTCGTTAACGGCGGTTAACGCAAGGCCCCTTATGAAGACTGAAAAGTTCTCGTTCCAACTCCCCCGTCGGATTTTTTCCCGTCGGCTCTGTGCCGTTGTCGCGCTCTGCCTGCTGGCTGCGGCGGCCCGCGCGCAGGACTTTTCGATTGGGAGCCTTTCCTCCGCCAACGCCACCGTCATCGAGGTAAACTCGCTGACGGGGGACCACCCTGGCGGCATCGCGGTGAGCGGCACGCACGTGTTCCTCACGGGCGACGCGGCCACGGCGCGTTTCGCGCGCGGCACGCTTTCGGGCGGCACGGGTCTGGGCGTGATCCGCGCCTCGCTGGTCTCGGACTTGCGGCCGAGAAGGTCTATTTGCTGGCCAACGGGACGACGCCAGTCACTCCCAAGGACGTCAGCGGGACAGTGGTGATCAAGAGGTTCTTGGAACTGGACTCCGCCACGGGCGTTCCCAACGGCACCGTCATCACCCTGTCCTCGACCATCAGCGTGCCGGGCAACAACAGCTCGACCGTCGGCATTTTCGGCGGTTGGGGCCGGGTGGTGATCCACAACGGCACGCGTGTGTATCAGATTGCGCTGCCCTCAGGCACTGTGTCGGACTTGGGCGCTCTGGGCGTGCCCTCGCGGACCTCGTCCGAGAGTTGGGCGTATTGGGGCGTGGCCGAAACGATCGGCGGAGCGAACCACCTCGCCTATGTGCGCAGCAGCACCACGATCGCGCGCACCAAGGTTTCCGACGGCACGGTCAGCACCATCGCGACGTTTGCGAACCTCAACGACATGGCCAGTTTCACCGTGGGGCCAAGCCTGGGCCGCTGGTATTTCCAGCATGAAGGCACGTCGCAGTTCCGCTCGGGGGACGAGACGCTGGGTTTTGCGGACGCGACCATGGTGGTGCCGACCAACCCGCCGACGATCCCCTCGGAGCCGGCGGCGCTGACGGTGATCACGACGGAGGCGGCCTCGTTCTCGGTGGCCGTCAACGGCGCGCAGCCGATCGCTTACCAGTGGCAGCGGGGCGGCGTGACATCGTGGGCACGACCAGTTTGACGCTAACGATTGCCTCGACCATGCCCACCGATGCGGCGGCCTACACTGTGGTGGTCACGAACACTTTCGGAGCAGTCACGAGCTCGCCGGCAATCCTGACGCTGGAGGCGATCACCGCCGAACTGTTCAAGATCAGCAGTCTCAAGACGAACAACTCGCTCATCGCGGACCCGCTGAACTAGGCGGGTAACGACCGCGGCGGTCTGGTGGCATCGGCCAGCACCATCGCCGCGGGCACGCGGGACATTGTGACGCTGACCTTCAACGTCAGCGGCAGTGGCGCGACGGCCATCAGCCTGACCGGCGATTCACCGGTCGCCCGCGAGGTCGCGGACCTGAACGCGAACGTGCTGGGCGCGAGCTTCGTGGGCGGCAGCTTCAACATCATCCTGCCTGCGGGCCTCAATGCCGCCGGCATGGAGCGCCCGGCGGACGGCTCGCTGCGCCTCGTGGTGCGCAACAGCGAGGGCACGCCGGTGACGGCGGCGCAGGCGGCGAAGTATGTGGTGCACGTGACCAGCAACCTCGGCGGTGCCTGGACGGTGTTGCCCAACACCTTGGTCGTCGAGAACGGCGCGCTCAAGATCGTGGACCCGGCGGCGAACGGCCCGGGCCTGCGGCTCTACAAGCTGGTCGAGACGCCTTGAGCGCGTGCCGGCGACTTCCAGTCGCCGTCCCTGCGTGGAGATTTGACATCGGGCGGCGACTGGAAGTCGCCGGCACCAGTGCAGCTTTAGCAGCCTCGTGTGAGGTTGCGACGGGCTTTAGCGGAAGCAGTCGTGTGCCAGCTGAAGCCCGTTTCCTTTCCCCGTCTCAATACTGGTTCAGCACGTCAATCAACTGCCGCAGCCTGCCGTAGCCACGGCGGTTGAAGCCGAAGGCGAGGCGCTGGAGGTCGAGGTGTTCCGAGTCGTCGGCCTCCTCTGGCGTGGGCGGGATCAGGTGGAACGGCTCGCCGGTGATGATGTCGTCGAAGTCCTCGTTCAGCGCTGCGATGGCCGTAGGCGTGGGCGGATTCTTCAGCCGGATGACGAGCAGGTCGCGCACGAAGCGCGTCGAGTGGAAGTTCCGGTAGAAGCGCGCGATGTGCCGGACGGCGTCGTCCACGTTGTCGGTGATGTGGTAGAGGCCGAGGTCCTCGGGGGAGATGAGTTCGTTGCGCAGGAGATGCTCGCGGACGTTTTTGTCCCACGTCTTCCAATAGGTGCCGCCGGGCTTGTCCACGAGGATGAGGGGCATGAGCTGGCTCTTGCCGGTTTGCATGAGCGTGAGCGCCTCGTATGACTCGTCCATCGTGCCGAACCCGCCGGGGAAGAGCGCGAGCGCGTCCGAGTGGCGGATGAAGATGAGTTTGCGGGTGAAGAAGTATTTGAAGGTGACGAGCTTCTTGTCCTCCGCGATGACGGGGTTGGCGGACTGCTCCCACGGCAGGCGGATGTTCGCGCCGAAGCTGCGCTCCACTCCCGCGCCCTCGTGCCCCGCCTGCATGATGCCCGGCCCCGCGCCGGTGATGACCATGAAGCCCGCGTCCGCAATCCGCTGGCCGAACTCGACGGCCTGCCGATACTCGATGGACTCGGGCGAGGTGCGCGCGGAGCCGAAGATGGTGACCTTGCGCTTGCCGGCGTAGGGCGCGAAGAGCTTGAACGCGTAGCGCAACTCGCGCACCGCGGTCTGGATCACCTTCACGTCGCCGCGGTCCTCGACGTCGTGCAGGAGCTTGAGCGACTGCTCGACGAGGTCGGTGATGAGGTCCTGATTGTGGCCGCCGCCCTTGAACGCGATCAGCTCGCGGATGCGGTGTTCCAGCTCGGGGTTTGAGGACGGGCGCAGGCGTTTGTCCATGCGCGCAGGGTAGCGGGGCAGGGGAGAAAGGCAACGGGATGCTCCACCGCGATGCTCCGCCGACCGGTCATCAACAGGCTTGCTGCAACCGCGCGTTGTCCCCCGTGGACTGGCTCACGAGCCTGCCGCGCTCACCGAGAGCACGTCGCCATTCTCACACTCCGCGGTCACCTCGAAGGGACGGCAGCAGACTTCGCAGTCCGTGACGAACCGCTGCGAAGCGATGTTGGTGTCCAGCACCAGCTCCATGCCCTGCCCGCAGAAGGGGCAGTCCACCGTCGCTGTGTCTTGCATGCTCGGAAGTTGCTGCGGGAGCCGGCCGACGGCAAGCGGTAGTCGCAAGGCCTTCAGACGCGAATGTGGCTGTTCAGCCGTGGGCTTCCAGCTAGCCTCGGCTCATGGACATCGCGATCGCCGCCCGGCTGGAGAAAGTTGAATCCGCCCTCGCCCACCTTGAGCATCAGCACGAGCAGCTCAACGGCGTCGTCACCGAGCAGGCCCGCATCATCGCGCGGCTCCAGAAGGAAGTGGCTCGTGCCTCGGACGCGATGGAGACGCAGGAGCTGGAGCGCATCCGGTCCAACAACCAGAAGCCGCCGCACTATCAGTAGCCGCCGAGGTCAGGAGGCGGAGCGCTGCGTGGCACTGAGAATCGGCCAAAGGAAATCCGCCTCCTAACCTCGGCGGCTGCTCAGTATCGCCTCGGCGGCGGAGCCTTCACGAAGCTCGTCTCGCGCAGGTAAATTGGCTCCAGCTTCTCGCCCGGTTGGAAGTCGGTGCGCAGCGCGGCGAGCCGGCCAAGTTCGCCAGCGGAGGGCATAAGCAGCTTCGCTCCGGCGAAGGGGCACTTCACGTCCGGGCTGACGAGCAACTCGCCTGCTGCCGCAAGTGCCTCGACCGCTGCCCGCGTGAGCAGCCGCAGCGGGGCCACCTCGCGCCAGCCGTCCGCCTTGATCTCGTAGCTGGCCGAGTAGAACTCCCCGCGCAGCGCATCAATCACCACCGCGACGCGTCCGGTCAAAACCGCCGCCTGCGCCGTGGCCGCCAGCACTTCCGCGCTGCCGACGCCGAGCAACTTCACTCCCAGCGCCAGTTGCCAGCCCTGCGCCAGCGCGATCGCCGAGCGGATGCCTGTGTAAGACCCGGGGCCAAGCCCGACCGCGATGCACTCAATCTGCTCGCGCTCAATGCCCGCCGCCCGCAACGCCGACCCGATCAGCTCGAACGGTCCCGGCGCAAGTCCCTCGGCCTCGGCCAGCCCGAGCACGCGCGCATCCCGTGCCGGCGATTTGCAATCGCCGTCTGCGGCAGCCGGAGCATCAGGACGGCGGCTGGAAGGGGCCGGCACGGCCTCCACGATCGCCACGCCGCGCCGGGCGGAGGAGAATTCAAGAGCCAAAATCTTCATACTCAATGCGCCGTTGCGTTTCGCCTTCGGAAGTGAACTTCACCCAGCGCAAGCGACCGCCAGGACTTTGAACGCTGAACCTTGAACGTTGAACTTCATCCCACCACCGCTCCGCCCACTCCACGACCGTCACGCCACGCGGCGTGAAGAAGTATTCGTCCAGCCCCGCGCCGGCGATTTGCGCCCGCGTGTCCAGCCGGTAGAGATCGAGATGAAAGAGCGACACGCGCCCAGCCGTGTGTTCGTTGACAAGCGCAAAGGTCGGCGACGCGATGCGCGCCGTGATGCCCAGCCCGCGCGCCAGCCCTTTGACCAACTGCGTCTTGCCCATGCCAAGGTCGCCACACAGCGCGATGGTCCAGCCGGGCGCGACTTCCTCCGCCCATGCCTCACCCAGCGCGGCGGTTTCTTCGGGAGAATTGGTGATGGACGAATTCATCTCGTGCTGCGTGTTGCGTGTTGCGTGCTTTCGCCCGAGCGCGTCCGGTCGCAATCACGCAACCCGCAACCCGCAACACCCGGAATGAATTGAAACCTTGGTGCCATCAATCTCCTCAGCTCGCAAAATGCTCATACCCCCGCAGGTTGAACTCGCGCAGCCCGCGCTCGTCGCGCAGACGCAGGCCGGGGGCGGCGGTGGTCTTGCCGACGCACGAGAGCTTCACCTCGGGGAACTGCGCCTTCCACGCGTCCAGCAGCGGCACGGCAGTCCGGCTGGCGACGGTGAAGAGCAGTTCAAAATCCTCGCCATCGGTGAGCGCGGCGAGCAGTGGCGGCTTGGCAGCGGATTCCTCGCGGGCCTGAAGTTTCGCCGCGCGGCTGATGGGAACGGCGCTGCCATGCAAGTCCGCGCCGACGCCGCTGGCATCGAGGATGTGCCGCAGGTCGCCAGCGAGGCCGTCGCTCAGGTCAATCATCGCGTGGATCGTGAAGCGCTCGGCCAGCCAGCGCGCTTCAGCGAGGCGCGGCTCGAAATCGAGGTGCCGCCCCGCCAGCGAGCCGCCCAGCGTGCCGGTGACGAAGATGGCGTCCCCCGCCTTCGCGCCGCAGCGCAGCACTTGGCGGCTGCGCGGCACGGTGCCGAGCAACGCGATGGAGAGCAGCAGTCGATCCGGGTTCGTGGTCGTCTCGCCGCCGACGATGGCGACGCCGTGCTTGCGCGCGAGCGCGTTTATCCCGGCGTAGATGGCCTCGATGCGCGCGGGGTCGAAGTGCGTGGGCAATGCGAGTGTTACGAGCGCGTGCGTGGGCGTCCCGGCCATCGCGGCGATGTCGCTGAGGCAGCGGGCGAGCGCCTTGTGGCCGACTTTCTCCGGCGGCGCGTCGGTGGTGAAGTGGATGCCCTCGACGACGGCGTCGGTCTTGAAGAGCAGGAGATGGTGCGGCAGGCCGAGGTCGAGCACGGCGCAGTCGTCGCCCGCGCCGGCCAGCACGGAGTCGTGCGTGGGCAGCTTGGCCGCAAGGCGCGCGATGAGGTCGAACTCTTTCACGGCAAGTTCAGAAATCTCCGCGCCCTACCCAGTGAGTTGGCATCATGCTCATTGCAGTTTGAGGAACTGCTTCAGCTCGCTCTGGAAGACGAGGGCGAAGTAGTTCGCCGCGTTGAACAGGCTGTGCGTCAGAATGGGCGCGAGGAGGTTGCCGGTGCGCTCGTAGAGGAACACCAGCACCATCGCGAGGAAGGTCAGCGGCAGGAAGGTGGCGGTGTTCGCGTGCGTGAGCGCGAAGAGGAGCGATGTGCCCCAGAGCGCAAGCTGCGGCCAGCCGCGCTGCTTGATGGCCGGATAGAGGATGCCGCGGAAGATGATTTCCTCGACCACCGGCGCGCCGAGGATGGCGACGAACGCGAAGAACACGCGCTGCTCCACGCTCTGCGTCTCCTGCAAGGTCTGCACCACCACCTGCACCTCGGGCTGCACGCTCACGCTTTTCATGCCCATCGCGGAGAGTTGTTGCAGTGCCAGCGCCACCGGAAGCGCCAGGAGCACGCCGGCGACCGCGAGTCCGAGCGTCCGCAAGAAGCCGGCGCTCCCGAAGCCGAAGCCTTCCCGCCAGCCGACGCCGTGCTCGCGCAGAAAGACGGCCACGAGCAGCAGCGTCCCGCCGTGCAGCACGATGGAGTTGCTCACGAACAGGAAAAACTTTCCCTCCTGCGTAGCGAAGGCGGCCTCGGGCAGGATGGCGCGCGTCGCCAGCGAACCGATGGACAGGCAGAAGCAGACGCCCGCGACGAAGCGCAGCAGCGGTTCAGCTTCCCATTGTCGTTCCGGCAACACGCGCGCAGGCTAGTCGCCGGGTGGCGGCGAGAGAATGGAAAAGATGGCTGTGCTGGAGTTGAAAACAGTCGGCCTGTAACACCCTGCGGATCATCGCGTGCCGGGAAGTGGCCCGAAAAATCCCATCGTGCCTATTGCAATCACGGGGCGCATTTCTATAGTGCGCGCCAATTGAACCGCGAGAAATGAGCGACCCCGCCCCCGACACCGCAAACTGGACCACTCAGGACGCCCGCACCCTTTACAACATTGACCGCTGGGGTGCGCGCTACTTCGACATCAACGACGCCGGGCATGTCATGGCCCGCCCCCTTCAGGAGGCGGGCGTGGGCGTGGACCTCACGGACATCGTGGAGGAGGCGCGCGGGCGGGGGCTGAAGTTCCCGCTGCTCATCCGCTTCCAGGACATTCTCCGGCACCGGGTGGAGGCCATCAACAAGGCATTCCGCAACGCCATCACGGAGTTCAACTTCAGCGGCCAGTATCGCGGCGTTTTCCCGATCAAGGTCAACCAGCTCCGCGAGGTCGTGGAGGAAATCCTCGACGCGGGCAAGCCGTTCAACTTCGGCCTCGAGGTCGGCAGCAAGCCGGAGCTCTTCGCCGGGCTTGCGATGCAGAACCAGGCCGGCAGCCTAATCATCTGCAACGGCTACAAGGACGCGCAGTTCATCCGCATGGCGCTCATGGGCACCAAGCTCGGCAAGCAGGTCATCATGGTCGTCGAGAAGCTTGAGGAGCTGAAGCAAATCATCGCCGTGTCGCGGCAGGTGGGCGTGGAGCCGCTCATCGGCATCCGCGCGCGGCTGGCCAGCAAGGGCGCGGGTAAGTGGGCCGAGAGCGGCGGCGAGAACGCGAAGTTCGGCCTGAGCACGGCGGAGTTGCTTGCCGCCACGGAGCTGCTGCGCGCGGAGAAGCTCGAGCATTGCTTCAAGCTGCTGCATTTCCACATCGGCTCGCAGGTGCCGGACATCCTCACGGTGAAGAAGGCCGTGCAGGAGGCGTCGCGCTTCTACGCCAAGCTGCACAAGATGGGCTTCGGCATTGAGTTCATGGACGTGGGCGGCGGCCTGGGCGTGGACTACGACGGCTCGCGCAGCGCGTTCGACTCCTCGACGAACTACTCGCTCCAAGAATACGCGAACGACATCGTTTACTACATCGCCGACGTGTGCAACGCGGAGAAAGTCCCGCACCCGAACATCGTCAGCGAGAGCGGGCGCGGCATCGTGGCCTACCATTCCGTGCTGCTGGTCGAGGTGTTCGGCTCCATTGCGAAGACGAAGGGCGGCGACGCGCTGACCTTCGGCGACACCGAGCACGCGCTCGTCCGCGAGCTGCTCGACATCAAGAAGAACCTCGCGAAGCTGAACAAGCTCGAAGCTTACCACGACGCCGAGGAGCGCAAGGAGGACGCGCACCAGATGTTCACGCTCGGGCTGCTGGAGCTGCCGGACAAAGCGAAGATCGAGACGCTTTACTGGGAAATCAGCCAGGGCGTCGTCGCCAGCTTCAAGGGCCAATCCTACATTCCGGAGGAAATCCGAAAATTGGAAGACCTGCTCGGCGACCAATACCTCTGCAACTTTTCCGTGTTCCAGTCGCTGCTCGACCACTGGGCGCTGGGCCAGCTCTTCCCCATCATGCCCATCGCGCGGCTCAACGAGCGCCCGACCAAGGAGGGCACGCTCGTGGACATCACCTGCGACTCCGACGGTTGCATCAACAAGTTCGTGGACCTGCGCGACGTGCGCGACACGCTGCCGCTGCACGAGCTCAACTCCAATGGCGACGGCCAGCAGGAGCCCTACCACCTCGGCTTCTTCCTGATGGGCGCGTATCAGGACATCATGGGCGACCTGCACAACCTCTTCGGCCGCGTAAACGAGGTCCACGTCTTCCTCGAGCCTGACGAGCCGACCGGCTACTACATCGAGGAAATCATCGAGGGCAACACCATCGTCCAGACCCTCGCCGCCGTGCAATACGACGAGAACGAGCTCAAGCGCCTGATGAAGGCGCAGGTGGACGACGCCATCAAGTCCGACCGCATGAAGCCCAGCGAAGGCATGCGGCTGCTGGACGACTACGAGCGCGGGCTGAAGGAATACACTTACCTCACGTTCTGAGCAGCGGCGGCGGGAATGTCCAATGCCCAATTCCCAATGACCACAGAATGCCCAATGCCCAATGCCCGGGCCTGCGTGGCCCATTGGACATTCGTCATTGGTCATTCATTGGGAATTGGACATTGGCAATTGGACATTCGATGAACGCCGACCTCCTGCCCTCGCTGCGGCGTCTGGTCCGGGGCTTGTCCGCGCTTTTCTGGGGCCTGCCCAGCACGCTGCTCATCTGCGTGCTGATGGCGATGGGGGAGTTTCCGCGCGCGCTGGGCTTCCTGCCGCCGGTAGTCACGACGGGCTTGCTGCTCTTTGGCGTCTTCGAGTTGTCGCGCTACCAGCCGCAGGAGCGCACGTGGCAGCTTGCCCTTGACCGCGCGAAGCTCCTCGCGCTCGTCAACTTTGGCCTCTCGCCCTTCGTCTATTTCTGGAGCCGGCTCCCATCGGAGGCGTATTACTTCCAAATCGTCATCTCTCTCGCGGTCACCGGGCTGTTGTTCCTCTACCAGTTGAACCTCGTCCTCCAGCGCCTCGCTGCGATGCTGCCGGACGAGACCCTCCGCGAGGACATCCGCTTCTTCACGGGGCTGAACTTGACGCTGATGCTGCTCGGCCTCGTGCTGGTGGGTGGCTACCACCTGCTCGCACGGCTCGAATACCTGCCGCAGTCCGTCATCGAGGCGCTGGAGCTTGGGCAGTTGGCGCGCATCCGCTTCGCGCTTGTGGTCGTGCTCGTGCTGCTGCCCGTGTCCGTGACGATGTCGCTCGTGTGGAAGACGCGTGATGTCGTCCTCAGCAGCGTCTTCGGGTCGCGGAGTTGAGCCGCTCGACGCTCAAGCCTTCCCAAGCAACTGCGCGTAGGCGCGGTTGATCTCCTTGCTGCGCTCCTCGGCCTGCGACTGTTCAGCCTCGCTCAGGCCCGCCACGCGGTCAGGATGGTGCGCCTTCATCAGCCGCCGATACGCCTGCTTGATCTCGTCGCGCGATGCGCTGGACTCGACGCCAAGCACATCGTGGCTCCCCGCAGGCCGGACCGTCGCCGCGAGCGGGACGCGGTGCGAACCTTCCGCGCGGTGCTCGATCTGCACACGGCCCTGCGCATCCGCACGCGTGCGATACGGTGCGCCGCAGAGCGGGCAGTGGAAGGCAACGCCTCCTCGCAGGTTGCGCAGCCGGAACTTCCGCAGGCACTCGACACAGCGGAAGGACGGCGGCTTGGCGGACTTCGCGCTGCGGGAAGCGGGTTGCGGTTCAGGGGCGGGATTGGATTCGTCGGGCATCTCAGGCGTGTCGGCCCAGCGCGGCGGCAGGCCGAATTGGCTGCGCAGTTCGCTGCTCAGGCTCGCGCCGGGCGGCGGCGATTCCAGCAGCATCACACCGCGAAGCAACCGCAATTCCGCCAGCGCAGCCGGCACGTCCACATCCGGCAATGACTTTGCCAGATCCCGCAGCGAGGCCCTGCTCGCGTGACAGTGCAGCTCGAACAACACCCGTGCGCAGCGCTCGAAGTTCATCGTCCGCCAGCCGCGCGCGCGCTGCCCCGCCGCCATTCCTGCCAGCAAGAGCCTCGGCCCGCTGTAGAGAACCTCCGCGAACACCCCCGCCACCGCGCGGAGCACCTGGAGCAAGTTAAGGCTGTCTCGCCAGTCCATTTCGCCAAGGGACAAAAACGCCTCGCGGGCGCTGCGGGAATTTCCCGCAAAGAGCAGCAAAATCACCCCGGCCACCAGCCCTGCGAAGTGCAGCGAGCTGAACTCGAACTCCAGGCTCCGTCCTCGCACCGCGCTCACGCCTTCGGCCAGTTGCACCATCCCCGCCATCAACACCCCCGCCAGCCCGCCAGCCGCCAGCAGCAGTAGCGTGCAACCCGCGATGCCGCCGCCCACCGCCAGCAACCGCTCCTGCCGCCGCTCTCGTCGTGCCCGACGTCGCAGCCAGATTTCCAGCTCGCGCGCTTCCATCGAACTTCACATTCGCAAAACTCGTGCCGTGCTGTCCGCCGCGCCCAGTTTCAATTTTCCCTTTCCACCCCGCGCGCCGCGACTACAGTTCGAAATGCCTTCGGACTTCGACCAATCCGAGTTTGTGGACAGCGACGTTCTCACCACTGCCCGGCCCGCCGCCCGCACCACCATCATGAGCGAATCCACCTCCGGCTCCGCCAGCCGCCCGCCCTCGCGCGAGGAACTCGACCACCGCGTCTCCGACGCGCAGCAACAGCTCGCCGAGCTGAAGCGCAAGCAAGACGAGCTTGAGCGCGAGCGCTCCACGCTTGAGGAGGCCCGCCGTCGCCGCGTCGAGCTTCAGACCGGCCGCGAGGAAATGCTTCACCACCTCGCGCGCGGCCTCGTGCTGCTCGAAGAGGCCGAGCTGAAATCCCGCCGCGACGCCGAGCAGATGGCCAAGTCCCTCACCGGCCTCCGCGAATCTCTCGACAAGGTTCAAGCCATCAACGAGGAGAGCTGGAACGCCGACGGCTACAACGTCGAGCTTACCCGCGCCCTCACCGCCATCGAGAACGCACGCATGGAATGGAACGGCGCGCGCCTTAAGTGGCCCGTGCTCGACGGCGCCCTCTCAGCACAATCTCCCGGGAGCGTCGCGCCCGGTGCCGCGAAGATTCAAGGCCACTTCCTCGGCGCGCAGAGCTTCGGCGAGCTGTGCCGCCTCGGCTTCGCGCTGACCTGGCCCGTGGCGGTCGCGGTGCTGCTGGGCAGCTTGCTCCTTCTGTTCTTCCGCCGCTGACGGTTCCCGCCCATGTCCCTGTTCCGAAAAAAGCCCGACCCGCTTTCGGAACGCTCACGCGCGCTCGAAGCCGAGATCGCCGCGCTCCAAGTCCAGATCAAGCAGGCTGAGTCCGGCCAGCCACTCTGGCCCGGCACGCCCCGGCTCCGCTCCACCGCCTTGCCCGGTGGCGTGAAAGTCGAGTCCATCTCCGCCGCGCCCGCCGCACCGGTCTTCGAGGACGTGGACCAGCAACGCCTCAAGGCCACCGCTGCGCCTGCGCCGTCCGCAGGCCCGCACCCCGAGCTTGGCCCGCGTCCGCAGGGCTTTTCATCCTCCGTCCAGCAACTCAAGCGCCGCTTCGGCCTCACGCCGTCCAGCAATCCCAAGCTCGTGAAACTCCTCGACTCCGGCCAGATCCAGGGCCTGCGCCCGCTCCGCTACGAGCGCCGCGTCGCGCGCAACCGCTTCTTCATTTTGTCCGCGGTGCTGCTGGCAGTCCTCTACGGATTGTTCAAGGCCATCGTTGGCAGCCGGTGATTGCCATGCCACGTCCGCCCGAAATCCTCCACGCCGCGCTGCTCGCCACACCGCACGGTGATTTCCTCGCGCACTTCTCGGCGGAAGGACTTGCCCAGCTCGACTTCCCGGCGAAGCGCGTTCGCGGCGATGCCCAGCCCGTGGATGAACTGCCCGCGCCCTTCCGCGCCTGGGCGGAGCAGACGCAAGCCGCGCTCCTCACCGCGCTGACCGTCACGCCACGCCGCAACGCCAAGTCCACGCTCCCGCCGCTCGACCTCTCGCGCGGCACGAAGTTCCGCCTGCGCGTCTGGGACGAGCTGCGCCGCATCCCGCGCGGCGACACGCGCAGCTACGGCGAAGTCGCCGACGAACTGGGCAAGCGCCGCGCCGCCCGTGCCGTCGGCGGAGCGTGCGGTGCGAATCCGATTCCCGTCCTAATTCCCTGTCACCGCGTCCTCGCCGCGAACGGCAGTCTCGGCGGCTTCTCCGGCGGTCTGGAGTGGAAGCGGCGGCTGCTGGCGATTGAGGGAGTGCTGCTGACGTGACGGAGTGGAGGCAGTAATTAGTGGTTAGTAATTAGTCAGAAGCCGTGCGTCCCCGGCATCACGCCTTCGCTAAACACTAAACACTAATTACTTTCCCCGCTCGCTCACTTCGACGCCTTGAGGAACGCAAGCAGGTCCGCCAGCTCCTGCCGCGTCAGCGCCTGCTCCAAGCCGTCCGGCATGAGCGAGACCTTGCCGGGGCGCATCTCCACCACGTCCGAGCGGGCGATGCGCGCTTCGGTCTCGGGGCCATTCGCCAACACGACTTCATCCGGCGCGTCCTTGCGCACGATGCCGGTGACGTCTTCACCATCTTTGACCGCGACCGTGAACGGCTCGTAGCTCCGCACGAAGCTCGCGCTCGGATAAATGATGCTCTCCAGCAAATCCATCTCCGTGCGCACCTGGCCGATGCGCGTGAGGTCCGGCCCCAGCTTGCCGCCGAGGTAGCCGATGGCGTGGCACGTCGCGCACGCGGATTTCTGGCTCTTGAAGAGCGCGTGTCCGCGCCGCACGTCGCCATCCTTGAGCGTAGGCAGCAGCGCCTCCAAGTGCGCGCGCTGTTTGCCGGCGTCCGCGTTCAGCAGCGTGAGCAAGTCCGCGCCCGCGTCCTGCACGGACTTGGGATACTTCGCGAACAACGGCTTGAGCAAATCCACGCGCAACCCGCGCAGCCCGGTGGACTCCTTGAGCGCCGCGACGAGCTTCAAGCCCAGCTCCTCGCTCGGTGACTTCTCAAACACCGGCAGCAACCTCGGCGCATCCAGCGGGGAAATACTCTTCATCGTGTCCACCAGCGTGAGCTGTTGCGCGCCGGACAACTTCGCCTTTGCCAGCACGGTGCTGGCCGCGCTGCGGGTCATCATCGGATTCGCAGGGGCAAGGTTGGTGCGCAGGAAATCGAACAGGGGCTGGGAGACGAACGAAGTGGTCCCCGTCGCCACCAGCGCATCCAGCCGGAGGTCTGCCTGCTCGAAGGAACTCTCGCCCAAATTCTGAAGCGCCGTGAGCAACGCTTTATTCCCTTCCTTGGGAGCGGAGAAGGTCCGCGCCGTCGCGACGGCCTGGCGAACAACGGCATCGGTGGATTCTGAGAGCAACTCTGTGACGGCTGGCAGCCAAGCGGCGGGCGTCTCCTTCAACCCGGACGCCGCCATCGCGCGCAGGACAATGAGCTTCGCTTCCGCCGGCACATCTCGGTCGCTGGCAAGCGCCACCATCGTTCTCTGAATCGCAGGGGACTTGGCCAGTTGCGCAAGCCGCAGCGTGGTCTCAACGGGGTCGGGGTTCGGCAGGGTCTGCCCGTAAAAGAACAGGTCGCCGTGAAACTGGCGCGCGAGCTTTTCACCCAGCTCCGGTCGGTGCCCGACAATCCACCAAGCCGCCTGCCGGAGGACTGGCTGTTTCGAGTAGCACAACTGCCAGACATCGTCCGGCTTCAAACTGCTGTTCGGCATCTGGTCCATCGCGAGCAACGCGACGCGATGCACGAACGGATTTGGCGAAGCCAGCCCGGTGTATGTCTCCGTCGCCGTTCCAATTTCGATGAGCGCGGCAATCAGAGAATGCTCCAACATCCGGCGACCATCGCCTTCAGGAAGTTTCGCAAGCGGCTCCGCGCCGCTGATGAGCGCGGCCACGGCGGACGGCCCACCGATGCGTCCGAGCGCTTCGGCCCCCGCGCGTCGCATGGCCGCTGTGGTTTCGAGGGACGTGAGAAGACCTTGGATTCGCCCGACGGCATTCGTGTCCCGCCACACGCTCACGACGTGAATCGCTGCATGGCGGACGGAGGCGTCCGTGTCGTTGAGCGCAGTGCGGACAGCCTCGCGGGCAGCGGGGCCGGAAATGCGAGAGAGAGACCACACGGCATCGCGGCGGGTGTCCCCCTCACCCCATCCCTCTCCCCCAGGGGGGGAGAGGGTGCCCGAAGGGCGGGTGAGGGGGTTCGTGCGGCGTGCTGGCTGTGCTACGCGTTCCGCTTTTGAACTGAGACTCCTCACGTCGTCTCCTACGAGGAGCTGGCGCAGCGCGGGCACTGCCGCTTCACCGCGCTTGCCCAGCTCGTAGATGGCGCGCTGGCGGACGTAGAGGCGGTCGTCAGAGAGGAGTTTGGCGAGGTCGGCGGGTTTGAACGCGGGCCAGTTCAGCTTGAGGCCGCGCGGGTCGGCGGGCTTGGGCATGCCCGCTTTGCGCAGCCGGTAGATGCCGCCGAGCACGTCGGGCTTGGCAAGCTGCGAGGTCGGGCAACAGATTTTATACCAGCCGCCGGTGTCCACGATGAGGATGCTGCCATCGGCGTCTTCCAGCACGTCGGTCGGGTGGAAGTCCACATGGTCGCTCGCGAGCAGGTCAGTGTCCTTCGTCTTGAAGGTCGCGCCGTCGGGGATGAGTTCGTGGCGGATGACTTTTCGCAGATTGAAGTAGCACGCGAGCAGGTTGTCCGACCAGTCCGTGCCGAAGACCCGCGAACGATACGTGGCCAGCCCGCACGGGGCGGACGCGCCGGAGTGGTTCATTACGGGCATGAGGTCACCCGTGCGCGGGTGGCCGTCGAGCGCGGCCTGCTCCTTGCCATACACGCCGCCGTAGATTGCATGCAACAAACCATCGCGCTTGCCGCCACCGGGTTGGACGAAGGTGCAGCTCAGGAAGCGCTCGCCCGTGGAGTGGAACGCGACCCCGACCGGATTGTCCATGCCGCCAGTCAGCACCGGTTCAATGCCCGTGCCGTCGGGCCGCGCGCGAAAGATGTGCGAGGCGCGCGTGATGAAGGGCTTACCATTCGGGAGCGTGTAGCGCTGCTCGGCGAACGCACCTTTGGTCCAGTAAATCCAGCCGTCGGGGCCGAGGTAGGGGCCGTGCAGGTCATTCGCGCAGCCGGTAAGCGTCTTGCCGTCGTGCCAGACCTCGCGCTTGTCCGCGACGCCGTCGCCATCGGTGTCCGTGAGCTTCCAAATCTGCGGCGGGGCGGCGACGTAGAGCGAGCCTTCGTAAAACATCGCGCCCTCGGGGAACATCATCTTGTCCGCGAACACGACGGACTTGTCGAAGCGCCCGTCGCCATCCGTGTCCTCCAGCCGCACGATGCGGTGGTCCTTGCGCTCGTATTGCGTCGGGCCCTTCTCGTTCGAGCCGGAGGAGTCTGTCGCGTAGAGTCGGCCCCGCTCATCGAACGACATGGAGATGGGACGTTCGACGAGCGGCGCGGCGGCGACGAGTTCGACCGTGAAGCCGTCAGGCAGGGTGAAAGCGTGGCCGTTGAGGTTGGTTTGCGCAGACAAGGCAGAAGTGGCGGCGGCAAGAACTGCGAGTGAAACCGCGCGAAGGAATGAGTTCATGGTGTCCGTTGATAGACGCGCACGTAGTCCACCAACATTTGCCGGGGAAAATCATGAGCAGTCACACTCGGCAGCGTAGTCTTCGGCCCCCGCTTGGCAAGGTCGCGCCCGTGAGCAAAAAACCACTGACAAGCGCCATGAGATTGCGTTCACTCACCGAGCTTTTGCGGAGCGCGGCTGACCGCAGCCGTGCCCGCTGGCAGCACTAGATTCCGCCATGCCCAAACGCACCGACATCCACAGCGTCCTCATCATCGGCGCCGGCCCCATCA
>SXTU01000275.1 GCA_005791875.1 Verrucomicrobiales bacterium
AGGAGCTGCGCGCCCAGCTCGCCGCGCGCGGCCTGCGCCTCGCCGCGCTGATGGACAACCTCAGCCTGACCGTGGAGGACCCGGCCCATGCCGCGAACCTCGAGCGCATCAAGTCCGCCGCGCAGCTCGCGCACGACCTCGCGCCGGACGCGCCGCCCGTGCTCGAAACCGTCATGGGCGGCAAGCCCGCCGAGTGGGACAAGGTGAAGGCGCAGATGGCCGCGCGTCTCGCGGATTGGGGCCGCGCCGCCGCCGCCGCCAAGCTCACGCTCTGCATCAAGCCGCACGTCGGCAGCGCGGCGCATCTGCCGGAGCACGCGCTCTGGCTGCTGGACCAGGTGAAGAACCCGGCGGTGAAGCTCGCCTACGACTTCAGCCATTACCAACTGCGCGGCGTGGACCTCGGCCAGTCGCTCGACGCGCTGCTGCCGCACACGCGGTTCATCCATGTGAAGGACTCCGTCGGCGAGCTGGGCAAGTTCCAGTTCGTGCTGCCGGGCGAGGGGAAGATTGACTACGCCGACTACTTCCGCCGCCTCAAAGCCGCGAACTGGTCCGGCTCCGTCTGCGTGGAAGTGAGCGGGCAGGTCTTCAGCAAGCCCGGCTACGACGCGGTGGCGGCGGCGAAGAAGTCGTTCGCCGCGCTCGCGCCGGCGTTCAAGGCGGCGGGGCTGTAGGTGCAAGCTAGGGCGGGTTGTCCTCAACCCGCCGCAGGCAACGAGTTCACCATCGGCGTTTGGCGGCGCGCTGGGGACAGCGCGCCCTACCACGGTCAGGGCGATTCACGGGCGCGTCGTGGCATCGCACCCGCAGGCAAGAGTTGCGCGGCCAGCTCAGGTCTCTACACTTGGCACCGTCTCAGCTGACAACTCATTACAGACCTTTATGAAGCCATCGCTCTCCCGCCGCCAGTTCCTCGCCACCACCGCTGCTGCGCTTGCCGCGCCGCGCGTGCTCACCGCCCAGAAATCCGACAAGCAACTCGTCATCGGCACAGGCGCGCACCGTTACGAGGTGCACCACAACTGGGCGCAGCTCCCCGCCCAATACACCTGGCAGACCACCCACAACGTCGCCGTGGACCGTGATAACAATCTTTACGTCATCCACGAGGGCCGCGAGAATCTCAAGGACCACCCGTCCATCTTCGTGTTCGATCCGCAGGGCAAGTTCATCCGCGCGTTCGGCCAGCAGTTCCAGGGCGGCGGCCACGGCCTTGAAGTCCGCACGGAGGGCAAGGAGCAGTTCCTCTGGGTTACCGCCTACCAGCAGGTGAAGAGCTTCGCCAAGCTCACGCTCAAGGGCGAGACCGTCTGGGAGAAGCGCGCGCCGATGGAGTCCAAGCTCTACCCTGAAGGCGAGGACACCAAGCCCATGAAGCGCTGGGGCCGCGATGCCTTCATGCCGACGAACTACGCCTTCCTCCCCGACGGCGGCTTCTACCTCGCCGACGGCTACGGCTCGCACCGCGTCCACCGCTACGACAAGAACGGCAAATGGGTTTCGATGTTCGGCGAACCCGGTGCGGGCCCGGCCCAGTTCAACACCCCGCACGGCCTCTGGATGGATGACCGCCCCGGCCGCACTCCGTCCGTGGTCGTCGCCGACCGCGCTAACAAGCGTCTCCAATGGTGGTCGCTCGAAGGCAAGCACCTCAAGACCCTCGACGGCTTCATCCTCCCCGCGAACCTCGACTCGCACAAAGACACGCTCCTCGTCCCCGACCTCAGTGCCCGCATCACCCTCCTCGACAAGGACGACAAGGTCATCACCCACCTCGGCGAAGATCCGGAGTGGCGCGCCGCCGTGCTGAAGGACGGCATGAAACTCCGCCGCGAGGAGAAGGGCGAGGGCTGGGTCTCCGGCAAGTTCCTGCACCCGCACGACGCCTGCTTCGACGCCGCCGGCAACATCTTCGTCGCCGAATGGGTCAACACCGGCCGCATCACCAAGCTGCGCAAAGTGAGCTGAACGTGAGGCTTGCTGCCTTACTCCTTGCGTGTCTCTGGGCGCTCGGCGGGCGTGTTTCTGCCGCCCCCAAGCCCAACGTTCTGTTCATCATCTCCGACGACCTGACCGCAACTGCGCTGTCGTGCTACGGCAACACGGTCTGCCGCACGCCAAACATTGATCGGCTCGCGGCGCAGGGCACGCGGTTCACGCGGGCGCTGTGCCAAGGGACTTACTGCGGGCCGTCGCGGGCGTCGTTCATGTCCGGCTATTACCCGCACGCGACGGGCGTGCTCGGTTATACCAGCCCGCGCCCGGCCATCGGCGAGCGCGCGACGTGGGCGCAGCATTTCAAGAACGCCGGTTACTACACCGCGCGCGTCAGCAAGATTTACCACATGGGCGTGCCCGGCGGCGTCGAGGAAGGCGGCGACCCGAAGACGACCAACCACGGAGACGGCGCGGACGACCCGGCGTCGTGGACGGAGAAGTTAAACAGCCCCGGCCCGGAGTGGAAGGCCAAGGGCGTCGGCGAAACGCTCGAAGGCAACCCGGAGGGCAAACGCCCCGTCGTGGGCGGCAACACGTTCGTCGTGGTCGAGGCCGAGGGCGACGACTTGGCGCACTCGGATGGCCGGACGGCGGCGAAGGCGGTGGAGTTGATTCAGCAGCACGCGAGCAAGCCGTTCTTTCTCGCCGTCGGGTTCGTGCGACCGCATGTGCCGTTCGTCGCGCCGGCGAAGTATTTCGAGCCGTTCAAGCCGTTCGACAAAATGCCGTTGCCGCCAAAGTTCCCCGGCGACTGGGATGACATCCCCAAGGCCGGCATCAACTACAAGACGAGTCTCAACATGAAGATGGACGAGCGCCGCCAGCGCAAGGCCGTCGGCGGCTACTACGCGGCGGTCACTTACATGGACGCACAGGTGGGCAAGGTGCTCGCCGCGCTGGAGCAGTCCGGCCAGGCGGACAACACCATTGTCATCTTCACCAGCGACCACGGCTATCACCTCGGCGAGCACGACTTCTGGGCGAAGGTCAGCCTGCGCGACGAGTCCGCGATGGTGCCGCTCATCATCAAGGTGCCGGGGAAGCAACCCGCCGTGTGTCATTCGCTCGTCGAGTTGCTCGATCTGTATCCGACCATTGCGAGCCTGTGCGGTCTGGAAGTGCCCGCGCGCCTTCAGGGCAAGAACATCGCCCGCGTCTTCGATGACCCGAAGCATTCCGTGCGCGAGGCCGCCTTCAGCGTCGCGCCGTCGAGCAAGGGCTTCCTGCTGCGCGAGGACAAGTGGGCTTACCTCCAATACGCCGAGGACGCTTCGCTCGGCATCGAACTCTTCGACATGGTGAAGGACCCG
>SXTU01000276.1 GCA_005791875.1 Verrucomicrobiales bacterium
CGCGCGATGGCGATGCGCAGCCGCTGCCCGCCGCTGAACTCATGCGGATACTTCAGCTGGTAACGCGGCGCGAGACCGACCTTCTCCATCAGCGCCGCCACACGCGCGGGCAGATCATCCGCCGGCACCGCGCGGTGCGACCGAATGGCCTCCGCCAGCGTGTCGAACACCGTCATGCGCGGGTTCAGCGACGCATACGGGTCCTGGACAATCATCTGGAAGTCCGCGCGCGCCGCCCGCAGCTCCGCGCCGCGCAAGGCCGTCAGGCTCCGCCCGCCCAGCACCACCGTGCCCTCGCTCGCTGGCAACAGTTGGAGGATCGTCCGCCCCAGCGTGGACTTCCCGCAGCCCGACTCGCCGACCAGCCCGAGGATTTCCCCCTCCCGCAGCGTGAGCGACACGCCATCCACCGCCCGCACCGTCCCCACGCGCCGACGGAACACGAGGCCGTGCTCCACCGGGAAGTGGGTCTTCACGTCGCGCAGTTCCAGGAAGGAAGTCACGGGACGATTCAACCCGGTGTAATCAACCGAGGCAAGCCGCGCGCGCCGTTGCGGAAACCGGGCCGGGCATTTCAAGCAGAACGGCGCTCCAGGAACGGAGCGCCGCGCGCGCGAAGGACGGACAGCCAGCCGTGCCTCAGAACAGAGTGTAGATGAACGGGGCCGCCGCGGTGCTGCCCAGGATGAGCAGCGCGCCGATGGCCAGCAGCGCCAGCAACAGCGGGATGAGCCAGAATTTTTTGTTCTCGCCGAGGAACGCGACGAACTCCCTCACCAGGCCCGGCTGCTCCTGCTGATTGGCCTGCTCGAACTCGTTGGGCTTTTGGTCGCTCATGGCTGGTTCAAAATTGACGGTAGTAGCGATTTGGCTCCGGCGCGGGCGGGGCGTCAATCCAGTAGGTGCTCGCCCGCTGGTCGGGTGTCTTGCGGATCGCCTGTCGTCCGCCCAGCCGCTTGAGCAGGCCGATGCCCGTGACCAGCACGTAGAAAATCAGCGCCAGCACGACGTTGCCGACGACCAGGCCGATGCAGCAGGCGAGCGCATACCAGACCACGTAGAACGGTCTTGCAATGGCCGGCACCACGTAAAACAAAATGCCCGCCGCCGCGCCGATGCCGCCGAGTTTCAGTGCGAAGGGGACGTTCCAGCCCTTGCCCGCGAAGTAGCCGGCAAGCAGGAACACCATCGCAAGGCAGGGGAAACCGATGACCAAGCTCTTCGCGAACACGCGCCGCGAGGCCGTGTCGGGGTGCCAGTTGACTTCCTTGAAGGGGTTGAGCATGGGGTTCAATCCTTTGGGCTGGTCGTGGTGCGGTCCCGATATCGCACCGCCGCCGACCACCGTTGCGCGGGTAGCTCCACCCAGCGATGAAAGAGGAACGCCGCGCCAAGGCTGGCGGCGACCGCCAGCGCCAGCACCGCCACCTTCTCCACCGGGCCGTCCGCAAAGCGGCTTCCGAGGTTGATGACCCGTCCGCCGATGGGCACATGCAGCAGGTATAGTGAGTAGGAAATCTGGCCCAGAAACAGCAAAGGACGGGCCTTCAAGCGCGCATGAACGATCAGCAGGCCCGTGACTACTCCCGCACACGCGGGCTGGGGACCGAGCGTGAAGTAAGTTCCCACCGCCAGCAGAGCCCAGCCGGCGGCTTGCAGCGGAGCGCTGGGAAGCAAACCAGCCCTGATTTGGAACGCCCAGATGCCCAACAAGAAAAGAAAGAGGTGGTGGAAGACCAGGTTGCCCGAAGGCAGTAAGAAAGCCGCCGATGCCAGCCCCCCGCATGCACCGACGCGAACCTTCAGCAGTGGATGGCTCACCAGCGGGAACAGCAGGGCGATCAGAAGATAGAACTGGAACTCAATCGCCAGGGTCCAGAAAACGACGTTCAACCAGTCGTAGTTGAACAGTGCATTCAAATATCCGAGGTGCAACAGCACCTGTTTCAGATCGAATTGGAACGCCGGCCCGCGAAAGCCGGGTGCCAGCGTCGAGGCAAAGTTCAAGGCAATCACGATGGCGATGCATGCGAGATACGGCGGGTCCAACCGGAGGATGCGCTTCCAAACGAACCGAAAATAGTCAGCAGGCCGGTAGCCCGCCCGTTGCAACGCGTAAGGGAGTATGAAGCCGGAAATGACGAAGAACACCTCGACCCCCAGCCAGCCGTAGCTGCCCGAAGACTTAAGCACACCTTGTGGGAGGAATCCTGTATTCCCATTGGTGAGATGATACCACAAGACCGCGAAGGCGGCAATGCCACGGAGACAATCAAGCGTCAGCAGCCGCCCGGAATCCTGCTGTTCAGCCGAACTCCCCGGCCCTGCCCCGGCGGACGGAAGGTTTTCCGTGGTGTTGCTCTGCATATCGTCAACGAGTCCGCTGATCGTCTGTCAGTCCAGCTTGAAGCTCTCGATGTATTGCTTCCGCGCAGCCTCGTCCTGCCGGGGTTGCTCGGTGCGGCGGAGGACGCAGTTTTCCAGCACCAGCACGTCCATGTCCGACGCCATGAAGCAGCGGTAGGCGTCCTCGGGCGTGCAGACGATCGGCTCGCCCCGGATGTTGAAGCTGGTGTTGATGATGACGCCGCAGCCGGTCTGGCGCTTGAACTCCTTCATCAATCGCCAGTAGCGCCCGTGCCGCGCCTCGTCCACGGTCTGCAGCCGCGCGCTCATGTCCACATGCGTGATGGCCGGAAGCGTCGAGCGCGGGACGTTCACGCGCTTGCGCAAGTCGGGGTCCTTCATCAACTGCACCTGCTCCGGCGTGAGCGGCAGCCAGTGGTCCTTATTTACGTCCGCCACCATGAGCATGTAGGGCGACTCGCGATCGTAATCGAAATACTTCTGCACGTCCTCGATGAGCACGCACGGCGCGAAGGGCCGGAAGCTCTCGCGGAACTTGATGCGCAGGTTCATCTGCGACTGCATCGCGGGACTGCGCGGGTCGCCGATGATGCTGCGCGCCCCTAGCGCGCGCGGACCAAACTCCATGCGTCCGCTGAACCAGCCGATGACTTTCTCCGAGGCCATTTCCTTGGCCACAGCTTCCAGCAGCGCCGGCTCCTGTTCGTGGAACGTGTAGCGCACTTGCTTGCTGCCGAGGAAGGCGCGGATTTCCTCGTTCGAGAACTTCGGACCGAGCAACGAACCTTTGAGCGAGTCCTTGTTTGAGGCCACGTGCTTGCGCGGCTGGTTAAGAAGCTGGTGATGCACGAAGAGTGCGGCACCCAGCGCGCCGCCGGCATCGCCGGATGCTGGCGTGGCGAAGACGTCGTCAAAGATTCCCGCGCGAAGCAGCTTGCCGTTGGCCACGCAGTTCAAAGCCACACCGCCGGCGAGGCAGAGATTCTTGCTGCCGGTGAGGTCCTTCGCGTGCCGGGCCATGCGCAGGACGACTTCCTCCGTGACCTTCTGGATCGAGGCGGCGATGTCCATCTCGCGCTGCGTGATGGCGCTCTCGGGGTCGCGGGCCGGACCGCCGAAGAGCGATGCGAACTTGTCGTTCGCCATCGTCAGCCCCTGGCAGTAGTTGAAGTAGCTCATGTCCATCGCGAGCGAGCCGTCGGGCTTCACGTCCACGAGGTGCTTGAGAATCGTGTCCACGAACCGCGGCTCGCCGTAGGGCGCGAGGCCCATGAGCTTGTATTCGCCGGAGTTCACCTTGAAGCCGCAGAAGTAGGTGATGGCGCTGTAAAGCAGACCGAGCGAATGCGGGAAATGGAGCGTCTTGAGAATCTTGATTTTGTTGCTCTGACCGTGGCCGATGGTCGCCGTGTCCCACTCGCCCACGCCGTCGAGCGTGAGGATGGCCGCCTCGTCGTAACGTGACGGGAAGAAGGTGCTCGCCGCGTGCGATTCGTGGTGGCCGGTGAAGGCGATGCGTTTCGCGTAGCGCCCACCGAGGGCCTTTCGAATCTCGCGCGGCAGGTGCAGCTTGGTCTTGAGCCACAGCGGCATCGCCATCATGAACGACTGGAGGCCGGCGGGTGCGAAGGCGAGGTAGGTTTCCAACAGGCGGTCGAACTTTTGGAGCGGCTTGTCGTAGAAGACGACGTAGTCGAGCTGCTCCGGCGTGAGCCCGGCCTCGCGCAGGCAGTAGTCCACCGCGTGCTTCGGGAATTCGTGGTCGTGCTTGATGCGCGTGAAGCGCTCCTCCTGCGCGGCGGCGACGATGTCCCCGTCCACGACGAGCGCGGCGGCGCTGTCGTGGTAGAACGCGGAGATGCCGAGGATGCGGGCCATTGCGAGCTAGCGATCTGAACCCGGTGCGCTTTTTGCCGCCACCATTAGCTTGGCTAGTTCGTCTGCGATGAACTGACCGTAGATGCGCAACCCATCGAAGTTAAAGTGCATATCGCGGTTCCAGTAATACTTTTCCGGCTCGTGGCCGAATGCCCGCTTCAAATCCGGCTCGGCGTCGTAGAACTGAATCGCATGCCGTGCCGCCACCTTGCGGACCACATCAGTTACAAGATGATTCCAGACCCTGCCACTCGCCTCCGGAATGAAGTGCCAGGGATGCGGGTGTCGAGTAAACAGAATCCGGTCAGGAGCAACTCCCTGCTTGATCAACGTGACGCACAATTCCTCGACTGTGCTTTCGAAATATGCGACAGCCTCGCCACACTGCTTACGAGCTTCGTGCTCCGAGAGACGGACAGGCCTCAAAATGATCTCGGCGGTGTAACGACCGCACTCTGGGAGCAGCAACGGAGGCAAATCGTCTTTGGCAGTGTAGTGAGCACGAGCGTATTCGACCTCCAACCTAGGGAAGCCTACTTTCGTGTGCAGCCATTTGCTAATTGCACGCATGGAATAGAGCGGCTTGCTCCGGGCCTTTTCAAACCCTTCTAGAAATCCTATCCCCAAAGGAGAAACGCGCACTGCGACGATGCGCCCATCCGATCCGCGAGTCGTGACTTGCCTGTAATGGTAGTAGTCATCGCCCAAGTCCGTCTCGTCGATCGAAATCACAAGAAAATCTGGTTTCAGCTTCGGAATTAGAACATTTGCCTGCGGAATGTAGATGGAAGGCGAATATGAAAAGCAACCGGCGTTCAAGAATGCCTGCTCCTTGGCATGGGGATGGGCGAAGACGACCCGTTCGAAGACGTGGTGTGGAATCGTGTTGGTCTCATCGTAACCAAGCATGAACGAATCGCCCATGAACAGTATGGTTTTGGCACCCGGATGCCAGTTGGGCCGGAGCGTGTTGATTTGTATGCCATCATCGGTGAATTCTGTCCGCCAGTCTTTGCCAGAGTGTTTACCGTAGACCTCGGGCGAAATCAGCGCGGCGTGGCGTTCCCCTGCTGGGATTCGATGGTTGAGGAATTCAGAGCGTGCTTTTGCGGAATCTACGT
The DNA here is from genome assembly GCA_005791875.1 of Verrucomicrobiales bacterium. Lineage (GTDB taxonomy): Bacteria > Verrucomicrobiota > Verrucomicrobiia > Limisphaerales > SXTU01 > SXTU01. The sequence goes on from SXTU01000276.1 coordinate 5,367, forward strand.
CACGCATTTCCAGATCGTAAAAAGGCCCCAACTTCTGCTGAAGCCGGAGGAATCCCTCCACCATGCTAACCGTGATTAGCACGAGGATGCCGCTGAACAGCATCTGCCGGGAGCGGGAACGGGGCCGTCGTCCGGGGGGGGGGGCGGGCGTCATTGGGTGTTTGATCATGTCGCTGTCATGTCGATTAACCGCTTGGTGACAACCGGTCGCCCGACCCCTTGGAGACTAGCAGCCCAAGTAGCCCGCAGGCAAAGAGGGAAATTTGCTGTCCGCCACTTTCACTCATTTCGGCCAATCAACTGTAGTTCAACGAGTTTCAACGAGAGAATGAGCTCCGCCACCGTCCGTTGGAGCGCGTAATGAAGCCCCGGCCAGCCGTCGAGAATCACGCCGCGCACGAACAGCGTGTAGAGCAGCACGAGTGGCGGGGCGATGAAGACCATCTTCCGCAGCCGATCTTGCAGACGCAGTTCGCCGGGCTTCGCCGCTGTCAGCTTCCCCACTTCCAAGTCCGTGTAGCGGCTCTGCGCCCAGAGCCAGCGGGCCAGCGGCTTGCGGTCGTCGTGGAGGATGATGCCAGCCAGCTCTGCGGTAGGCCCGGAGATTTTCAGCAACTGCGTGTGGCCGTCGGGCACGTAGCGGCAGCGGTCGCGGCGGAACAGCACGGCGCGCGGCGGATAGAGGCTCGCGCGCAGCGGCCGTCCGTGGACGCAGAATTTGAAGCGCACAAAGCACGCGGCAACGTCGGCAGCGGGCGTGAAGGCTTCCAGTTCGCGCGCCAAGTCATCGGTCAGCACGTAGTCCGCGTCGAGCGCGAGCAGCCACGGCGTCGCACACTGGTCCACGCCGAAGTTCCATTGCGCCGTGTGATTGTCGAAGGCGCGCTGGATGAAGCGGACATTGGGAAAGGACTTCGCGATGGTTCCAGTCTCGTCCGTGCTGAAGCTGTCCACGACGACGACCTCGCGCAGCCACGCGAGCTGCTCCAACGTGCGCCGAAGATTCGGAGCCTCGTTGTAAGTCAGAACCAGCGCGGTGAGTTC
>SXTU01000277.1 GCA_005791875.1 Verrucomicrobiales bacterium
CGCCTTGCTGCCCTCAACCTTCAGCGTCTCGAACACCGGGCTGGCGTAGCTGGCCACGGGCTTGTTGTAAGTCTTCGCCAGCGCCCACAGCGCGAGGCGCTGGCCGACCGTCTGTTTGTCGGGCGGATGGATGTCGCGGATGGTGGTGACATCGGTGGTCACGGCCATGCCGGTGTTGGGGATGGAGAGCGTCGCAGTCTGCGCCTCCCAGATGCCGGGCAAATGCTCGGCACGGGCGGGGCCGTAGTTGAAGGGTGCGAGCTGCACGAAGAAGAACGGGAAATCCCCCTGCTGCCAGAGTGTGCGCCAGCCGCCGATGAGCGCCTTCTTCTTCTCGAAGTAGAGCATGCCCTCGCCGTTGTTCGACTCGCCCTGATACCAGAGCGCGCCCTTGATGGCGTAGGGGATGATGGGGTGAACCATCGCGTTGTAGATCGAGAGCGGCGAGCTGCTGCTGACGTTCATCACCTGCTTGCCGTCCTTGTCGAGGACGGGGCGGGACTTCTGCTTGCCCTTGTCGTCGAGCACCGGCTTCGTTGTGGCCTTGCCGGCCTTGTCGAGGATGGGTTTGCCGGCGGCGTCGAGGGCGGGCTGGGTTTCGAGAATCACCTGCGGCGTGCGCGCGGGGAAGGTGGCGAGCTTGTCGGCGAAGTTTTCCTTGAGCGCGGGCACGGACTGGAAGCCGACCGGCGGCGTCCACGGCTCGATGCGCGTGCCGCCCCAGTTGCAGCCGATGAGGCCGATGGGCACGTCGAGTTCCTTCTGGATAGCGCGCGCGAAGTTGTAGCCGACGGCGGTGAAGCCTCCGACCGTGTTCGTCGCCGTGAGCTGCCAGCCGCCCGACGTCTTCACCTCGGTCTGCGGCTCCGTGGCGGTGACGTGCGGCACCTTGAAGTGACGGATACGCGGGTTGTTGGCAGAGGCGATTTCCTCCTTCGCGTTCTTCGACTGGCTGACGGCCCACTCCATGTTGGATTGGCCGGAGCAGAGCCACACTTCGCCGACAACGACATCGTTGAACTCAACCTTGTTCTTCCCGCTCACAGTGAACTTCGCGCCGGTGCTGCTGCCCTTGAGCGGCGTCAGCGCGACGGACCACTTGCCGCCCTTGGCCGTGGTCTCGGCCTTCTGCCCGGCGAACTCGACGGTGACTTTCTCGCCTTCGTCAGCCCAGCCCCAGACGGGGACTTTCTGGTCGCGTTGGAGGACCATGCGGTCGCTGAAGATGACGGGCAGCTTCACGTCCGCGTGGGCGGACACGGCGGCCAGAGTGGTGAGGAGGGCGAGTGAGCGCTTGAGGCAGGGCAGGGCGGTAGATAGTTTCATGCGCATCGGCTGACGAAGGCGAGGGGGATTTCTTCAAGCCTTGGCGTGGGGAGCGCGGGCATGCCTCCCACGCTTTCAGGTGGGGAAGCGGGTTAACCACCAAGACACGAAGGACACGAAGAAGCACCTGCGGGGAAAACCTTCGTGTCCTTCGTGGCTTCGTGGTTGCACTGCTGCGGGCAACTCTTGGGCTTGAGCCGTCTTCGTTCCGCTCGTATATCATTGGCCATCGCGCCGCGTTGCTCGCGGGTGCGCCTGAATCAACCGAACATGAACCAACCCAAGATGCGCGCCGTGGCCGTCCTCCCGTCCCAGCGGCAGGTCGCCCAACTCGAACACGCCCACCCGGAGATTTCCCGCCCCTCCCAGCTCAAGGTCCGCACGCTCGACGTGGGCATCTGCGGCACGGACCGCGAGATTTGCACCTTCGTCTATGGCGCGCCGCCCGTCGGCTCCGACTACCTCGTGCTCGGCCACGAGGCGCTGGGCGAAGTCGTCGAGGTCGGCGCGGGGGTGAAGCACCTCAAGGTCGGCGACCTCGTCGTGCCCTCCGTGCGCCGCCCGTGCCCGGACCCGAACTGCCGTCCCTGCCTTGTGGACCGCCAGGACTTCTGCGCGACGTGGAAGTTCAACGAACGCGGCATCAACCAGCACCACGGCTACATGACCGAGTTCTTCGTGGACGACGAAAAGAACTTCGTCGTGGTGCCGAAGGAGTTGCGGCAGTTCGCCGTGCTGGCCGAGCCGCTGACCATTGCCGAGAAGGGCCTCGCGCAAGTCTGGGAAATCCAGAAACGCCTCCCGTGGGCGTGCGAAGAACCCGGCCAGCCCAAGGGCAAGGGCCTGCGCGCCGTCGTCCTCGGGGCCGGGCCCATCGGCATCCTCGGCGCGATGACCTGCGTGCTGAACGGCTTTGACACCTACGTTTATTCCCGTTCGCCCAAGCCCAACGACAAGGCCGCGCTCGTCGAGTCGTTCGGCGCGAAATACATCTCCATCGCCGACACCACACCTGCGCAGCTCGCCGAGCGCGTTGGGAACATCGACCTCGTCTATGAGGCCGTGGGCGTGGCGCAGACCGCCTTCGACGTGATGATGCACCTCGGGCTGAACGGCGTGTTCGTCTTCACCGGCATCCCCGCGCCCGAGGGCCACCTCGAGCTGGAAGGCAACCAGCTCATGCGCAACCTCGTGCTGAAGAACCAAGTCATCCTCGGCACCGTCAACGCGGACAAAGCCGCGTTTCAGGCTGCCATCCGCGACCTCGGCGAGTTCCAAAAGCGCTGGCCCGACGCGTTGGCGAAGGTCATTTCCGCCCGCCACCCCATCGAGAACTTCCGCGAGTTGCTCACCGGCAAGGCCACCGGCATCAAGAACGTGATCGCCTTCGCGAAGTAGGTCGTCCCTTCACGCTACTTCTCGGTCGGGTGCTGCCTGAAAAACTTCGCGATGAGCGCGGGCGCGTCGCGACGGAACTCGTGGCCGCCGGGATGAATGAACGCCACGAACGGCGTGCCGGTCTTGGACGGATACTCCGTGCAGAGTTTGTCCCACGCCTTCCCCTCGGCGTCGCAGCCGTTGAGCTTGCGCACGGCGGTCATCGTGGCCTTCTGCCACTCGTATTTCACCAGCGGGTCGTTCTCCCCGGCGAGGTGCATCGCGGGCTTGGGCTTGAGGTTCTCACCTTGTCGGCGAGCCGCAGCTGACGCTGAAGGCGCAACGGCCGCGAAGACCTCTCCGCGCTCTGCCCACAGCAGGTAGGTGAAGCCGCCGCCGTTGGAGTGGCCGGTGGAGTAAATGCGCTTGGCATCCACTTTGAATTCCTGCTTCAGCCGCGCGATCATCGCGTCGAAGAACTTAAGGTCACGATCCTCCTGCGCGCCGACGCCATGCTGCCAACCGGGCTTCTTCCCCTCCGGGTCGGTGAGGCGGCCCGGCGTGTTCAGCCCTTGCATATAGACCGAGATCGCCTCGGGCCACTGCTTGTTCATCGCGAAGGTCCGCGCGGCATTCTCCATGTTCCCGCCGTGACCATGGAAGGCGAAGACCACCGGCGCGGCCTTATCCTTCGCGGACGCGGGAGCATACACGAGCGCCTCGCGTGCGACGCCGTCGACCTTGATTGACCAGCGATGGAAACCCTCGGGCAACCCCTCGGCTGCGGGAAGAGACACGCAAATGACAAGGAGAACCGCAAAGAGCAGGAGTCGGGAGTTCATGCCTACTTGACGATGACCTGAGAATCCGGCCGCTGCTGTTTGAAGGCGGCGATGCCGGCGGGCGTGGTCCCGGTCTTCTTGTTCACGACGACGGTGGTGAGCGCCTTGCAGTCCTTGAGCTTCAGCAAGCCCGCGTCCGTCACCTGCGGCAGCGCGGCGAGACGGACTTCCTTCAGCTTCGGAAACTGGGCGAGCTGCGCGAGGCCGGCGTCCGTGACCTTCGTGCCGGAGAGGTTGATCATTTCGAGGTTCGGTAACGCGGCGAGGTCGGCCAGCCCCGCGTCGGTCACGTCCTTGGTCCAGCCGAGGCCGAGGAAGGTCAACTCGCGCAGGCCGCGCAGATGCTTGAGGCCGGCGCTGTGATGGCCGCGTCGCCCAGTTCCAGTTCGCGGAGCGTCGTGACCTTGCCGATATGCGCGAGCGCGGAGTCGTCGAGGCACTCGATTTACCAGAGCGTGGCCTTGCGCAGCGCGGGCAGCGCGGCGAGGTGGCGGAAGTCCGCCGCGCGCAGCTCGATGTGCTGGTTGTCCGACTTGCGGTGGCCGCCGAGGTTGACCTCGGTGAGCGTCTTCAACTTCTCCACCGTGAGTCCCGGCAGGCGCGGCTGCTTGAACTGGTCATCCACGGACTTGAGCCATGCGAGCGCGTCATCAGCCGGAGCGGCAAGAAGCGGCAAGGCCAAAGCGAACGCGAGAATGACGGCGGGCGAGGCAGGGCGCGGTGTCCTCACCGCGCCGGTTGGGTGGCCGGAAGCTTCAGCGGCGCCCTGGGGACAGGCGCGCCCTACGAACGCGGGCCTAACTGCAATGCTGAGTGTGTTCATATGGTTCGGACGAGCGGTCAGTTGTGATTTCAGAGGCGGACGTTGAGGTGCCCGGCGGTGGCTTTCGGCTTTGGCTCCAATCCAGCCAGCGACTGCTCGCCCGGTTTGTATCGCCCAAGCTTTACCGTGTGTTTACCGGGGGAATACACGCGTGGCTGGAAGCGGCCGCCGGTCGCGCGGACCGTGTAGAGCACTTCGCCGGTCTTGTCTTCGATGACCTGCACCACCGGGTTCGCGCCGTCGGCGAAGATGAGTTCGGGCAGGTGGCCGCTGATTTTTCGGCCGTCGTTGGCATCCATCGCCACGGTGATGGGCCAGCCGGGAAATTGGGCTTGGTCGCCTTGGCGCACGTCGCAGAAGCGCGGCCAGCACTCGAAGGTGATGGTGCGCTTGCGCTTGTTGAACCGCGCGATGCCGTAGCCGTCCGAGCGTTTTTTCTCGTCGGCGACTTCCTCGGGGTTCGCGTAGGCGAGCATGGAGAGGCGGTTGCCGAGGCCGTCTTTGAAATCGCCGGTCCACGGCAGCGGGCTGTTGGGAACGGGATTGGGGCCGGGCTTTTCATCGAGGGGATGCCACCAGCGTCCGTAAATGGTGTTCACCAGCGCGGGACTGGTGAAGCCGAACGGGCCGTCGCCGAACTCGCGGATGCCGTGTTTCACGACGACGGCGAGGTGCTGGTCGCCGCAGAGGTGGACGGCCCACGCGCGGCGGATGAGTTCGAGCGCGCGGTTGCGCGAGGTCTGCGGCCAGCCGTTGCAATCGAGGTCGGCGAGCAGGCGGGAGTTGCGGCCGCCGTGCATGTGGACCGCGCCGCAGAAGGCGGTGGCGGAGAGGACGCACTTCATCTCCGCGCCGGTCCAGTCCTGCGACCAGTCGGCGAGGAACTTTTCCTGCCGCGCGCCGAGCAGTTGCAGGCCGGGCAGGTCGATCGTCGCGGGGTCATACTTCGGGTCGTTGATGTGGTCGGGGCGCGGGCCCATCTGCGGAATCTTACCGGCGGGGCCGGACTTGAACTTGCGGTCCTCGATGACCGCGAAGTCCACGCCGCCCACGGTGAGGCGCGTGAAACACACGGTCACGCCACGGTCCACGGGCGCGGGGTCCACGGGGTCGGGGAGGCTCCAGGCTTGCTGGCGATGCACTTGGTTCACGTAGGCGACGGGGTAACGGTAGCCGCCATCGGCGTCGCCGGAGATGGTCGAGCGTTTGCCGCTCTCGCCCCAGACGTTGCCGTGGCCGACATCGTGGTCGTCGGGAATGGAGACCGTCGGGCGGTCGCGGATGACATCGCGGAACTGGAGGCCGAACTCAATCCAGCCCGCCGTGTGCTCGGTGTGGCGATACGTCTGGTCGCCGCCGAAGAAGAGCAGGTCGGGATTCTGGCGCTTGAGGTTCGCGACGATTTCCGGGCGCTCGCCGGTGGTGCGGCTGGAGTTGCAGGACATGTTGGCGACGACGATCTCCTCCTTGTCCTTGGGGTCGCGGCGAATGAGGCCGTCGAACATCGCCTTCTCCCCGTGGCGCACGCGGTAAGGCACGTCCTTCGAGTTGTCCCACTGCTCGATGCGGAAGTGCGTGTCCCAGCCGGGATAAAGCACTTCGGCCTGCGCGGCCTGGGTCCACTTGCCGTCGCGTTGGAATTCGAGGCGAGCGATGCGCGGCTCGCCGGGCTTGAGGGGGAAGAGTTGGGCGGTGAGCTTGAGCACGCCGTGCTGATGCGTGTAGAGCGCGAAGGCGATGACTTGGTCGCGCGGCACATCCATCGGCGGCGGAGGCGCGGGCGGATTGCCCTTGGGTTTGTTGTTCTTGGGCGCGGCCTTCGGGGTGTTCGCAGCGTTGCCCTTGGTCCACCACTCGCCGGTGGTGAGGGATTCGAGCGAGGGAAATTCTTGGCCGAACGGCTGCGCGGCTTCTTGGGCAGCGAGCGGCGTGTGACGGAGGGCGAGCGCGCCAAGGCTGGCGGCGGTGGCTTTGAGGGCGGTGCGGCGGGTGGTTTTCATGGTGGACTATCGGGTTCAGTCTTTCTCGCCCCAAACCTTGGGTGTCTTGAAGTCGGCGGACTTGGGGGCGGACTTGGGCGGGACGGCTTGCTTGGCGAAGGCCTCGAGGCGGGTGCGGAGCTCCTTCACCTTGTCAGGATGCTTCTCGGCGAGGTTGTTCTTCTCGGCGAGGTCCTCGGCGAGGTTGAAGAGTTCGGTCGTCGGGCCGGAGGCGGCTGGCTTGCCTTTCTTGCCCTTCTTCGCGGCGTCGGGTTGCGCGAGCGCCTCGGTGCCATCTTCTGGCTGGTTGCCACCCACGACGAGTTTCCAATCGCCCATGCGGATGGCCCCGTTGCCGGGCGTGGTGTTGAGCAGGATGGCGTCGTGCGGGGACTTCGCGCCGGCGGTGAGGACGGGCCAGATGTCGAGGCCGTCGGGCGCGTGCTTCTGCTCGGCCGACGCGCCCGCGAGCTTCAGCAGCGTGGGATACCAGTCCACGATGTGCAGCGGCTCGTTGATGAAGAGGCCGGGCCTGATCTTGCCCGCCCACGTCGCGAAGGCGGACACGCGCACGCCGCCTTCGTAGAGCGTGCCTTTGGCGGCGCGGAGCTTGCCGTTGGTCGCGGATTGGGCGATGGGGCCGCCGTTGTCGCTGGAGAAGATGAAGAGCGTGTTGCCCGTCAGCCCGCGCTTCTCGATAGCGGCCACGACACGGCCGATCTGCTCGTCCACCGCGTGAACCATCGCGCAGTAGGTGCGGCGCTGCTTGTTCTCGATGTGCTCGTAGAGCTTCAAGTGCGCGGGCAACGCCTGGAGCGGCGTGTGCGGCGCGTTGAACGGCATGTAGAGGAACAGCGGCTTGGCGGCGTCCTGCTTTTCGATGAGCCGCACGGCTTCATTTCCGTTGAGCACGGTGGTGTAACCCTCGTCGCGGTTCACCTTGTCGTCGCGATGCCAGTCGAACCCGCCGTCGCGCTCGTGTGTGAAGTAGTCAATCATGCCGTTGTAGTGGCCATACTGGTGCGTGAAGCCGCGTCGCGTGGGCAGATACTCCGGCGCGAAGTGGCCGAGGTGCCACTTGCCGACGATCGCGGTGGTGTAGCCAGCGGACTGCAAGCCCTGCGCCAGGGTGCGCTCGTCGAGTGGCAGGCCATACTGCGCCCACGGCCTTACCACGCCGACTTGCAAACCATGCCGCATCGGATAACGCCCCGTCATCAGCGCCGCGCGCGTGGGCGAGCAGACCGGTTGGACATAGAACGCCTCCAACTTCGCACCGGCGGCGGCGAGGCGGTCAATGTTCGGCGTCTTGATTTCGCCCCCGTGATAACTCACGTCCGTGTAGCCGAGGTCATC
>SXTU01000278.1 GCA_005791875.1 Verrucomicrobiales bacterium
GAAAGGCCGTCTGTGGCTCTTTTTTGATCAGCAGCGCGGCGATCCCAAAAAGCGCATCACGAACTGGTTCATACGCTGCGATGATCCGGATGCGGCGGAGCCCGTCTGGAGCACGCCAGTGATGTTTGCGGAAGGTTGCACCCTGAACAAGCCGACCGTGCTCAAAGACGGTGCGTGGCTGCTGCCGGTATCCGATTGGCACAAGAAGACGGCCCGGGTGTTTGCCTCGACCGACGAAGGATCGTCGTGGCAGAAGCGCGGCAGCTTGCAGTTCCCGGATTGGGAGTTCGACGAGCACATGATGGTCGAACTGAAAGACGGTCGCCTGTGGATGCTCGCTCGCACAAAGGGCCAGCCACACGAGAGCTTTTCCAACGATCGCGGCGCGACCTGGAGCGCACCGAAGCAGGCGGCGACGGTGCAGAACATCAATGCGCGTTTCTTCGTGCGTCGGCTCAAATCGGGCCGCATCCTGCTGGTGAAAAACGGATCGCCCGCCGAGCGGCTTCAAAAGCGCACGCACATGAGCGCGTGGCTATCTGAAGACGAAGGCCAGACGTGGAAAGGCGGTCTGCTGCTCGATGAACGCAACGCGGTGTCGTATCCCGATGGCTTCGAGGCGCCCGACGGCCTCATCCACATCCTCTATGATTGGAATCGCCACACCGATGCCGAGATTCAGCTGGCGAAGTTTCGCGAGGAGGACGCGCTCGCGGGCAAGATCGTGTCGAAGGATGCGAAGCTGCTCGTGCTCGCGAACAAGGCCACCGGCCCGAAACCTGAAAAGCTCTACAACGGCATCGAACTGCCCGACGTGTGGCCGCCGCGCTTCCGCGAGCCGAGCGACGCGGTGATGGAAGTGCCGTATTTGAAGCACAAGCCGAAAGTCATCCCCATCGACCTTGGCCGGCAGCTCTTTGTCGATGATTTCCTCATCGAGAAGACCACACTGAGGCGCACCTTCCATCAGGCGAAGAAGTTCGAGGGTAATCCCGTCTTCAAAGCCGAGACGGAGCGTGAACTGGGCAAATCCACCGAAGGCGAGAAGGGCGAGGAAGCTACCACCTTCACCGGTCAGGGCGGCGTGTTTTACGATCCGTCGGAAAAGCTCTTCAAGATGTTCTACGTCGCTGGCTGGCGCGGGCCGTTGTCGCTCGCCACGAGTCCGGACATGAAGATGTGGACGCGTCGCGGCCAGTTGTTGCCTGAGGGCTTGCGCTGGACTGGACCCAAGCTCGCCACTGGCGGCTCCGACAACTGCGTGTGGCTCGATCTGAACGCGAAGAACCCTGCCGAGCGCCTCAAATACATCACCTGCTGGCTTCACGGCGCGCAGCGTCCGCAGGGTTTCATGCACTCGCTGCATGTCTCCGATGGCAAAACGTGGTCGGACGCGGTGACGACGACCATCGCGGCGGATGACTACTGCTCCTTCTTTTACAATCCCTTCCGCGAAAAATGGGTCTTCAGCATCAAGAAGGGCACCTCACGCGGTCGCAGCCGCTACTACTACGAAAGCGATGATTTCCTCGCCGGTGCCGACTGGAAGAAGAGCGTGTTTTGGACCTGCACCGACAAACTCGACCTCCCTGAGCCAGCGGATCGTTATCCCGGCGGCGGCGAGCCCGCGCAGCTCTACAGCCTGAATGCGGTGGCCTATGAGAGCCTCATGGTTGGCATGCACTACATCCATCGTGGCCCGAAGAATGAAATCTGCGGGAAGGACAGGTTTCCGAAGCTCACGGACCTCGAACTCGGCTTCAGCCGCGATGGCTTCCACTGGGATCGGCCAGATCGACGTGGCTTCATCGTCGGCTCGCGCACGGAGGGCTTGTGGGATCGCGCTTATCTGCATGGCGCAGCGGGCGTCTTTGTGGTGCTCAACGATCAACTCGTCTTCCCCTACATGGGCACCAGCGGCATCGCGCCGAGCGGTCATCGCGGCATGTATACCGGCGGCAGCGTCGGCCTCGCCACGCTGCGTCGCGACGGCTTTGCCAGTATGGACGGCCCCGGCGAGCTGACGACTCGCCCGGTGAAGTTCAAAGGCAAACATCTCTTCGTGAATGTGAACGGCGAAGTGCGAGTGGAGCTGCTCGATGAGGCTGGAAGCGTCCTCCGCACCTCCAAACCGGCCTCCGGCGACCAAACCAAACTCAAAATCGAATGGGCGGACGGCGCGGACCTTTCGGATGTGGCCGGGATGAATGTGAAGTTCCGTTTCCATCTGGCGAAGGGCTCGCTGTATGCCTTCTGGGTCACGCCGGATGAAAACGGCAGCAGCAGTGGCTACGTCGGCGCGGGCGGGCCAGACTTCGGCGGCGTGCGTGATCAGGCAACCTTCGGTGATAGGAAGTAGTGAATTTCATGTAGGACGGCCTTTCCAGGCCGTCGAAATCGAACCCGCGACGGCCTGGAAAGGCCGTCCTACCGTGTGAAGAGCCTCTTGCCGACTTTGATTGCCAAACCATGAGCCGCCGCGACATCTACTACTGGAAATGCGACCGCCCCGCTGCGTTTCACGGCACGCAGATGCGTGGCAAGGCTGACCCGCAAATCACGCTGCAACTCGAAAAAGAACTGCAAAGGCACTTCGACACGCAAGCCGTCGTTTTGAGCCCCGGAGCCGGCCAGGGCAACCATCTCACCTGGAATGCCGACGTGGACAAGAAGCCGCTTTTCGTCCGCGTGGAGAACGGACCCGAAAACGACGCTCATCTCGCCGTGGAGAGCACCGTGCTGGATCGCGTGCGAGCGGCCGACGTCGTCACGCCGCTCGTGTTTGGTTGTGATGCCACGCGGAGCCGAGTGCCGTTTGCCTGGCAGGCTTTGGAATGGATTTCGGCTCCCGATTTGAATCACTGGTTCAAAGCGGGGACGCTGGAGGTGCCTCGAATCGCCTTCGACATCGGCGTGGCGGTGGCGAAGTGGCAGGAGATCACTTGCGATGGCTTTGGAGTGCTGGATGAAAGCCTGCGAGGTTACCGCACATCCTACGCGGACTACTTCCATCTTCGCCTCGACGAGCATCTGCACTTCCTGAAGCATCGCGGCTTCCTCGCGAACACGGATGAGATTCTCGCCGAGATCGAAAAGCATCACGCCTTGCTCGATCTCGCGCCCGGCTGCCTCGTCCACAAAGACCTCGCGCTTTGGAACGTCCTTGGCACACGCGATCAAATCGCCGCCTTCATCGATTTCGACGATGCCATCAGTGGCGATCCGATGGACGACCTCTCGCTGTTGGCGTGTTTTCACGACGCTGATTTCCTGCAGCAGGCATTGGAGGGTTATCAAAGCGTCCGCTGTCTGCCGGAGGAATATCGCCGGCGGTTCTGGCTGCACTTGTTGCGCAACATGATTGTCAAGTCCGTCATCCGAGTCGGTGCGGGTTACTTTGATCGGAGCGACCGCTTTTTTCTCGTTGGTGCCGGACTCAGCGGCGCCGATCTGGAACAGACCACCCGCCAGCGACTTGCCATGGCCCTGCGAGGCTTGCGCGAGAATTCGGGAACCTCCATTTTATGAGCACGAACTCAAGTATCGGCACATGGCTTTCCATCGGCTCGCCTGTGATCGCGGAACTGGCGACCCTCTCCGGGTTTGACTGGGTGTTGTTGGACCTCGAGCACGGCTGTGCTTCGGAGTCCGGCGTGCCGGAGCAGTTGCGGGCGTTGCGCGGCAGCCGCACGAAGGGCATCGTCCGGGTGGGAGCTCCGCATGCCGATCTCATCGCCCGCGTGCTCGACTGGGGTGCCGATGGCATCATGGTGCCGCATGTCAGCAGCGTCTCGGAAGCGGAGGCGATTGTGTGCGCGGCGTATTACCCGCCCCGCGGCCGGCGGGGAGTCTCCCGCACCGTGCGAGCGCATGACTACGGACTCCGCACTCCGGAAAGCACGCCCGCTCCTTTGCTCATGGCCCAAATCGAGACCCTCGACGCGGTGAACGAGTCTGCCGGCATCGCTAGTGTTGAGGGCATCGATGTTTTGTTTGTCGGCCCGGCGGATTTGCAGCACGACCTCCGCCATCGCCCGGCCTCAGCCACCGCGGACTTCGAGGAATGTTTGAACCGCGTGGTGGCCGCCGCCCGCGCTGCCGGCAAAGCCGCTGGCATCCTCGTCCGCGACCCGTCCGAACTGCCACAGCGCATACAGCAGGGGTTCACCCGCCTCGCCGTGCAGTCCGACTTGGCCCTCCTGCGCGATGCCTTCCGCACGCTGATTCGAACCTCGAAGGAAATCGCAACGTGAAACCCATCCTCACCCTCCTCACCGCCCTGCTGCTCGTGCCGCTGGCCGCGCTGCATGCCGCCGAGCCTTTGCTCGAGAAGTCCGAAGTTTTCCCGCCCGGCTTTAACGGCATCGCCCGCTATCGAATTCCTGGCATCGTCGTCACACCCAAGGGCACGGTGCTCGCCTATTGTGAGGC